>SKRI01000020.1 GCA_007118565.1 Gemmatimonadota bacterium | reverse complement strand
GCAGATCGATTGGTCCGACGGATGGCGGTGCTGTGGCGGCACCTCCCTTCCCTGCCGCCGCCCCGCTCTAAATGGTGGATCAGTCACGCCAACGCCGAGGAATAGCTCTGCCGATGTCCTGGTCCCACCTCGACTGAACCAGCGCCGTTGACGCCGCGTGCAACCCCTGGACATCCTGATTGTGACCAGCGGGATTCCGCGGATTCGGCGTTACGGACGAGGCGTAGGTAAGCGCACGGCCGCTCCGCACGGTCACTTCCTCCCCAACCCCTTCCGCAGTACAGCCTTAGACGGCTCCGTACACCTTCGCATACCGCCCCCGCCTCCCCGTTACGGGTCGTTTCCCCGGGACTTGGGGTTCTTTCCTCGGCTTCCCCTCCCGTAATCCCTCCGGTTTTTCCCGCTTCACACATCCCTGCACAGCTCCGCACACGGCATCGTCCGTAACGATCATGACCTTCCAAGAATCCCTTGAGCGGTTCGAGGCCGCCACGCGCTCGGTGAGCACCGGGCAGCGGCGCGTCATCCTCTCCGCGGTGCGCAATGCCCTTGGGCGCGCCACCGGTCGCTCCGACCTGGACTCCATCGACATCTGCCCATACGCGGAGAGCCTGCCGGAGCACGCGCAGCGCTATGCCGAGGAGCACGGTCTCACCCGGCCGGCCGACTACGCGACGCGGCATCTATGAAAAAGCTCGGTGCGCGCTCGGCGAGAGCGATCCTGCTGCAGCCGGAGCGCTGCCCCGCCTCACCTTGCCATGCCCGCGTGGGGAGCGGGGCCTGCGTGCCCTCGACGACCTTGAGGATCGGCTAGCAGAGGCGGGGTCCACGGAGGCTTCCGCCGATCTCTCCTCGACCGATCTCCTTCTTCGCCTCGCCCCGAAGGTGGCCAGGCTGCTGGAACGTTATCTGGACCATCCCGAGCAGGCGAAGCGGAGCCGGAGCTGGCGCACGAAGCAGCGGCAGGGCATTGGCCGCGTCATCGCCGGCCTGATCCGCACCGGATTCGATCCGCGAGAGGCGACCCTACTCGACATCTGGCTCGCGACGGATGAGCGGTCGATCCGGGATAGCGTGGAAGATGACCTCCTCGCCGAGGATTTCGGAGGCCCCTCGCAGCAGTGCGAGACGGTCCCGCGCCTCGTCGAGGTCCTGCGGGATTCCGCTCGGCTGGCGTCCGAGCGGAGCCCGCTCTCGGCACACCATGCGGCCGACGACGAAGTTCCGTTCCTGCCCCAGGCGGTCCGGCTGGAGTTCGAGAACCTCTACCGGATGACCGAGCGCCTCTACCGCGAGCACTGGACCCGTGATCCGGACAAGCAGTTGCGCTTCGAAGCGTCTTGGAAGCGGCTCGAGCGGGAGATGAAGATGCTCGAGAGGCGCGCGCAGACGAAAGGAGCGAAGGACAAGACGCGGATCATCCGCGTGCTGACCTACCCCGTCGCCGTTGCGATCGGCCTTCCCGCCTTGCGATGTGAGGTCCTGCGGCGACGGGCTGCCTATCACGGGCGACTGCTGCGGGGGAGCGAAGGCTCCCGGGCCACAGCGGCGGCCAGGCGGGAGTACGGGAAGTGGCTCATCCGCTACCTGGTTACCGCCATCCTGCTGAGCGACGGCCTCCGGATCAAGAACTACACGGGCGCCCGACTCGGAACGCACATCGTCCCGCACGTGCGCGGGGAGGACGGCCGCTGGGACCGGGTCGAGACCCACTTCCGCGGCTACGACCACCCGTCCGTCTCGCTGAAGATCCGTGAGCGGGGAGGGAAGGCGGTACTCGACCACGTCGCTCCGGTGCGGGGCACCCGCCACATGGCCGTAGATCCGCTCGACCATCTGCCGGCCGCCGTGCCCCATCTCGCGGCTCACCGCCTCGGTCGCGACTGGGTACCCCGCCCCGTCGACGCTCTGGAGGCGGGCGGCGCAGTAGCTGTGTCGGAAGAGCAGCGTGCGCACCCGCCCCTCCGGCATCCCGATCCGCGCGCCGGCGGCATCGAGCGCCCGCCGGAGGTCGGTGATCATCGCCTCCGGCTCCGACTCGCTCCGCGGAAAGAGGAGCCCGGTCCGCGGCCACCCGCGCGCCTCGAGGTGCGCCCGGAGGATTGACTCGAGCTGTGGCCAGAGCGGAACCGGCCGCGCCGATGGAAGCGTCTTGAGCCGGCGGTGGGCGTTGTTGCGGATGAAGATGCGCCGTCGCTCGAAGCTCACGTCTCCGACCTCGAGCCCGCGCACCTCCTGGCTCCGCGCGCCCGTCAGGAGGTAGGTGGCGACGATGGCGCCCAGCCCCGGCGTCTCGCTGCCATCGTCCCGCGCCCGGCGGAGCGTCTCCGCCGCGCGGATCAGGAGCGCTGCCTCCCAGACCTCCAGGAAGTCGGCCTCCCGCCGGCGGGCCCGGGGCTTGTGCCGGAGCTGCGCGACGGGGTTCCGGACCACGCCCGGCACGCCCTCCTCGATGGCGCGTGCGTAGAGCGCGCTGAGGGTGGCCAGGTACTGCCGCTGGCTTCCTCCGCCCAGCGTGCCGCCGCGTCCGTTCGGGCGGCCCGCCAGCGCGTGCTGATAGCTGCGCACCCGCGCGGGGTCGATCTCCGCCAGCGAAGCGCCGTCGCCGAAGAATTCTCGCGCCGCCGCCAGGTGACGGCCGATGTTCTCGAGCCACTGCTCCGTGACCCGGTCCTCCGTGCGGAGCGCGCGCACGTGGTGCTCCCCGTAGGCGACGAGGGTGCGGGGCAGCTGCCGCCGTGACGCCGGCGTCACCCTGAGCGCCTCGAGCTCGGCCATCCGACGCTCGGCCAGCCGCCTCGCCTCCTCCGGATCGACCGTCGCCCGGGTGAATCCCGGCGGCTTGAGCGCCTCCTGGCGGCCGCCCACCGCGGCCAAGTCGCGAAAGTCGGCGTAGAAGCGCCCGCCGCGGCGCGTGTAGATGCGTCCCTCGATCGGATCCTGCATGGCTTCCCCCGGGTCCCTTGTGACCGTTCTGTGACCGTTTGGGGGGTTTTCGGGGGATCTTCGGCGAAATTCGCCGAAATCAGGCCCACGAAAAAGCGCGTCCCGTCGCGAATGTCGCAGCGGGACGCGCTTTTCGGGGTAGTGGTCGATGGAGGACTCGAACCTCCGACCTCTCGCATGTGAGGCGAGCGCTCTAACCAACTGAGCTAATCGACCTAACGCGGGCCGGAGGTTGTCCGCACCCGCGTCGGAAGGTGGGCTGCTGCCTGCGGGGCCCTGACCCAGTACCTCCCGATTCCGCCTCGCCGATTGATGGCGAGACCCATATTGGTGTCAAAAAATGCCGCGTTTCCGCGGCATCTTCTTCCTGACGATAGCGGGGGCGGGATTCGAACCCGCGACCTTCGGGTTATGAGCCCGACGAGCTACCTGGCTGCTCCACCCCGCGATATGTTCCTCACGGGTCGCAAGACCCGCACCGATACCCCGTAGGGGAGTCGAACCCCTGTTTCCGCCGTGAGAGGGCGGCGTCCTAGGCCACTAGACGAACGGGGCGCAGCGGCACTTAACTACATCCGCGCCGGAAGCATCAAAGGTATCAGCGTTTTTCGGGAGCGTCAACCCCTTTTTCTTCCTCCGCGTCGGCCCGCTTTGCGTCGTCGAAACGAAGGGCCGCCGAGTTGAGACAGTAGCGCTGTCCCGTGGGCTGCGGACCGTCCGGAAAGAGGTGGCCGAGGTGCGCCTCGCACCGGCCACAGCGGACCTCCGTGCGGATCATTCCGAGCGAGCGGTCCTCGACCTCGCGGACCGGAGCCCCCTCCACCGGCGCGTAGAAGCTGGGCCAGCCGGATCCCGAATCGTACTTCTCGTCGGAGCCGAAGAGCGGCTCGCCGCAGCAGACGCAGCGGTAGGTACCCGCCTCGTGCCGGTCCCAGTGCGCGCCAGTGAATGCGCGCTCCGTTCCTCCCTCGCGGGCAATCCGGTACTCCTCCGGGCTCAGCCGCCGGCGCCACTCTTCGTCCGGGATCTGCTTCTCGTCCACCGTCACCCCACCGCTGAAAGAATCTTTCTCGGGCATCGCGAGCTGCTCCTTTTGTCTACCTGAGCAGGGACCCTTCCGTTCCGTCTCCGACTTGTTCGACCGCGGGAAAAGATTGTACATTCCTTTTACAGCATTTCCGTGCAGCCTCCCGGTCGGGGTGGGATCGCCACCGCCGGCCGGAAGCCAGAACAGGTGCAGACGTGGCCAGCAGATCCAGCCGTCCCGCCGGCTTTCACCGGCAGGCCATCTCCCCGCTTCCGCGCGGGCGCTCGATCCTCGTGCTCCATCGGAACGAGGAGCTTCATGATCGGCTGCGCCGCGTCACCCAGGTCGAGGCGCAGATCCGCTTCGTCGAGAGCTGGGGGGAGCTGAGGGCCGAGGTGGCATCCATCTCCCCGGCCACCGTGGTGGTGGTGGACCCGTACTTCGAAAACGGGCACCATGCGCCCTCCCGGAAGCTGCGGAACATGCTCGCGAGCTTCCCCTCCCTCACCGTCCTCGCGGCCATGGAGCCGGGCCGAGGTGATCTGGCGCACGTCGTGACCCTCGCCGAGTGGGGGGTGATCGACGTGATCGACCTGGAAGAGGAGATGTCGGAGCCCGCGCTCCTGCGCCGCATCCGCAATGCCCGCGCGCGACCGCTGACGGCGCTCTTCCGCGGGGAGTCGACCGCCCCGCTCACCGGACGCAGCCGGGTGATTCTGGAGTCGGCGCTCGAGTTGGCGATGGAAGGCGGCAGCGCCTCGGCGCTGGCGCGATCGATGGAGATGGACGGCTCGACCCTGCGGCGGTGGTGCGCGGCGAGCCATCTCCCCTCCCCGCAGACGCTCATCGGCTGGATGAAGGCGCTGCAGGCGGGGATGCTCCTCGACGACCCCGCGCACACCGTGCTCTCGGTGGCGCTCGCCTGCGGCTACGGCTCGGACCAGGCGCTCCGGCGCGTCCTGCGGCGGGCGGTGCCGATGACCCCGGGCGAGCTGCGCGAGGCAGGCGCCTTCCAGACGATCCGGCAGGCCTTCGTGGAGGAGGTCATCGAGCGGTCGGCTGCCGCGGCCGCCTGAGCTCTGCCGCTACGCCGGAACGGGGCTCTTCGCCTCGGCGCGGAGCTCCTCCAGCACCCCGACGATCCGCTCGGCCGCGCCTCCGTCCCACCCGTCGGGCGGTGAGAACTCGTCCCGGCGGGCATCCATCGCCTCCCGGAAGCTCTCCTCGATGCCGTCCGCGGTGAGCGGCCAGGGCGCCAGCCGGTTCGTCCCCTCGTCGATCGTCACCGGCCGCTCGGTCTGCTCGCGGAGCGTCACGCAGGGCACCCCCAGCGCCGTCGTCTCCTCCTGGAGCCCGCCGGAGTCGGTGAGCACCGCGGCCGCACCCTCGGTGAGCGCCACCATCTCCCGGTAGCCCACCGGCTCGATTACGGTAAGCCGCTCCATTTCTCCGTTCAGCCCGAACTCCGCCACCTGCTTCCGCGTCCGCGGGTGGATGGGCAGCACGAGGGGCATCTCCGCCGCGATCCGGTCGAACCCGGCCAGCACCTCGCGGAGCGCGTCGGGGTCGTCCACGTTGGAGGGGCGGTGCAGCGTCGCCAGCGCGTACCTCCCCCGCTCGAGCTCCAGCCGCTCCAGGATCCCCTCCGCGCGCGCACGCTCCCGCTGGTGCAGGAGGGTGTCGATCATGACGTTCCCCACGAAGCGGATCCGCTCCTCCGGGATCCCCTCGGCCGCCAGGTTGGGGTGCGCGTCGTGGCTGGGCGTCAGCAGCAGGTCGGAGATCCGGTCGGTGATCACCCGGTTCACCTCCTCCGGCATCCGCCAGTCGCGGCTGCGGAGGCCTGCCTCCACATGGGCCGTTCGGACCCCGAGCTCCTCCCGCAGCTTCACCGCCACCAGGGCGCAGGCGAGCGT
>SKRI01000192.1 GCA_007118565.1 Gemmatimonadota bacterium | reverse complement strand
TCTCCATCCACTACACCTTTGCGGAGCTTCCCGAGGTGCCGATGACGCCGCGGCTGGCGGACGACCGCGTCGGCTATTTCATGACGGTCCACAAGGACTTCTCGCGGGACGACGACGAGTTCTTCGTCCGACACGTGAACCGGTGGCGGCTTGAGCCTGGCGAGCCGGCCGGCAACGGCCTCGTCTACCCCGTGAAGCCGATCGTCTACTACCTCGACCGCTCGATTCCCGAGGAATACCGGCCCTGGATGAAGGAGGGGGTCGAGGCGTGGAACTCCGCCTTCGAACAGGCCGGCTTCAAGGACGCGGTGCGGGCGGAGATGCTTCCGGAGGATGCAGACCCGGAGGACATCCGCTATCCGACGCTCCGCTGGAGCACCTCGGACCAGCCGAGCTACGGCGCCATCGGCCCGTCGATCGTCGATCCGCGCACGGGGGAGATCATCGCATCCGACCAGCTCTACGAAGCGAACATGGTGCGCGGCTTCAAGCGCGCCTGGCGAACCGAGGTGAGTCCGGTCGCCGCCCTCGAGCAGGCGCTGAACGCCACCGAGGAGGAGCTGGAGATGCTGGCGCGGGGCGGAGAGATGGAGATGCTCGGTGCCGAGCTCGGTGCCCAGGGCGCGCTCCTCCGGGCCACCCTGGCTGGACGGGGGGAGATCGGCCCGCGCGACGAGGTCCCGGCCGAGTACGTAGGCCAGGCCCTCCGCTGGGTGACGATGCACGAGGTGGGACATACCCTGGGACTCCGTCACAACTTCCGATCATCCACCGACACCCCCCACGAGAGGCTCCACGACCCGCGGTGGGCGGAGGAGCGCGGCATCTACAGCTCGGTGATGGAATATCCCTCCATCAACATCGCCCCGCAGGGCACCGAGCCGGGGTACTTCTACAACCCCGGGGTCGGCTCGTACGACCGCTGGGCCATCGCCTACGGGTACACGCCGGACGACGATCGGGCCGCCGAGATCGCGCGCCGCGCCGCCGATTCTGGACATGCGTACGGCACCGACGAGGACGCGCGGGGGCCGGGGGCGCTCGATCCGCACGTGGCGGTCTATCACCTGAGCAGTGACCCCCTTATCTGGGGTGCTGAGCGGATCGAGATGATCGAGGGGCTCTGGCCCACCCTTGCCGATCACGTGCTGGCGGACAACACCCGCTACGCCGACCTCACCGACGCCTTCCGGACGCTGCTCATGCAGTACTCCCGCACACTTTCGGTGGCCGTCCGCTACGTGGGCGGGCAGCACCAGTACCGGGACCGGGTCGGGGATCCGGGAAGCCGCGGGCCCTTCGCGGCCATTCCGCGTTCGAAGCAGATCGAGGCGCTCGACTTCCTCGATCGGTACGCATTCGGACAGCAGGCGTTCGTGGTACCCTCGGAGCTGCTCGGCTCCCTCGGCGCCGACCGCTGGTCCCACTGGGGTCAGCAGAACAACCTGCGGGGCAGGATCGATTTTCCCTTCCACGAGGAGGTGCTGGGGGTGCAGGCGTCGCTCCTGGCGCAGCTGACCCAGCCGCTCGTCTTCGCCCGCATCCGGGACGCCGAGATGAAGTTCGGTCCGGAGGGGACGCTCCCCATTCCGGAGATGCTGACACGCATCACGCGCTCCGTGTGGGGGGAGGTGTGGACCGGGCCGCAGAATGTGAACGCACAGCGCCGGGATCTGCAGCGCGCCTACCTCGACCGTATGACCGAGATCGTCACCGAGCCCTCGGACCGCATGCCGGCCGATGCCCGCGCCGTGACACGGGATCGTCTCTCCGATCTGGATGGGCGGCTTCGTCGTGCCCTCGCGGGCGGTGGCAGGCTCGACGACTACACCCGCGCCCACCTCAACGAGAGCCGCGCCCGAATCGGCAAGGCGCTCGAGGCGGGACTGGAGGTGGAGCGGCAGGGCTGAGCCGAACCGGCAGCCAACGGCAGAGCTCTTTGACCCGGAAAAGGATCCATGCTGCGACTCGCAGGAGGTGTCGTCGTCGGTTACCTGGCCATGGCGCTGGTCGTCTTTGGCACCTTCTCCCTCGCCTTCCAGCTGATGGGGGCGGAGGATGCCTTCCGGCCGGGGAGCTACGAGGTAAGCATCGCCTGGGCGGTGACGAGCCTCCTTCTCGGTTTCATCGCCGCGCTGGGAGGAGGATGGATCTCCATCATCTTCGCCCGCAGCCGGATCGCGCCGCGCGTTCTGGCGGGGATCGTGGTGATCCTGGGGATGGCGGCCGCCATGCCTGCGCTGACCCGTGGGGAGGAGGAGCCGCCGCCCCGTGAGGAGACGGTCGATGCGACCGAGGCGATGGCCAACGCGCGCCAGCCGGTCTGGCTCGCCCTCCTCAACCCGCTGGTCGGCGTCACCGGAGTGCTGCTCGGCGCGCGTCTCCGCCGCCGTGCGCTCCCGCTGCGCGATCTGGACCAGCTCGTTCGGTAATTGCATCGAAGGGTTTGGCTCTCGGTTTACCCACCTCCAGCCCCGGAAACGACGTGGCGAGCGACGATCGGAACGAGGTCGTGCAGGCGTTCGACGAGGTGCTCTCCCGTTCGGGAGTGCACGGCGCGCTCGAATTCCTGAACGCGCGCATTCCGCATCGCTTCACCGGGGTCTACCGGCACGATCCTCCCCGCATGCGTAACATCCACCTCTTCGACCGGGAGAATCCACGGCTGGAGGTGGGGGGAGATGTGCCCATGCGCGAATCCTACTGCTCCATCGTGGTGGGGCGGGACAGACCGTTCCGGACCGGGAACGCACGGGAGGATGAAGAGCTGCGCGACCACCCCTCCCGCGAGTCAACCCTCTCCTACTGCGGCGTTCCACTGCGCGACCCCGACGGCCGCGCCCTCGGCACCCTCTGTCACTTCGACCTGGAATCACAGGAGGTCTTCGAAGCGGAGACCGGGATGTTGGAGGCGGTGATGCCCAGGCTCGTGGAGAGGCTCCGGGCGGAGGGAGCGCTCTGAGATCCGAACCAGTGACGGCGGGCTCCGCCGTTCGATGATCCGGCTGCGTATCGGGCGGGAAGAGGCCCGGACGCTTCACCGTCGTGCGGTCGCCGAGCTGCTGGCGGCCGCCCGGGAGCTGGACGCTGCCTCCTGGTCACGACCGGTGGCGCCGGGCAGATGGTCACCCACCGAGATCGTCACCCACCTCCGTATGGCCGACGAGGCCGTCCTCCGGGAGCTGGAGGGCGGTCCCCCCATGCGGCTCCGCGCTCCGCCCTGGATGCGACTCCTCCTCCGCTTGACCCTGAAGCCCTGGCTCCTGGCCGGTGGACGCTTTCCGGCCGGTGCGCGCGCGCCTCGTGAGGCGCGGCCCGAGGGGCCGCTCGCCCCGCGGGCGGAGACGATCGAACGGTTCCGGTCCGGAGCGGATCGGCTGGTCCAGGCGCTGTTCGAGGCGGCCGGCCGGCGCTCCCGCCTCGGGCTGACGCACCCCTACTTCGGAGGGATGTCGGCGGAGGAGGCGTTGCGCTTTACGGCGCGGCACATCGAGCACCACACGCGGCAGCTTCGGCCGGAGGTGAAGACCGAGGCGTGATAGCGGGGTGCTCGGACGATAGCCCTTATTGCCCGCGGTTTTCGGCGCGTCCGCTCCGCCATCGCGCTCCCTCTGGTCCCTTGTGAACCGCGGGACCGCATCGTAATCTTGCCGGAGCGGGGCTCTCGCTCTCCGCGCGAACGCCGGACCGACTCGACCATGAGCGCATACCCGCTGGCGCGGAACAATTCCGGCAATCTCCCCTGCGCCCCGCGCGCGTGGGACGGGATCGCCGTGTAGCTCCTCTCCGCGAGGGAGCTCCCGGGCCCCCGACCTGCCGCGCGCAGGTCGGGGGCTTTTTTCATCCTCCGTCTCCCACCTCCGGACTCATGCACGATTCAGCGTACGACCAGATCGGCGAGCAGCTCTCCCACTTCCAGTCCGCCGTCGACATGAGCGGGTCGTCCATGGCCCACTTCATCGAGCGCCACTACGTGGAGCGCTGGAAATCGGACGCCCTCTACCACGTCATGGCCATCCGTACCTCGTTCGTCACGGGGATGCAGGAGGCGCTGGTGCGTGCAGGGCTCCTCAACCTGGAGCGGGTGCAGATGAGCCTCGTCACCGACCCGCTCAACCACGACGTGGAGCACACGCCCACCATCGACTACAAGGGGCAGCGCTACGTCACCACCCACAGCATGATCTACAGCAAGTTTCTGGCGTGCCTCGGGCCCCGCATTCAGGGCGTCTGGGTCGATTCTCCCAACATCCGGCTGGAGGTTCCCTCTCCCGACGGGGGGCAGCGGGGGCGATACCTGATCGACTTCAGCCAGCTCGACGTGGAGGTCCGCCGGAACCGGGGAGTCCAGCTGGACGACTACTACGACCGGCCGGACGAGGTCCGTGAAATCTTGCGCGCCGACTTCGAGCGGGCCATGCGCTTCTTCGAGGAGATGTTCAGGGCAGGCCTCTCCCGCGTGCTGGAGCGGAACGAGGGGGACCTCGAGGCGCTGGGGGTGGCCATCGATCTCCCGGACGATCCCTTCCCCGTCTTCCGGCTCGACGAAGGGCTCGCCCGGCATGGCCGGTCGGGAATCGAGGAGAAGCTCGGCGCGGAGACGGAGAGCCCGTTCTTCTGGATCGGGGGCCTCATGCGGGAGAACTACGATCTCATCTACCCGTACCTCAACAGGGACGGCACCCGTCGGGAGATCGCTTCCTTCCCGAGCCGCGACGTCTACAACTTCGACCTCTGTGTGAAGGGGAAGCTGCGCCGGGGCGGAGCGGTGACGCCCGCGCGGGAGGTGCTGAGCGGCGCCATTCGCGAGTGGCTGGCCGAGCCGATCATCGCCCGGCTCCTGGACAACCGGATCATCCCGACCGCACCGGTCTTCCGCGACGGCAGGATCGAGAACATCGACGAGCTCGGCGGCTACGGCCCTTTTCTCCTGGTGGCGAGCCGCACGGATGCGGAGGGCCGCTCCACCTTTCCCGAGACCTTCGGCGGCGGGATCGGCATTGAGCGGACACTCTGGGCGCTGCTCCGGGGTCCGGAGATCGAGAGCATCGAGGACGTAACCTGCTTCGGAAAGAACCCGGACACGCATCCCCTCTACCTCTTCTGACCATTCGGGAGAAGGGGGAGATCGGGGATTGCCCGATCGCGCAGGCTCGGGGCACGGAACTTCCCGAAACGTGCGGCGCATCCGAATCCTTCAGCCGCCACTCGCCGCCATGACCACCACCGAACGCAGCCGGTCCGTCTGGACGCCGCTCCCGAACCGTCACGAGCCGCTCCGCGAGTCCGTCTCCACCGAGGTCTGCGTCGTGGGCGCGGGGATCGCCGGCCTGTCGACCGCCTACGCGCTGGCGCGGCGCGGACGGCAGGTCGTGCTGCTGGAGAAGGCCATGATCGGGGCGGGGGAGACGGGGCAGACGACCGCGCATCTCTCCAGCGCGCTCGACGAGGGATTCCCCCGTCTGGTGCGGATCCATGGGAAGGAACGGGCGCGAGCGGGGCACCGGAGCCACGCGGCCGCCATCGACCAGATCGAGCGGTGGGTCCGGGAGGAGGAGATCGGATGCGACTTCCACCGGCTCGACGGCTACCTCGTGCGGGCGGAGAACGCCTCCCCCGAGGACATGCGGGAGGAGGCGAGGGCCGCCCGGACGGCCGGCGCCGAGGTCGAGCTGATCAAGACAGCGCCGGTGGCCTCTTTCTCGGGCCCGAGCGTCTGCTACCGTGGCCAGGGACGCTTCCACCCGCTCGCCTACCTGGCCGGGCTCGAGGAGGCCTTTCTCCGCCGAGGTGGCCGCATCCACACCGGCACAGCCGTCGAGGAGGTGAGCGGGGGGAGCCCGGTCGAGCTGGGCGTGACGGGCGGTCACACCGTGTCCGCGTCGCGGGCGGTGATCACCACCAACTCGCCGATCAGCAGCTGGATCGCGATCCATTCGAAGCAGGCCCCCTACCGGACATTCGCCATCGCCCTCGATCCGGGTCGCAGCGACTTTCCTGACATCCTCCTCTGGGATACCGCCGAGCCGTACCATTACGTCCGCCGCGCCCGCGATGGCGGACGGAGCTACATCATCGTGGGCGGGGCCGATCACAAGACGGGACAGGCGGACGACGGGCAGGAGCGCTTCGAAGCGCTGGAGCGCTGGAGCGGGGAGCACATCCCAGGGGTGGGGGAGGTCGTCCATCGCTGGTCCGGCCAGGTATGGGAGCCGATGGACGGCCTCGGGCACATCGGCGCCGACCCGGAGAACGAGAATGTCTTCCTCTCCACCGGCGATTCGGGACACGGCATGACGCACGGTACGCTCGCCGGAATGATCCTGCCCGCGCTCGTCGACGGAGAGGACCACGAGTGGAGGGAGATCTACGACCCATCGCGATTCCGGGGAAGAGCAGCGGGAACGTACGCGCAGGAGAACCTCAACGTGGCCCGGCAGTACGCCGACTGGGTCAGCTCCGGGGACGTGTCCGAGACGGGCGAGCTCCGGCCGGGGGAGGGCGGAATCGTGGTCCGGAACGGCAAGCGCGTCGCAGCGTATCGGGACGAGGAGGGGACGCTTCACCTCCGCACGGCCACCTGCCGCCACCTGGGATGCGTGGTCCACTGGAACGGTACCGAGCGCAGCTGGGACTGTCCGTGCCACGGCTCCCGATTCGCGCCGACCGGGGAGGTGCTGACCGGCCCGGCGCGGCAGGATCTCGAGCCGGTGGAGGATTGATCGGCGTCATCCGTCGAAGAGCCCGAGCTGCCCGCCTCTGGCGGGCCGCCGGAATGCCTCGGTCGAGAGGGTTGCGCGCGCCTCGTTCAGGCCGAGACGCCGGCAGCTCGTCTCGAAGAGGGCGCGTACCTGCTCGGCGAAAACTCCCTCCCCTCGCATGCGGCTTCCGAAGCGAGAGTCGTTGAGGGTGCCGCCCCGCATCTCCCGGACGCGGTTCAGCACCTTGTCCCTCCGGTTCGGATAGTGCCGCTCGAGCCACCCTGCGAAGATTTCGGACACGCCGTGCGGGAGGCGCAGGAGGACGAATCCCGCGGCCGTTGCGCCCGCATCGCGCGCCGCCTCCAGGATGGAGGGGATCTCGTGGTCGGTCAGGCCGGGTATGACCGGCGCCACCATCACCCCCACCGGGATCCCCGCCCCGCTCAGCGTGCGCACCGCCTCCAGCCTGCGCTGGGGTGTGGCGGTTCGAGGCTCCATGCGCGACTGCAGCGTCCTGTCGAGGGAGGTGATGGAGAGATTCACCCTGGCCGCACGGTGCGAGGCCATCTCCCCGAGGATGTCCACATCCCGCGTGACGAGGTGGTTCTTGGTGATGATGGAGACGGGGTTGCGGAACTCTGCCAGCACCTCGAGGCAGCGGCGGGTCACCTGGAGGGTCCGGTCGGCCGGCTGATACGGGTCGGTGACCCCGCTGAGAGCGATGGTGGCCGGTTTCCAGCGGGGTGCGGTGAGCTCGGCGCGGAGAAGCTCCGGCGCATTCTCCTTGACCAGGATCCGACTCTCGAAATCGAGACCGGCACTCCAACCCAGATACTCGTGTGTGGGACGCGCGTAGCAGTAGATGCAGCCGTGCTCGCACCCCCGGTATGGATTCAGGCTGAACTCGAAGCCGACGTCCGGGCTGTCGTTCCGTGTAATGGCGGAGCGGCTCGGGTCTCGATAGAAGCGCGTCGGGACCGACTCCCGCCCGGCGAGGACCTCCGCGTCCGTCTCGAGGTGCAGCCGTTCGAATCGGTTCTTCGGGTTCCCCGCGGCGCCGCGGCCGCGCGGCGCGCGGATTATGGGAAGGGCTCGATCGTTCATTCTTTCTCCTACCACTAGTTTCGGCTTTTGTTCGGCCACAGCCTGCTGGCTGGAATCTTGTAGTGGCCGTTCGCCGTTCCTGCCAACCCATCCCAGCTTCCCATGCACGCCGACGCCGCCGGGTACGATTCCGAAAACTTCCGCAAGTACCAGCCGACCAATCCCCTCTATCGGAAGCACCTCGCCCTCTTCCACGAGTCCCTCCTCGACATGGCCGACCGCGTCGAGCCCGAATCCGTCCTGGAGGTGGGCTGCGGTGAGGGGTTCCTGCTCCGGATCCTGCAGGGGCTCGACTCACGGGGGCTGTCGCCCGAGATCACCGGGCTGGACGTACGACCAGAGGCTGTCGCCTTCGCGGATCGAACGCTCCTCGGCCGGCCGAACCTCCTGGCGGGATCCTGCTACGCACTCCCCTTTCCGGACGACGCGTTCGATCTGGTCGTCTGCAGCCAGGTTCTCGAGCATTTGAGCGATCCGGAGCGGGCGCTGGGGGAACTCCGGCGCGTGGCACGGCGCGCGGTACTCGTCAGTGTCCCCCGCGAGCCCGTTTTCCGGACGCTCGCCGCGCTCCTGACCATGCTCCGGATCGGGGGAACGCCGGGTCATGTCAATTTCTGGGGTCGCAAGGATTTTCACGCTATGCTGGCCCGGCAGCTGACGGCGGTGGAGACGGCGACCAGCACGGTGTACCGCCTCGGGGTCGGATGGGTGCGGGAGGCGACGGCTCGAGAAGCGGGAGCGACGGCGAGGATGGATCGCTCGGCTGCCTGAGCAACGGAACCGGGGCTCGTCCTCCCCTTCGCGCCCGGGCTGTTGCGGGACGGGGGCGGAACTCCGTACCCTTCGGCAGGCATCTCGACAACAGGCAGACCTCGACCTGGCACTCTCCCGGCGCCCCCGCGGGCAGCGTGCCGGCGCCCGGCCTGAGGGGGTGATTGCAGCCCCGGGACCTGGCGAGATCCTCCGTGGTATATTGTAGATGAGGACCCGCGGAGAGACGAATCCCTCGCCCATGTCAGAATTCTTCCTTCCCGATCGTTCTGCAACGAGTGAAGATGGACGATCCGGTCCTGCCTTCACTCGTGTCCAGGCTCGCGCGCCGCGCCCGATGCCCAGAGCCGTCTTCGGTGGCATCAGCGCCGTGCTCGTGTGGGCGCTGTTCCTGGCCGCACCGCTGACCGCACAGGATCGTGGTCCGGGGACGCTTCCCGGAACGCTGGTCGGCCAGATCGTGGACGCGGAGACGTCGGACCCGCTGGTCGGCGCCACCGTGGTGCTCGAGCCGATGGAAGGGGGGCTGCTCATGCAGCCTGGCAGGGCGGGCGGACCGTTCCTGCACCGATCGCGCTCGGTCCTGACGGGACCGGATGGCTCGTACCGGTTCGGGAACCTTCCGCCGGGGACGTACCGGGTGCACATCCGGCGGATCGGATACTCCGCCACCTCCATCGAGGTCGATCTGCGGCGGATCTCCCGATCCACGGTGTCGGTGGGGCTGCAGATCCACCCGATCGCGATGACACCGGTTCGGGTGGTGCAGCAGCGGGAGAACCCGTTCGCCCTGAGCCGATACGCCGCCGCGGTTTCACCCGTCGCACTGCGGGTGGGTGATACACCGGGGAGGCCGGGGCACCTGATGGCGCCGGACGTCCGCGCTCTGACCTACGAAGACGTGGTCGAGGCGGTCACGCTGGGGGAAACGGACATCTTCCGGGCCGTGCAGCGCCTGCCGGGAGTCTCGGCGCGGGACGATTATACGGCGGTCATGTGGACGAGGGGTGGGGCGTGGGATCATACGCGGGTCTATTTCGATGGGCTTCCGCTGTACAATCCGACGCATGCGGGGTGGCTGGTCTCGTCGGTGAATCCGGACGCGATCGGAGCCGCCTTCTTCCACCCCGGTGTGCGGGACGCCTCGATCGGCGAGGGAGCGGCGGGCGTGCTGGACCTCCGCTCGCGGACGGGGGGGAGAAATGGGCCGATCCGGGGCGCGGGGGAGGTCTCTATCGTGAGCGCGCGCGCCACCATGGACGGAGAGCTCCCCGCGGACCAGGGCGGCTGGATGATCGCCGCCCGAAGGACGTATCTGGACCTCGCGACGCGGGCGCTGGAGGCCTTTTCCGAGGGCGAGTACCCGCAACTGCCTTTCTCCTTCACCGACGTGATCGGGCGGCTGGACCTGCGGTTCGCCGACCGGTGGCTGGTGGAGGCGAGCGGGATCTGGGAGCGGGACAATCTGGAGGGTGACCTCCCCGGGCTGATCACGGGCAATCGCGCCCAGTGGGGGAACATCGGGGGGCGGATCACGCTCGAAGGGCCCGTCGGCGAGTTGCAGGGGCGCCACACCGTCGGGATGAGCGGCTTCGAGGCGCTCATCCGGGAGGAGGGAGAGGAGCGGATCGGGGTGGATATGGCCTCGCCGTACTTCACCGAGCGCCCCACGGACAACCGGGTCTATTACGTCACCGCCAACTCCACCTTCAGCCCGTGGACGGTGGACGACACCCCGCCGGACTGGTCGGTCGGGATCGGGGCGGTGGGCCAGGAGGTGCGTTACGATGGCCCGATCTATCCGCCGCCGCGGGCGCTGGCCAACCGGATGGCGCCGGCGGGAGTGGTCGCCGAGGCCGGCACGCTGCACCCGAGGCGGGTGGAGATGGGCTCCGACCTCTGGTACGGGGTGCTCTGGGGCGAGCGGCGCTGGACGCCGGGGGAGCGCGCGGCGATCCAGACGGGAGTCAGGCTGGAGACCGGCCCCGAGGTGCGGGGAGAGGGGCGGGTGCGCATCGCCCCGCGTATCACGATGCGGTACGCGCTGGACCCGCAGCTCTCGATCACCGCGGGGTGGGGGCGAAGCTTCCAGTACACGCAGGCGATCGCAGCGGCGGGGCGGGGGATCGGGCCGGAGCTGCACCTCAGCTACCTGTGGGGGTTGGCCGGAGATGACTTCCCGGTAATTCGCTCCGACGTCGGGACCCTCGGGGTCGAGCGCTGGATGGGAGCGAACTGGGTGGCGGCGGCGAACGGGTACTACCGCTCCGCCGCGGGAATGGCGGTTCCGGATCCAACGCCGGGCCTCTACCTGAACCGGCCGCTCTTCGTAACGGGGAGGAACACGGCGTACGGAGCGGAGCTTTCCGCACGGCGGCTGACCGGACGGTGGACCGGCTCCTTCTCGTACGCGGCGGCGCTCTCGGAGCTTTCGGCAGTCGGATACCGTTATCCCGCGCCGACGGACCGGACGCATACGGTGGACGCGACCGCCGGATACCGGGTGGTCCCCGATCTCCGGCTCGGCGCCGCCTTCACCGCGGCAACGGGAACGCCGTATACGCGAGTGGTCGGGGAGGACACGGTGCAGGTCGGGCAACCGGGTGCCCAGCGCGGTCCGATGTACATGAGCACCGACCTGATGGTCGACTGGACTACGCGGGTCTGGTTCGCGGACATCACCGCGTATCTCCAGGTGCGGAACGTGTTGGACCGGGGGAACGCGGTGACGTACCAGGGGAGCGAGGCGGAGTGCCTGGACGAGCCGGCGCCGCCGAGCATGGCGCGCTGCACGGCCTTCCGGATCGTGGAGGATCGATTCGTGAACGGCCTGCCACGTCTGCCACTCCTCGGATTCAGGGTGGCGTTCTGAACGTGAATGTCGGACGCGCGTTCACCCGGTACCACGGCGATCTGGTGAGATACCTGACGCGCTTGTGCGGTGATTCGGACACGGCGTCGGATGCGGCGCAGGAGGCCTTCATCCGCCTCGCCGAACGGCCGCCGCGGGACGACAACGTTCGCGCCTGGCTCTTCCAGGTCGGCACGAACCTGGTCCGGGACGGCTCCCGGGTTCGGACGAGGCGGCTCGAGCTGATCCGGGAGACCCCGCGGGAAACGCTGACCGGCCATCAGCCGCGGCGTCCGGACGATGCCGCGGAAGCGGAAGAGCGGCGCAGGCTGGTGCGGACCGCCCTCGACCGCCTGTCGGAGCGGGACAGGACGGTGCTCCTCCTCCGCGAGGAGGGGTTCACGCACCGGGAGATCGCGGAAGCGGTCGATTCGACGACGAAGTCCATTGGCACCATCATCGCACGAGCTCTGAAGAAGCTCGCGAACGAGATCACGCTGGACCCTGACGAACTGGGATGACCGACACGCTCACGGAAGCGGACATGCACCTGACGGACGGAGAGATCGTCCGCTTCCTCGACGCCGAAGCCGACGAGGCGGAACGGGGGAAGGCCGAGAGCCATCTCTCGAGCTGCCTAGTCTGCCGTCGCAAGCACGCTGACCTCCGCGGGTGGTCGGAGATCGTCGCGGAGGGGCTGCGCGAGCTCGATCGTGATCCCGGGGTCACGGGAGTCACCTCCCTTCCGACGCCGGCGCCCCATCGTGCGGCTCCGGCCCGGTCCGGGGGCATGCCTTCCTGGCTCCGTGTTGCCGCCGTTGTGGTGCTGCTTGCGGGCTTCGTGGCGACCGTTACCCCGGACCTCCGCGCATGGGTGGCGGGTCAGTGGACCGAGCTGGTGACTCTCGTGGCGGGGACGGAGGAGCCCGTGGAGGTCATGGAGCTTCCCGACGATCCGGGTCTGGTCACCTCCGCCCGCGTCGCCTTCCCTGTTCCGGCCGACGTCTTTCGCATCGAGATCGAGGGAGTCCCGGGGGCAAGCAGGATCATGATCGACGTCCACGCCGAAGAACGGGCGATCGCGGAAGTGGTGGGAGGTACGGGAGAAGAGGAGCTGGTCGTCCTCCCCGACGGGCTCCGCATCAGGGATGCCGGCTCGGATGAGGTGCTCTACCGGCTGCTGATCCCGGATCATCTGCAGGACGTTGAGATCCGCATCCCGGATCGCCCGCTCGTGAGGGTGTCGGGCGCAGAGGTTGCCCATGGCGGTGTGACCGTGGACCTCGGGCCACGATCTCCCTGATACGACCGGGGGAGCACCGCCGGGGAGGACTGGAAGCCGGGGCCGACGTGAGTCGGCCCCGGCTTTTTCTGCTCCCGGGAGGATGACGCTCCGTCAGAAAGAGCCCGATTCATTCGTTTATAGTGGAAAACCCTCGAACCGCACCTCCGGTCCCGTGTCGAAGCTCGTATTCCTGACCGCCTTCGTCGTCACTCTGGTGGCGTTCGGCGTGACGGGTGTGCTCGGGGCGGATCCACAGACGACGGCCTCCACCGAGATGGACGAGGTGGGTGTGGAGCTCCGGATCTCCCCGGGCGCCGTCGACCCCGGCGGCTCCTTCGAGATCGATCTCCGTCTCCGCAACCAGCGTCCGGACTCTCTGGTGCTCACCAGCCGCGCCCGATGCCTGGCCCATCCCGCGACCTACGCCGATGGGCATCCGGTTCCGATGAACGGGATGCACAATGGATGCGTTTCCCGGCCGGACACCTTCCGGATCGGACCCGGTGAGGAGTTGCGGGAACAGTGGAAGGTCAGGGCTGCCTGGGGGGAGACGCCGACTCCCGCGGGGGTGTACTCGGTCCGGATGCACCTGAACGTGCCCGATATGCCGGAGCTGGTGGGACAGATCCGTGTGCGCTGACCCGAGCGGCGATGGCAAAAAAAAGGGCGACCCCCCGGGGTCGCCCTTTTTTCGTTCACTCTTTCGCCGCCCTGTCAGGGAACGGCCCAGAATCCCTCGAGGGCCACGCCGTCGGGGCTCTCCCGGAGCTTCTCGAACGCCCGGTTGCGGATCTGCCGGATCCGCTCGCGCGTCACTCCGAGCAGGGTGCCGATCTCCTCCAAAGTACGCTCCTCCCCCTCGTCCAGCCCGTAGTAGAGGTAGAGGATCTTGCACTCGCGCTCGGTGAGGTACTTCTCGAACATCTTCTCTAGGAACTCGCGGCGGGCACCCGCCTCGACCTCCTCCTCGATCTGATCCGGCTCCTGTCCCGAGAACCGCTCTCCGAAGGAGGCGGAGTCGCGGTCACTGCGATCCAGGGGGGCATCGAGCGACAGCTCGCTCGCCGCCACACGGCGGAGGGCACGGACCGTTTCGACCGGCTCCTCCATCTCCTTGGCGATCTCCTCGTCAGTCGGCGTGCGGCCCAGCGACTGGGTGAGCGCCGTCTCTGTACGGGAAAGGCGTACGAGATTGGAGTTCTGATTGAGCGGGATGCGGACCGAGCGGGTCTGCTCCGCGAGCGCCTGCAGAACGGTCTGGCGGATCCACCACACCGCGTAGGAGATGAACTTCACCCCCTTGTCGGGATCGAACTTCTTTACCGCCTTGAGGAGGCCTTCATTGCCGATGCAGACGAGCTCCGCGAGCCCGAGGCCACGGCCCTGATACTTCTTCACGTAGGATATCACGAACCGGAGGTTCGCGGTAACCAGGCGCTCTGCCGAGGCCTTGTCTCCAGCACGTGCTTTTTCCGCGATGCGGCGCTCTTCCAGGGGGTCTTCGATCAGGGGGTACTTCTCAACGTCTTGGAGATACTGGTCAAACGAGTCCAGGGCGCGAGAGCTCAGGAACATATTTTGGCTCATCCCGGGTGGATGACGAGAGGGAGCGGGGAGTCCCGAAAGGGATCCGATACCGACCGCTCCTGACGATGGGGTGTTGATAACTGATGAAATATATATGGATACCGCAGATGGTCAACGGGATCGTTGCAGATCCGTGACGCTTCGGAGGCGGGATCGCGCCGATCTATCCATCTGCCCCTCACCGAACCTCAGGCCTGCCGCTCACCGCGAGCCCCCCAGAACGAGGGAGGCGTTGATGCCGCCGAATCCAAAAGAGTTGGTGATGGCTCGGGATACCGGCCGCGCACACCCCTCCCCGGTGACGAAGGAAAGATCGCATGCGGGGTCTCGTTCCCCGAGATTCAGGGTAGGGGGAATCCATCCGTCCCGGATAGCGAGAGAGGTGATGGCGATCTCGATGGCACCGGTCGCGCCCAGGGAGTGGCCGTGGTACCCCTTGGTGCCGCTCACGGCCACCCCGTCCGCGGCATCGCCCAGCACCGAGCGGATCACCATGGATTCCGTGGAGTCGTTGAGCCGCGTGCTGGAGCCGTGCGCGTTCACGTAATCGACCTCCCCCGGCTCCGTACCAGCCCGCTCGAGGGCGATGCGCATGGCACGGGCAGCCTCTGCGCCGTCCGGGCGCGGCGCCGTCATGTGCATCCCGTCGTTGGTGGTACCGTAGCCGAGGAGCTCGGCGTAGATGTCGGCGCCCCGCGCCTCGGCTCGCTCCCAGGACTCCAGCACCATGACCGCGGCGCCCTCCGCCATCACGAAGCCGTCCCGGTCCGCGTCAAAGGGACGCGAAGCGGTCGCGGGATCGTCGTTCCGCGTCGACATGGCCCGGATGATGGCGAATGCACCGTAGCAGAGCGGCGCCAGCGGTGCCTCGACCCCGCCGGCCAGCGCCACCTCCGCCTCTCCGTCGCGGATGAGACGCCATGCCTCGCCCACGGCCATGGCGCCGGAGGCGCAGCTCATTCCGTTGGTGGAGTTCGGCCCCGTGCAGCCGAACTCGATGGCCACGTTGCAGGAGGCGGATCCTCCGAAGACGGAGAGGGCCACCAGCGGATCCACGCCACGAACCCCGCTCTCTAGAAAGCCGATTAGCTGGCCCTCTGCATAGGCGACGCCGCCGAGCGCGGTTCCCATCTGGACCGCGGTCCGCTGCGCGGGGAGGGATCCCTCGGGGATGCCCGCGTCCTCGAGTGCCATGCGCGAGGACGCGACGGCGAACTGTGCGAAACGGTCCAGACGCTTCGCACGCTTCCGGTCGAGATGGTCGAGGGGCTCGAAATCGTCGACGTGGGCGGCGATGTGGGAGCGGAAGGGCGAGGTGTCGAAGCGATCGATCTCGCGGACCATGGAGCGGCGGGCACGCAGCCCCGCCCGGAGGCCTTGCACGCCGTTGCCGATGGGCGTCACGCACCCGATCCCGGTAACGGCGACACGTTGGCCTCCCGACGGGACGTTGCGGCTCAATCTCCCTCCAGATGCTCGCGGATTCCGCGCAGCGTTCGACTCGCCACATGGTGGATGAAGACCGGGCCGATGATCCGGTCGGCAACGCCTCGCCGGGCGAGTCCGGGAAGGGGCCAGCGGGGCCCCTCCGGCCAGTCGTGGACGATCCTCACACGCGTCACCTCTCCTTCGGGATGGAAGGTCCACTCCACGTCCATGCCGGTCGTGATCCCGTCCACATGACGGTAGATGACCGCCGGACGTTCCTTGTCGATGTGCATCTCCGACACCCACCAGACAGGGTAGGCAAGGCGACCGAAGTGGCGCTGCGCCGCCATCTCCACCCGTCCGCGCCCGAAGCCGTCCTTTCGCTGGAAGCGGACCCACCGGTAGTGGGGAAGGATCTCGGGCCACCGCTCCACGTCCGCGCCCGCACGGAAGCACGCCTCGACCGGCGCGCGTACCACGATCTCGTCGATGGTGTACATCAGCGGGGAACGAAGTCGGTGTCTGCGGTCAGGTCCCGGCAGAAAGCGGCCAGGAGGCGCGAGGTGGCCTCCAGATCGTCCAGGGAAACCAGCTCGTTCGGAGAGTGCATGTACCGGTTGGGGACCGAGACGAGCCCGGTGGCCACCCCCGCACGCGTGAGGTAGATGGCGTCCGCGTCGGTGCGGCTGTGGCGGGCGTTCGCCTGGAGGGTGACCGGGATGTCCTCCCGCTCCGCGATCTCGGCGAGACGCTCGAACACCAGCGGGTGGACGGAGGAGCCGCGCGAGAGCACCGGCCCGCCCCCGATCCGATGGTCTCCCACCGTCTTCTTCTCCACCCCGGGGACGTCGCTCGCGAAGGTCACGTCCACGACGAGAGCGATGTCGGGCTCGAGGGAGAAGGCGCTCGAACGGGCTCCGCCCCCTTGAGAGCCGATCTCCTCCTGGGAGGTGGCAACGGCCGACACCTCTGCGGTGGGGCGGTCGCCTTCGGCGAGGAGTCGGAGCGCCTCGGCCACCACGAACGCCCCGATCCGGTTGTCGATCGAGCGGGACACGATCTTGCCACCCCCGAGCTCCACGAAGCTGGTGTCGAGAACGGCGGGGTCGCCGACCCTGACCCCCATCTCCGTGGCACGGTCCCGACCGTCGGCGCCCACGTCCACCCACAGCTCCTCCATCTTGGAAGCGTTGGTGCGCTCCTCCTGCTTCATGAGGTGGATCGGCTTCTTGCCGATGACCCCGGGCACCTCCCCCTGCTTCGTCAGGAGGCGCACCCGCTGTCCGACCAGCACCTGGGGATCCCAGCCGCCGATCCCGTCGACGTAGAGGAAGCCGTCGTCGTCGATATGGACGATCATGAGGCCGATCTCGTCGATGTGCCCGGCGAGCATCACCCGCGGACCGTCTCCTCCCTTCAGGGTGGCGATGGAATTGCCGCTGACGTCGCCGCGGACCTCGTCCGCCACATCCTCCATTTCCTTTCGCCAGACGCGGGCGGCGCCGATCTCGAATCCGGAGGGTCCGGGGGTGTCCAGGAGGCGCTTCAGGAAGTCGTACGATCTCTCTCTCATCCGATGGTCGCTGTGGAGTTGTTTGGGTGATGCGGGTCGCCTCCGCCGATCTCAGGCGAGCGCTCCCTCCTCGCGGAGCGCCGCGGGAACGCCTTCGCGGACCGTAGGATAGCGGAGCTCTACGCCCAACTCCTCCCGCATGCGCCGGTTCCGGCAGCGCCGCGCCGAGACTCGCCGCTCGAACCCGCTCGAGGAGAGCTCCTCCCGGAGCGAGGCGGGATCCCGGGATCCGGGCTCCGGTAGGCGCAGGAGTCGGGCCGTCAGCCGGGCGTAGTCCCGGGCGAGGGTCGGCTCGTCATCGGCGAGGAGGTAGATCCGCCCGTCCCGCCCCCGGGTGGCGGCGGCCACGACCGCCGCGGCAAGGTCGTCCACATGAATCCGCGACACCCACTGATCGACGCCCTCCACCAGGGTGTACCGGCCGCTCTCGAGCCGCGAGCGCAGCGTCCGACCCGGTCCGTAGATCCCTGGTACGCGACAGATGCGGACGGGGAGGACACCGGTGTCCGACAGTGCGAGGAGGTGCCGCTCCATGCGGAGCCGCGCCTTCCCCACGGGGGAAACCGGGTCGGGGGGTGTCTCCTCGTCGGTCCAGGCGCCGCTCCGCCGCCCGTAGACCGAGGTCGCGCTCAGGTGGACGTACGCTTCCAGCCCCACCCCGCTGAATTCCGCAGCCAGGTTCTCCGTGGCGCGAATGGAGTAGTCGTCGCCCGTCCGGCGCTGCGGCCGGACGGTGTCGAAGACAATGGCCGGCGCCAGCTCTGCGAGTGGGGAAATGCTTTCCGGCTCCTCCGCCTCCATCAGCACGGGCCGTGCACCCGCGGCTCGGATCTCGTCGAACCGGTCCGGGTCGCGGGTGGTCCCCGTTACCCGGTAGCCGGCGTCCGCGAGCAGGCGTGCGAGGCGCAGCCCCACATAGCCGCAGCCGAGGATGACCGCTTCGCGTCCCTTCATGGGCTTGCGGTGCCGAGCTCGAGGAACTGCCAGAGGATCCGGTGGGTCAGCCCCCACACCGTCATACCTTCCACCATGACGCTGGGCAGACGCGTCCATGCGCCGCCCTCACTCACGTGGCGATAGCTCCCCCGGCTTGCCGGATCGAGGATCTGCCGGATGGGAGCCCAGACGGTCGCGGCCACCTCGCGGTTGGGGCGGGTGGGAGCGGGGGAGGGAATCTCGAAGACGGTGGGAAGGACGGGGAGAGTCGTTCTCACCCCGCCGAACGGGATCACGGTTCCCAGCGTCCCGATCGGATCCCCCAGCTCGACGCGCGGAATGCCCACCTCCTCCTCGGCTTCCCGGGCGGCCGTCTCCACGAGCGTCGCATCTCCCGGCTCCCACCGTCCTCCCGGGAAGGCGACATGCCCCGACCACGGATCGCCCGCGCGCTCCGCCCGGCGAATCAGGAGGAGGGACGGCTCAGGGTCGAGGGAGATGATGAGCGCCACCGCGGCGCAGCCGGCGGGGTGCCCCGGATCGCTCCCCGGCCGGGCGCGCAGGCGATGACGGAGGAGCTCGAGATCGAAGCGGTTGCCCACGGGCGGAGGAGCCGGTCGTGCGAGTCGCGGGGCTGCTTGCCCCCCTGGAATGCGAAGTGTATCAACTAGGATGTCCTGCCACAATCAGGCGCACACAGCGCATCCCATGATCGAGCTACGACACATTGAAGAGGCACGCGGCCGGATCCGGGATCATGTCGTCCTGACCCCGTGCACTCCCTCCGAGGCGTTCGGGGAGATGTTCGGCGGGCGTGCCTCGTTCAAGTTCGAGAATCTGCAGCGGACCGGGTCCTTCAAGGAGCGGGGCGCGTTGAACCGGATGCTCTCGATCGACCCCGCGGCGAGAGCGAAGGGCGTGGTGGCGGCGAGCGCCGGAAATCATGCCCAGGGAGTGGCCTTCCACGCCGGCAGGCTCGGAATTCCGGCGACCATCGTCATGCCGGAGCGGACGCCGCTGGTCAAGGTGTCGAACACCCGGGGGTACGGGGCGCGCGTGATCCTGAAGGGGGCCATCTACGATGAGGCGATGGAGGAGGCCTTGCGCCTCCGCAACGAGGAGGGCGCCACCCTGGTCCACCCCTTCGACGATTTCGAAGTGATCGCCGGACAGGGCACGGTAGGGCTCGAGCTCTTGGATCAGGTGCCGGACATGTCGGTGGTGGTCGTGCCGGTGGGGGGTGGGGGCCTCGTTTCGGGCATTGCCATGGCGGTCAAGGAGAGCCGCCCCGGGGTGCGGGTCGTCGGAGTGGAGGCGGCCACGGTCGCGGCAGCCGGCGCGGCGCGGGAGGCAGGCGAGCGCGTTACCGTCCCGCTCGGGGAGACCATCGCCGACGGGATCGCCGTGCGGCGCATCGGCGAAAACACCTTCCCTCTCATCGAGAAGTACGTGGACGAGCTGGTGACGGTATCGGAGGAGGAGATCGCGAGCGCGGTCCTCCTCCTCCTCGAGCGGGAGAAGACGGTGGCGGAGGGTGCGGCGGCCGCCGCGCTGGCGGCGGTCCTGCGCGAACGGGTCCCCGGAGTCGCCGGCCAGCATGTGGTCATGGTCATGAGCGGGGGGAACATCGATGTGAACCTCCTTTCCCGCATCATCGATCGCGGGCTGATGGAGGACGGGCGTCTGGCCGTCCTCCGCGTTCGGATGAGCGACCGTCCCGGGAGCCTTGCGGCTCTTACCGCCTTCCTGGCGGAGGCGGGGGCCAACGTGCTGGAGCTGGATCACCGGCGCGGAAGCGGCGAGCTGTGGCTGAACGAGGCCGAGGTGATCGTCACGCTGGAGACCCGCGGACGGGACCATGTGGAGAGCGTGACCAACGCCCTCCGAGAGGCTGGCTTCGTGGTGAGCGCGGGATAGTGTTGCCCGGGAGGAGCACGCCGCGCCGGCACCCGTGAGCCGCGGAAGCCGGCGGGAGCGGCAGCGGGTGCGAATTCTGGCCCGCGACGAGTACCGGTGCGTCTACTGCGGCCGGACCCTCCCGCCCGAGGAGCTTACCCTCGACCATGTGGAGCCGCAGGTGAAGGGAGGGGACTGGTCGGAGGGGAATCTGGTAACCGCCTGCCAGCCCTGTAATGCGGAGAAGGCGGACAGCGCCGCCTGGGTGTACCTGGCGGACCGGCCGACCACCCGGGCCCGCTTTCTTCGTCTCGCCACCGCGGTGTGGCCGCGGCTGCGCCGCGCGGTGGAGGAGGCGGCGAATCCGGAGCCGCCGCCGGAGTCCTGACCGGATCTCCGGCGCCGTCCCGCGGGTATGGAGTGAGTCGCCCGCAACCCTGATACGCCGCCGATGCACCGGTCCATTGCCACCGCGCCCCACCGCCTTGCCGCACTGCTCGGCATCTGCCTGGCGGTGCTGCTGGCGGGGTGCGGGCCCGATGCGCGTCCCGCGAGCTACAGCCCGGACATCGATGCGCGTCTGGCGGAGGGGCGGGATCTCGTGCGCCTCCTCCCGACCGTCGATCCTGACCTCCTCTCCGACGAAGAGGTCGTCGCGCTCGGGTACCTGGAGCGCTCGCGGCTCGGGATCGGCAGCCCCTTTCGGCTCGTGGAGTTCGTGCGCGCCGATGCCCGCCTCGACGCCGACCTCCGGCGGGCCGTGGCGTACGGCATCATCGCGGATGCCCTCGACGGCGGGGGGTACGCCGTGGATCCCGCCGCGCTCGATCAGGTCCGCTTCACGGGCTCGGCACGAAACGCCCGCACTGGCGAGCACCATCTCCGGCTCATCGAGGAGGCCATCGCCCGCGCGCCCACCGCTGCCTCCGGTGAGGAGGCGGTGCGGCTGGCCTACGTCCTCGCGGCCACCGAGCGCACGGTGAGCGGGATCCCAGAGTCCGTCATCGCCCATGCGGCCGCGCAGGTAGCGGATCGACGCCGGGCGCGCGAGGATGCCGCGGAGCTGCTGCAGTTCGCGGCGGGCCGGGATCTCGATCCGCTCGAGGTGATCACCCGGTGGCGGGAGGAGCGACGCTTCCGGGTGGAGCGACCCGCCCTCACCCCTCTGGCCGGGTGGGAGGAGGCGGTGGAGGCGGAGACGAGTCCCCGAATCGCCCTCGAGATACGCACGCTCCGACACCGCCTGAGCGCTCCGGCCGGCCGGGGCATCCGCATGCGGCGGCCGGGGGCGGAGGTGACGGGAAGGCTTTCTGTCCCGGTGGCGGACCGTCTCCTGATGCTGGCGGAGGCGCACGACTACCCGCCCCAGGCGCCGATCTCGGTGGCCGTGATGATCCACCGGGGGGCCTATCTGGAGTCGCAGGACCTCACGCAGGCGGAGCGGGACGTGCGGTCCGGCTTTGTGGATTCGGCCTGGAACGAGGAGCGGATCGCGGCGGCTGCCTCCCGGGTCCGGGATGACGAGAGGGGACGCGCCCGCGTGGCGCTAATGACCCTGCAGGCGGCGGTCTTCATGCGCGCCTGGAACCAGGAGGTGCCCTGGATGCCGGGCGATCCGGGGCCGCCCCGGCGTGAGGTGGAGGCCCGCTTCGGGCTGGAGCGGATCACCTTCGATCCCGCCGTTCCGGAGGGCTGGCACCCGTACTACCTCCGCATGCTCTCGCGGGGGTTCGGGAACCTGCACCGGATCCTCCCCACCGCATCGATCCGCGGTCTCGCCGTCCACTTCGGCGAGTTCGATCGGGAGACGCACGCACTGGCCCTCCACGACCCGCGGACGCGGACGCTCGTCCTTCCCCCGCGGACGGGAGCGGGAACGCTGGCTCACGAGATCGGCCACGACCTCGACTGGCAGCTGGCCCGTCGCCGGTACAATGCGCGCGGCTACGCCACGGATATTGCGCAGGGGCGGGGCGCGGCCGATCGGATCGCGACCTCGGTGGCCGGGCTCACCGCGTCCCTGCACCGTGCGCCGGGGGACACCACCGTGACGGCCCACGACACCCGCCCCACTGAGGTCTTCGCGCGAGGCATGGACTGGTTCGTGGCTGCGGCTCTCGCGCGCGACGGGCTTACCGGAGGCTACCTCACCTCCTTCCAGGATCCGGCGCTCACCGGTTACGGCACCACCCGCGGGCCGGATGTGGGCGGCAATGCGCCGCCGGCCCTCTTCGCGATTTTGGATCACATCGCGCCGGTCGTTCCCGAAATGCGCGATTGGGCGCTCTCCTCGTACGGGCCGCTCCGGCAGATTCCGGTGGACGAGGTCGTGCGCACGGTGGTGCGGGCCGGCTGGGCGGACCCGCCGGACGCCCGTTTCGCCCGGATCGAGGAGGCGCGGCGCCGCGCCCTCCAGGCCATCGACCGGGAGCCCTGCCGCGTGGCGGCGGGAGAGGAGTCCCGGCGGCTCGACGCGGCGCGGATCCGGCTCCTCGACTTCGCCACCGAGGTCGCGGTGCGCGGGGCGGTGGCGGACGGCGCGCTTGCGCTTGCCTCCCTGATCGAGCCGGACCTTCCGCAGTATGTGGTGCACGACTGGCTGGCCTGGCGCTTCCACGGCGCTCCCGAGCCGCAACACCCTGCCCTCGACCGGCTCGTTCCGGGATTCGAGGGGCTGGCGGCGCGCGGTGAGCAGGCCATAGCCCGGAGCGCTCCCTCTCTGGCGAGCGCCTTCCACATCGAGCGCTCCCCGCTCCTCTGCGACGCGAATCCGTTCGCCGCCATCTCCCCGTTCTGATCCAATCGCCCGGCGGCCCTTTGACCGGGTGGAGCCGCTCTTGCTAGGTTGGAGCGTTTCTCGACGCCCCTCGACCTGCACGTTTCATGACCGAATCCCAGCCCCGCACCGAGCTCAGCCGCACCCTCGACCTGGCAGACCGTTTCCTGGAAGAGGTGCAGCGTGACCTCGAGCGCTTCGTCCGCCGGGGCGAGGACTCCCCGCCGCGGCTGCGCAGCGTCCACGAACGTCAGGGCCACGCCTCTCCCGAGTACCGGAACAAGGCGATTCCCCTACCCGACGAGGGGGTGGAGAGCTTTCCGGAGTACCTGTCGGAGGTGATTGCCAGCTTCGCGCGGGAGAAGCGACCCGACCGGCTTCTCCTGGCGGTGGCGGGAGAGCAGGAGGACGGCCCGGTACTGATCGCGGAGGCGCGGGACGGACGCGGCACCCGCCGCTTCTGGATGCAGCCCTACCGGGTGAAGCAGGGCGGGGTAGAATGGCCCGACCCGCTCACCGACGGGTGGGAGGATCCGGGAGAGGAGGAGATGATCCTCGACCGCGCCTTCCTCACGCCGGGCACCGGCGGGAATGGGCGCAAGGGGTGATCATCCGGTAGCCACAGGGCGATCACAGGTGAACGAGTCGAGGATCGCGTTCAGCTGCAGCAGGAACTCGTACTTGTCCCGCGCCGGGGCGTAAAGCCAGGCATCGACGAGGTAGGTGCGGTCCTGCGCCGGGCAGCGGAGCATGCGCGAGATGAACGGCCCGGCCGCGGGCCACTCCCCCGGTGCGCTCGACCAGACGCCCTGGATCTGCACCCCCTCAGCTCCCTGCGTCCGGACGGTGGCGGCTTCGATCCGATCGGTCTCCGTGGTCTGGGGCTGCCGGTAGGCCTCCTCGGCGATGAGGGTGCGCCAGGTGAGCGCCTCTTCCGGTGAGATCTCGCCGTCGGTTCCCGCGCGGGACGTGACGAGAACGGTGCGGATCAGCTCGGAGGGGTCGGGATGGTCGTTGCGGACGCGGTAGGTGTTCTCGCCGACGACCTCTCCCCGATAGACGGCGGGTACCTGCATCCGCGCCCCGGTCGTGGCCTCCATCTCGTCGATCATCTCCTCGTTCACCCCGCTCGCGTACATCCGTCGGTACACCCACCGGTTGAAGTCCGCACGGACCAGGGAGCCGGCGTCGTCGAGGATGGGGCGGGCGGCGTCCTCGTCGCCGGGATCGGGGAGGAGCACCAGGATCACCTGCTGTCCGCGGGCCCACACGTCCCGTGCTTCGACTACCGCAGGGAGGGCGCTCACATCGTAGTCCGCCGCACGAACCGCGTCCCTCATCCACGGCTCGTCCGGATGGCCGACCACGAGCAGCCGGCGGAACTCACGCACGCGAGGCCAGCGCTCGTCCGCCGGATTGGCGTGGGTCACCTGGAACATCCGCTCGTCACGAACGGTGAAGGCGCGCGGCTCGAGCGCCTCCTCGATGTCGTCCCGCAGCGCCTCCCACCTCTCCATCGGCATCGCCGCCATGATCCCGTTGGGGCTCCCCATGGCCATGGGCCGGTCGCACGCGGCGAGCGCGAGCGGCAGGACTAGAGCTGCGAGCAATATCTTGAAACGCATCGGCTACACCTGGTTCTCGTATCAGCTACTGTGATCCGCGACGTCCATTCGGGACCGTTCCGAGGGAAGCGTCGGAGCCTCCCCGAAGCGGCTGGCGAGCTCCTCGCGGACATCCGCGAAGGACACCCCCCGTGCCCGGAGCATGACCAGCAGATGGTAGAGGAGGTCGGCCGACTCGGCCGCGATTTCCCCCGGATCGTCGTTCTTGGCGGCGATGACCACCTCGGCGGCCTCCTCTCCCACCTTCTTGAGGATCTTGTCGATCCCCTGCTCCAGGAGGTAGGTGGTATACGATCCCTCCGGCCGCCGCTCGTCCCGCCGCCGCACCACCTGCTCGATTCCAGCGAGCACATCTCCCGTTCCCCCCTCGACCGTCTCGAGCGACCCGTCTTCTTCGGAGACACAGCGGTGGAAGCAGGAGCGGTGTCCGGTGTGGCAGGCCGGGCCGGTCTGCCGGACGCGGTAGAGGACGGCGTCCCCGTCGCAGTCGGCGCGGATGTCCACCACCACCTGCTCGTTGCCGCTGGTGGCGCCCTTCCGCCAGAGCTCCTTGCGGGAGCGGCTCCAGTAATGACCGCGGCCGGTCCGGATCGTGCGCTCCAGCGCCTCCCGGTTCGCGAACGCCAGCATGAGAACCTCGCCGGCCGTCGCCTCCTGGGCGATCACCGGAATCAGGCCCCGCTCGTCGAAGTGGAGGTCGTCGATCCAGGACATGGGTGCGGGCGTGCGGGAACCGGCGGGAACGGGCGCCCCAATGTAGTGCGCGACCCAGAGCTCCCGCCACCGCCTCGATTCCGACCCTCGGACCCATCTCGTACCGATGCAGTCAGACGACCGTTCCAACAGCCACCTCCCGCACGCCACCGACCGGCTCGACGACTGGATCACCGCCTGGCGTGAAGCGGGGCGCTTCGTCCTTCTCCTCGACTTCGACGGCACCCTGGCGCCCATCGTCCGCCACGCGGACATGGCGGCGCTGCCGGAGCGGACTCGCGTCGTGCTCGACCGTCTCGGCCAGACACCCGGGCTGGAGATGGCGGTGGTCAGCGGGCGGGGCATGGCCGACGTGCGGGAGAAGGTGGGGATTGGCTCCGTCGCGTACGCCGGCAACCACGGAATGGAGATCGAGGGGCCCGACATCTCGCGCCGGCACGAGGAGGCGGAGGCCGCGCGTCCCGAGCTCGAGAGGGTGATCGAGCGGGCTGGGAAGGTGCTCGAGAACATCGAGGGGGCCTGGATCGAGGACAAGGGCGTCACGCTCTCCGTCCACTATCGTGAGACGCCGGAGGGAGATGTCCCGCGGGTGCGCGAGGCCGTGGAATCCGCGGTGGCGGGGGCGAACCGGCTCAAGCTCACCCGCGGGAAGAAGGTTCTCGAGGTGCGTCCCGACGTGGACTGGCACAAGGGGCGGGCGGTAGAGTTCCTCCTCGACCGGCTCGATCCGCCGTCCGGGACGCCGGTCCTCTACATCGGGGACGATACGACGGACGAGGATGCCTTCCGCGCGCTGGAAGGCTGGAGGTCGGGCGGGGGAGAGGGGGTCGTCGTGGGTGACCCACCCGATTCCGAAACGGCGGCGCGTAGCTTCGTCCGGAGTCCCGAAGAGGTGGCGGATCTGCTCGAAAGGCTCGCCGACCGGGCCGGTCCGACCTGAGCGGACGGGCAGCACGCCCGGAGCCGGACATGGAAAAGGCCTACTCGGAAGTAGGCCTTTCCCATGTTACGACCGCCGGGTGCTCGCTACGCTCTTCGTCCCGAGATCAACCGGAAGAGCAGCAGGATCACGCCGATGATGATCAGGATCCAGATCAGGTCCGCAAGGAAGCCGACCGCCGTGCCCACGCCGCCGAAGATGATCAGCAGGATCGCGATGATGATGATGATGTCCACGATGCTCTCCCAGTTGGAGTGAGGTTCCTACCGGCTACGGCGCGCCGTCAAAGCAATCCTCGTGCCGAACACCGTGTCCGGCACCCGAGAAAGCATGGCGGGGAGCCGGAACGGTCGGCCGACACTCTCGGGTTGTTGCCCCTCGGTGCCGGCGGCCCGTAGCTTGGCCGGATGTCTATCTCCCGAATCTCCCACGTGCCGCCCGGGTCCCAGGACCTGCTCGCGGACGCCGTACGGCGCCGACGGCGGATCCAGCGCACCTGGTTCGAGCTCGCCGAGCGGAGTGGATACGCCGAGGTGATTCCGCCGACCTTCGAGTACGAGGAGGTCTTTACCCTGGGGGCGGGCGCCGACCTCTCGCGCCGGCTCCTGCGCTTCGTGGACCGGGACGGGCGGGTGGTCGCGCTCCGCGCGGACTTTACCTCTTCCATCGCGCGTCTCGCCGCCACCAAGCTGGCCTCGCACACCGGCGCGCTTCGGCTGTCCTACGCCGGCAAGGTCTACCGGCAGGCGGCTGAGGGGGATCATCGCGGCAGGGAGGTCTTCCAGCTCGGTGCGGAGCTGATCGGCGAGGCCGGTGTCCGGGGTGACGCGGAGATCTTCGGGCTCCTCATCGAGACGCTTCGCTCGCTCGGGCTCCGCGATTTCCAGGTGAACGTGGGTGACGTGCGCTTCCTCCGACCGCTCCTCGACCCATTCGAGCCGGCGGAGCGGGAGCGACTTCACACCGCGATCGACCGGAAGGACCGCGCGCTCCTCGCCGAGCTGGGCGGCTCCCTTCCCAACGGAAACGGCGTGCGCGCGGCGCTCTCCGGACTTCCCGACCTTATCGGCCGGGGCCCGGTGCTCGAGCGAGCCGCGGGACTCGCCTGTGGCGCGGAGGCGGCGGAAGCCATCTCCCGACTTCAGGCCCTCGACCGCGCCCTCCCGGAGGATCTGCGGCGCCACCTGGTCTACGACCTGGGCGAGATCCGCGGGCTGGACTACTACACCGGCCTCCAGCTGGAGGTGTTCGTGGCGGGTGCGGGACGGGCGGTGGGCTTCGGCGGCCGGTACGACGATCTCCTGGCGCTCTACGGCTCCGACCGACCAGCCATCGGCTTCGCCCTCGAGCTCGACACCCTCGCCGAGCTGGCGGGCGCGGAGCCGGTATCGTGAGCGCACCGCTCCGGATCGCCCTGCCCAAGGGGCGCATGTGGGACCGCAGCCTCGAGCTATTCGGCTCGGTGGACATCGAGGTCGATCCCGCGGAGCGGGGGAGTCGACGCCTCATCGTTCCCTCGGCGTGCGGCCGCTACGAGCTCCTGCCGGTCAAGAGCATGGACGTGCCGGTCTACGTGGAGGCGGGCGTCGCCGACGCCGGCATCGTGGGGATGGACGTGGTGCGCGAGCGGAGCGCGGACGTCCTGCACCCCCTCGACCTGGGCTTCGGTGCGTGCGCGCTGGTGGTGGCCGCGCCCGCCGGCACCGCATACCCGTATCTCCCGACCGGGGAAACGGCCCGGGTGGCCACCAAGTACGTGGAGATCGCGCGCGACTTCTTCGCGCGGGCCGGGGTGCAGGTGGACCTGATGCGCATCTCGGGCTCGGTGGAGATCGCGCCGCTGCTGGGGCTTTCGCACTGGATCGTCGACCTGGTGGAGACGGGGCGGACCCTCCGGGAGAACGGGCTCGTGGTGCTCGACGAGGTGATGCACACCTCGGCGCGCTGGATCGTGAACCGGGCGAGCCACAAGCTGCGCCTGGACGAGCACCAGGCGCTGATCGGATCGCTCTCCCGGGCGGTCGAGTTGCGGGAGACGGTGACGTGATCGCGATCCGGACCCTGCGGGTGGCCGACCCGGCTGCCTCGCGGGATGAGCTCGGTCACGCCGCCTCCGCGGACGACGCCGCGCTTCGCGATCGGGTCGCGGAGATCATCGCCGCTGTGGCCCGCGAGGGAGATGACGCGCTCGTCCGCTACGCCCGGGAGCTGGACGGATGGGCGGAGGCAGGGGCCGGCATCCTCGAGGTGGATCTGCGCAGCTGCCGCCAGGCGGCGGACGACCTCGAGACCGATCTCCGCGCCTCGCTCGAGAAGGCGGTCGTGCGCATCCGCGCCTTTCACGAGCGCCAGCTCGAGCGAGGCTTCCTCGACGTGCACGCCGACGGCACGCTCCTCGGGCAGCGCGTGCTCCCGCTCCGGCGGGTCGGCATCTATGTCCCGGGCGGACGCGCTGCCTACCCCTCCTCCGTGCTGATGAACGCGGTGCCGGCGGCGGTCGCGGGGGTCGAGGAGATCGTCATGGTCACGCCGACGCCGGGGGGGCATCTCGACGCCACCGTGCTCGCGGCCGCGCACCTGGCGGGTGTCTCCCGCCTCTTCCGGATCGGTGGGGCGCAGGCCGTGGCCGCGCTGGCTCACGGCACCGAGAGCGTGCCCGCGGTCGACAAGATCGTGGGTCCGGGAAACCGCTGGGTGGCCGAGGCCAAGCGGCAGCTCTTCGGACGGGTGGACATCGACATGATCGCCGGGCCGTCCGAGATCCTCGTGATCGCCGACGGATCCGCGGATCCGCGGCGCGTGGCCGCAGACCTGATCGGACAGGCGGAGCACGACCCGGACGCCGTCGCCTGGCTGGTCACGCCGGACGAGAGGCTCGCCGCGGCGATCCCCGCGGCGCTCGAAGGGCTCCTCGCGGACAATCCGCGCCGTGAGGTGGCCCGGCAGGCGCTCGAGGCGAACGGGCGGATCGTGATCGTCCCCGATCTCTCCACCGCCGCGGCCGTGGCCGACATGCGGGCGCCCGAGCACCTGGAGCTGCTCGTGCCGGACGCGCTCGCCTTCTCCGGGAGGATCCGGAACGCCGGCGCCATCTTCCTGGGAGATGCGACCCCAGAGCCGGTGGGCGACTACATCGCCGGACCCAGCCACGTCCTCCCGACCGGGGGGACGGCGAGATGGGCATCTCCCCTCGGCGTTCACGACTTCCTCAAGCGCACCAGCCTGATCGGCTACTCACCGGCCCGGCTGGCCGAGGACGCGGACGACGTGGTCCGGCTGGCCGAGGCCGAGGGGCTGCACGGCCATGCCGAGGCGGTGCGCGTGCGGCTCCCGGACCGCGGCTAAGGGGCGCACCGCCCACCGACGGCACTCCTGCTACGACGAACGACGAGAAAATGAAGATCCTCTTTGCCCTGCTCTGCGACCACGCGCACTCCCGCGAGGACGGCCGCATGGACATCCACGGCGTCTTCCAGCAGCTCTACGCCCCCGGCTTCCCCGCGCGCCAGGAGGCGCTCACCCTCGTCACGGCGGTCGACTGGGAGGAAGGCGAGGAGGGGAAGCAGGAGTTCCGCATCGACATGGTGGACCCGACTGGCAGCCCGGCGCTCACCATCAGCGGACACACCGACGTCTCGGTGCCCGACGAGACCGGCGTGCCTCCCCAGACGCGGCTGTTGATGCCACTCGAGCGGGTCGTCTTTCCGCGGGCGGGGCGCTACGAGTTCGTCCTGCACCGCGGCGAGGAGAGCTGGCCGCTCACCCGGCTCTACCTGATCGAGGACCCGCAGGCGGGCTGAGCCTCAGACGACGGTGAGCGCCCGGTCCACCAGACGGACGAAGCGGACGGCCTCCACCGCCCGGCGGGGACCGGAGAGCGACTCGTCCTCTCCCGAGTGTGCCAGGTAGCGGGTGATGGTGGGCTCCGCGGTCCGGCTGGCCGGGAGGAGCGCTGCGAGGCGGTGCGACTCGGAGAAGGGGATGAGGCGGTCGGAGAAGCCGTGTCCCAGGACGACACGGGCGCGGACCTTCCCCACTCGCGAGGCCGGATCCAGCTCCGGCTGAACCGTGAGCGCCGCCTCGGCGAGCGCGTCTGCCAGCGGCAGCGTCTCCTCCGGCGCCGGCAGCGGCTCGGAAGCGAGCGGGGCGATCGATCTCCACACCTCCCGCTCCTCCGCGGTGAGCTGCCGGGCCAGCTCGACCTTGAGCGGATCGTACTCGGCACCGCCCGCGTAGGTCATCCTCCGGCCCGCCTCCCGCGCCATTTCCCCGGCGGCGCGCGCCACGCCGGTCAGCCCCTCGTATCCCCGCGCATGCGGCAGGTAGTTCGCGGTCACGATCCAGATCCCGTACGGATCCGGGCGCAGCCGATGCTCTCGGCCACGCCATCGGTGTCGGCCGGAGAGGCCGAAGCGGAAGGCGCTGCGCAGGTCGGCGTACCCGCCGAACCCGATCACTCCGCCAATCCGCGCCCGGAGCGTCGGATCCGCGGCGGCGATGAGAGCGTGCGTGGCGCCGAAGGAGAACCCCACCACCCCGATCCGTCCCCCCTCCACCTCCGGCCGCCCAGAGAGGTGGCGAGCCCCGGCCTCGATCGCGACGCGCGCGGCTTCCACATCGATCTCCAGCGCCCGCCAGCTCGGCACCTCCGGGACGAGGACCACCCGACCCGCGGCCGCAGCCGCGCGCGCAAAGCGGACGAGCGAGGGGTGATGCCGGCCGGCGGTGGTGATGCCGTGCAGCACGATCCAGCCGGGATGCCTGCCCCTTCCGGGGGGAGCGTAGCAGGTGGCTCGCCTCTCCCCGTTCTCAGTCTCTAGCAGGACCTCGGCGCCGACGTTGTCGGAGCGCGGCCGGAGGTAGCGGTGGAGGAACTGCGCGGCGCGAAGCATCAGGCGACCGGATCGCGAAGCCCGCTGCCGATCAGCTCCTCGATCGATCCCAGCCCGGCCGCGTCGAGCCGCTCGCGTAGACCGCGGTGGATGCGGCGGGGGGTGCCGGGGCCGCCGTAGACGAAGCCGGTGTAGAGCTGGACCAGGCTGGCTCCGGCAGCCAGGTGCCGCCATGCATCGCCCGCCTCGAAGATGCCGCCGGCGCCGATGACGGGGAGACGCCCCTCCGTTCGTGCGCGAACCCGCGCGACCACCTCCACCGCCCGCTCGAGGAGGGGCGCGCCGCTCAAACCGCCCGCGCCGATCTCCTCCAGCCTTTCCGGTCCGGTCCGGAGCCCGCTTCGGGAGATGGAGGTGTTCGTGGCGATGATCCCGGCGATGCCGGCGGCTCCGGCCAGCTCGGCGACGGTGTCGATGTCCGCATCGGCCAGATCTGGGGCTATCTTGAGGAGGACGGGCGGTGGGGCTGATTTGCGGTCTTCGACCAACTCGCGGTTCCGGGCGACCACCGCCTCGGTCAGCGCGCGGAGCGGAGCCGGATCCTGGAGCGTCCGCAGCCCGGGCGTGTTGGGCGAGCTCACGTTCACCACCAGGTAATCGGCGAGCGGTGCGAGCCTCTCCAGGCTGGCGAGGTAGTCGTCGGTGGCCTCTTCGAGCGGCGTCACCTTGCTCTTCCCCAGGTTGATGCCGAGGAGCGGCTCGACGCGGATCCGCATCAGGCGCTCCGCGACGGCGTCCGCTCCGGGATTGTTGAACCCCATACGGTTCACGAGGGCTCGGTCCGCGGGGAGACGGAAGAGCCGCGGGCGCGGGTTTCCGGGCTGGGGGTGCGCCGTGACCGTACCGATCTCGACCGCGGCGAATCCCAGCGCGCCGAGGGCGTTGATGGAGGTGCCCGCCTTGTCGAATCCCGCGGCGAGGCAGACGGGCCCAGGGAAGCGGATGCCCCACCGCTCGACCGCGAGCGCCGGATCCTCCGGCAGGGTAGTCGACCGGAGGCGCCGCCGCGCCGCCGGCAGGGCGAGCATGGCATCGAGGACGGCGGTGCCGGCCCGGTGTGCGCGTTCGGCGGGGAGGCGGAAGAGGAGGGGGCGGAGGGCTCGATAGATCATGCGCATGGGTCGTGAGGGCCGGCGCATAGTGCGGGGACGGAGCGCGCGGGGCAAGCGGGGCGGGTGGCTCGCTCGCTTGACGCTGGAAACGCCGGGCCGGCATATTACCGGACCGGATTCGGCCCGCGGACGTCGCGAGGGCGGTCCGGTCATCGCACCGACTCCATCTCCCGGAATACAACGCTCATGGGAACGCAGGGTACCGACCGCGACATCGTCTTCCTCTCCGCCGTCCGGACCGGCTTCGGCGCATTCGGCGGCGCCCTCAAGGACCTTTCCGCCACCGACCTGGGAGTGACCGCCGCGGAGGGAGCGCTCGAGCGGGGCGGCATCTCCCCGGACGATGTCGACCATGTGATCTTCGGCAATGCGCTGCAGACCTCGGCGGACGCCATCTATCTGGCGCGTCACGTGGGTCTTCGCGCCGGCGTGCCGATCCCGGTCCCGGCCATCACCCTCAACCGGCTCTGTGGCTCCGGATTCCAGGCCATCGCCACGGGCGCGCAGGAGATCCTCCTCGGAGACGCCGAGGTGGCGCTCTGCGGGGGCACCGAGTCGATGAGCCAGGCTCCGCACGTGGTTCGGGGGGCGCGCTGGGGGTCCCAGCGGCTCGGACCGTCCGGGAAGTTCTACGAGGACCTGCTCTGGGAGGCGCTCACGGATACCTTCACCGGCTGCTCCATGGCGGTGACGGCGGAGAACCTGGCCGACAAGTTCGGCATCACCCGCGAGGAGGTGGACGAGTACGCGCTCCGCTCGCAGCGGCTTGCCAAGGAGGCGTGGGATGCCGGGCGGTTCGAGACCGAGATGGTCCCGGTGAAGATCAAGACCCGCAAGGGAGAGGTCGAGTTCGCGAGTGACGAGCACATGCGGCCGGATGCCACGCCGGAGGGGCTCGCCAAGCTCCGGCCGTACTTCAAGGAGGGCGGTACGGTCACTGCCGGCAACGCCTCCGGAATCGGCGACGGAGCCGCGGCGCTGGTGATCTCCTCGGCCGAATGGGCGGAGAGGAACGGGAAGGAGCCGCTCGGACGGCTGGTCTCCTGGTCGGTGGCGGGGGTGGAGCCGAAGCACATGGGGATCGGTCCGGTGCCTGCCTCCCGTGGCGCCCTGAAGCGGGCGGGAATGGAGCTGGAGGAGATGGATCTGGTGGAGGTCAACGAGGCTTTCTCCTCGCAGTACTGCGCGGTGGAGAAGGAACTCGGGCTCGACCGGGAGCGCACGAATGTCTCGGGTGGCGCCATCGCGATTTCCCACCCGCTCGGCGCTTCCGGCGCCCGCCTCACCGTCCACCTCCTGCACGAGCTGCGGCGTCGCGGCAAGCGCTTCGGTCTCGGGACCGCCTGCATCGGGGGCGGCCAGGGGATCGCGGTGGTCGTGGAGGCGTACGAGAGCTGAGGGGCGGCGCCCCGCGCCCGGACGGGCGGAAGCGGCGTCCGTAGGTTCGATTGATGCAGCCCGGCGTGTCCCCCGGCGCGGCGCTCGCCGGCCGGGGGACACGCGCATTCGGAATACAGGGAAGAGCACGTTGCCAGCAATTTCACATGTCTCAGCGGTCGTCCTCCTGGTGATCGGTCTCCTCCTCACCGGGTGCGAGCCGGAAGCCGCCGCTCCGGAAGCGCCGCCCGCGCCGGAGGGGACCGGGGTGGGAGAGCGCATGCCTTCGCTCCAGGGGACGGAGCCGGACGGCAGCCCGTGGGACTTCGACCCGGCGCGGTCCGAGTATACCCTCCTGGAGTTCTACCGCTCGGGAGATTGCGGGCTCTGCCGCCTTCGGCTGCAGGAGCTGGAGGAGTACCGCAACGCCTACGAGCAGGCGAGCGCGGGGATCTTCGCCCTTTCCCCGGAGCCGCCGGAGCGGCTTTCCGCGACGATGGAGGCGGTCGGGAGCGGAGGGCCGGCGGTGAGCGTCGACCGCGAGGCGCTGGTCCGCCTGGATGTGATCCAGGAGCCCGACCAGCCGGTGAACCCGGCCTCATACGTCGTGGATCGGGACGGGGTCATCCGCTACCGTCACATCGGTCGCAACGCCGGGGATCGGGCGAACGACGTGGAGATCCTGGCCGCGATCCGCCAGGACCGGCAGCGTCGGGAGATGGCCGGGCGGTGACCGGGGAGGGGGGCTCCGGGCTCCCGGCGCGCCGCCTCACCACCCGGGAGCTGGAGGCGGTCATCCGCCGCGCCGTCGAGCTGCAGGCCGCCGAGGGTGTTGGCGGGGAGGCGGGCCTCACCGACGAGGACGTGCTCCGCATCGGCCAGGAGCTGGGCATCCCTCCGGCGCACCTGGAGCGCGCCCTGGCCGAGACCGGCGCGTCGCCGGAGGAGCGCGGCGCCCTTTCCCGGCTGCTCGGCCCGGCGCGCATCCGCGCGGCGCGCTCGGTGCCCCGGCCGGCATCGGAGGTGAGAGCGGAGCTGGAGAGGTACCTCCTCGACCGGGAGACGCTCTCGGTGCAGCGCAGGTTCCCGGATCGGACCGTCTACGAGCCGGCGCCCGGAGTGTTTGCCGATATGGCGCGCATGATGAAGCGCGGGGTGGGGCGCTTCCCGCTGGCGGGAGCGCGCACCGTGGAGGTGGCGGTGCGCCCCCACGGGGATGATCGGTGTTTTGTTTCCATGATCGCGGATCTGGGTCCCACCCGCACCGGCCACGCCACCGGAGCCGCGGCGGCGGGTGCGGGTGGTGGCGGTGCGGTGGCGCTGGCGACGGGGGTCGCCGTCGGAGGCCCGATCGTGCTGGTGGCGGTGCCGGTGGCCGCCCTCGGCGCCTGGGGAGTGCGCCGCGGCTACCGGGAGACGGTGCGTCGGGCGCGCGAGAAGCTGGAGGGGCTCCTCGACCGGGTCGAGCACAACGAGCCCCTCCTCCCGCCTCCCGCGCGGAAGCTCTTCGGCTTCCTGGAGTAGCGCGACCCGCGACTATCCCCGGGCGGCGGCTTCCACCGGCTCGTCCTCCTCCGCTCCGGTCGGGGCCTCGGCCTTCTCGTCCACCGGGACCTCCGCCACCTCGCTCAGCCCCTCCTCGGCTAGCCAGCGCTCCGCCTCGAGCGCGGCCATGCAACCGGTTCCCGCGGCGGTGATCGCCTGCCGGTAGTAGCTGTCCATCACATCGCCCGCGGCGAAGACGCCCGGAACGGTGGTAACCGTCCGCCAGGGGGTGGGAGTGCGAATGTAGCCGCTCTCGGTCAGCTCGACCTCATCTCCCAGGAAGGCGGTGTTCGGGGTATGGCCGATCGCCACGAAAACGCCGCCGCAGGCGACCTCGCTCGTTTCCCCGGTCTGGTTGTTCCTCACCTCCAGCCCCACCACGGCATCGTCGCCGAGGACGTCGGTGACCTCGGTGTTCCAGAGGACGCGGATCTTCGGGTTGGCCAGCGCCCGGTCGGCCATGATCTTGGAGGCGCGGAACTCGTCGCGGCGGTGGATGAGGATCACCTCGCTGGCGAACTTCGTCAGGTAGGTGGCCTCCTCCATGGCCGAATCACCCCCGCCGACCACGGCCAGCGTTTCGTTTCGGAACATGGGGAGCGCCCCGTCGCAGACCGCGCAGGCGCTCACCCCTCCGCCGCTCTGCGCCAGCCGCTCCTCGTTCGGGAGGCCGAGCCAGTTGGCGCGGGCCCCGGTGGCGATCACCACCGCGTGCGCCTCGAACTCGGCGCCGTAGCTCGGGTTCAGCCGGAACGGCTTCCGGGAGAAGTCCACGGAGGCGATGTCCTCGCCCACGATGCGCGTGTCGAAGCGGCAGGCCTGGTCGCGGAAGCGCTCCATCATCTCCGGGCCCATGATCCCCTCCGGGAAGCCCGGATAGTTCTCCACGTCCGTGGTGTACATGAGCTGTCCGCCCGGGATCATGTTGCGCGAGGGCTCCCCCTCGAAGACGAGCGGATCCAGGTCGGCACGGGCGGCGTAGATGGCGGCCGTCCAGGCGGCCGGGCCGGAGCCGATGATGACCAGGCGTTCAGGGCTCTTCTGCGTCATATTTCGTGTTCGATTGTCAGCGGGAATCCTTTTTCAGTCTATCGAGCCGGAAGCCGGGCTGCCAGGGTCGGCCCGATCATTCCCAATCCTTCCTCTCTGCCGAAAGTTCCAGCAGGTCGTCCCCCCGGAACTGGCGGGCGTGCAGGCGTGCGTAGAGGCCGTCCCGGCCGATCAGCTCGGCGTGCGACCCCGTCTCCACGATCCGGCCGTGGTCCATGACCACCAGCCGATCGGCGCGGCGCACGGTGGAGAGGCGGTGGGCGATGATGATCGTGGTCCGCCCCTCGAGTAGGCGCTCCATGGCGTCCTCGATCAGCGCCTCGCTCTCTGCGTCGAGGTTGCTGGTGGCCTCGTCCAGGATCAGCACCGCCGGATCCTTGAGGAGCGCCCGGGCAATGGCGATCCGCTGCCGCTGCCCCCCCGAGAGCTTGATGCCGCGCTCCCCGACCACCGTGTCGTACCCCTCCGGAAGGGCGTCCACGAACTCCTCGGCGTGCGCCGCGCGTGCCGCCGCCACGATCTCCTCCTCGGACGCGTCCGGCCTGCCGTAGGCGATGTTCTCGCGGATGGTCGTCCCGAAGAGCGGCGTCTCCTGGGGAACGGTGCCGATGGCATCGCGCAGCTCGGCGAGCGGCAGCGCCCGCAGGTCGATCCCGTCGAGGGTGATCCGACCCTCCACCGGATCCCAGAAGCGGGGCACCAGAGAGGCGAGGGTCGTCTTCCCCGCGCCCGACGGGCCGACCAGCGCCACCGTCTCCCCCGGCTGGACTGAGAGATCGATGTCGCGGAGCGACCAGGTGGGGTCCACAGCTCCGCCCGGTTCCCCGTCGGCCGGCTTCGCCTCCCCGTAGTCGAACCGCACCCCCTCGAATCTGACATCTCCGCGCACCGGGTGGGATAGTCTCCGCGGCGACCCCGGGTCCCGAATCTCCGGTTCGATCTCCATCATCTCGAAGACGCGCTGCGCCGCGCCGGTCGCCTCCTGGTAGCTGCTCCAGAGCGAGGCGAGCGCCCCCACCGCGGCGGCCACCGTGACTGCGTAGAGGAGGAAGGCCACCAGGGTGCCGGCCGTCAGGTCCCCCGCCAGCACCAGCCGGCCGCCCTGCCAGAGGACGATCACCACCGCGCCGAAGGCGGCGAAGGTGATGGCGCCGAAGAAGATGCCGCGCGTCACCGCCCGGCCGAGAGCCGCTTCCACCGCCTGATCGATCCGCCGTCCGTACCGTTTCCGTTCGGCGGGCTCCTGGGCGAAGCCCTGCACCGTGCGGATCTGGGAGAAGACCTGCTCGGCCACCCCCGTCGCGTCTGCCACCCGGTCCTGCACCGTGGTGCTCGCCCGCCGCAGCCGCCGGCCGAAGAAGAAGGCGGCCCAAACCACCACCGGGACCACCAGCAGCGTGGTGGCGGTGAGCCTGGCATGGGTGATGGTGAGGAGGACGATGGCGCCGAACAGGTAGAGCACCTGCCGCGCGAACTCCGAGACCTGGTGGCTCACCAGGTTCTGCAGCAGGGTGACGTCCGCGCTCAGCCGGCTCGTCAGCTCGCCGGTACGCCGGTCCGCGAAGAAGGCGACCGGGAGGGAGACGAGGTGCGCGAAGAGGTCGGTGCGCAGCCGAGCCACGATCCGCTCCCCGGTGGCGCTCAGCAGATAGGTCTGCGCGAAGTTGAAGAGGGCTTGCAGCGCGAAGAGCCCGAGGAGCGCGAGGGCAATGGTGTCGAGCAGCCCCGGATCCTCCATCACGAAGGCGGCGTCCAGGAGGTAGCCCACCACGAGTGGGAAGACGAGCCCGATGGCGCTGCTGAGCACCAGGAAGAGCGCCGCCAGCGCGAGCGCCCCGCGGTGCGGGCGGATGCGCGGGAAAAGCTTGCGGAGCGGCGCCAGCGTCAGCGTTCGTTCGCCGTCGGGTCGCGGCATGCGGGGGCGGTGGATCCGGGGCTCGGTCGGTCAGGGACAATATATCCCGACCGACAACCCCCCAATCCGGCTATGAGGCCCGGGCGCGTGCGAGCGCGCCCGGGGTCCCGCGATCGATCCGGCTCAGGACGAGCGGTTCTCCGCTGCCGGGCGGCCCTCGCCCTCGGATCCCTCCGGACGGACCGGACGGCCCGGAACGACGGGGCGGAAGTGGGCGCGCTTCGAGGTGCGCGTGTGCAGCGAGGACTTCGACCAGTTGCTTAACGATTCGATGATCATGGTGCTCCACCGGGGAGACTGTTCAGGACTGTTGCGAGCCCCAAGGATAGCCTGTCTCCCGGTGGAGGTCTGTCGGCAAAGCTGTGGATCCGCTGTCGTGTGTGCCGCCCCGCCGCGGTGGGGAATACCCCGACAGAACCGAGGTCCGAACGCTCGTACGGCAGGCGATTCAACCCTTCGATCGCCGTCCCGGCCGTCGGGAATTTCCCGGCTCACGGGCGCGGTTTGGCGATGGCGTTCAGGGCCAGGGGAGCGGCATGGGCACCGGCACCGACCGCCGCACCGGTTCGGTGGGCCGCTCCAGGAAGCGCTCGATGTCCCGGCGCGCGAGCTCCCGGTGCGCCGCCGCGGGTCCGCTTCCGGCGCCCTCCCGCCGCAGCCGCTCGGCGAGCCCAGCCAGCTGGTGCTCGGCGGTGGCGCGCGCGTCCACCGTGGCCCGCTCGTCCGCGGCGAGCGTGAGCAGCCCGTCCACCACCGCCCGCTGGGACACCCGGCGGAGGGCGGCGTCCATGTCAGCGCCGGTAGCGCCCCCGGCAGCCCAGGTGGCGGCCACCAGCCGCTCCACCACCTCGTCGAGTGAGGGGTGGGAGGCATCGCGGGCGTGGAAGGAGACGAGCCGCGCGGCGCGTTCCCGGTGCAGCACCCCATCCACCACCTCGGCGGCCAGGCTGCGAGCCAGCGCCACCGGATCGAGCGCCGTGCCCGCCGGGGTGTCGAAGCCCCAGGTGTCTCCCCCGTAGCCGAAGGGAGCGGGCGGAATGATCTCCACGATCCGCGGGGGTACCGCGAGACCCTCGGGGGAGATCGCTGCCACCAGCCGGTCGAGCGCTTCGCGCTGGAGCGCGGGATCCACGACTTGGGTCGGTAGCTGGCCGTCACCCCGGAGGGCGTAGGAGTAGTCCATCCCCCCCACCGCCTTGGTGACGCCGTGCAGGGCGTAGCGGTGGTGGAGGTAGACGTGGCGGAAGCGGTCGCCGAGGATGGCCAGCGGCTCTCCCGGATCGACGGCGCGCTCGTCGAAGGCGGAGAGGAGGACGTCCCGCACGGCGCTGGTGCGGTCCAGCGCGTCGAGCATGGTGGCGCCCTCCACCCACTGCGTGGCCTCCGGAATCGATCCGGCCGGCGAGGCGTGCCCGCCGGTGATGAAGCGTACCCCGTCGGTCAGCGACTCGCGGACGATCCGCTCCAGCCCTGCGGCCTCCTCCTCCTCCGCGAAGGGCGTGTAGGCGTAGCGGATGGCGAGGGTGTCGAAGGCGCCGCCACCCTCGCGGTACGCGTCGGAGAGGTCGAGCCGCCCCTCGGCGTCCAGCCCCACCAGCGCGTACGGGTAGTCCATCACCGAGGCTCGTCCCTGGCTGGCGGCGATGAAGTTGTGGGCGATGCCCAGGGTGTGGCCGATCTCGTGGGCGCTGTGCTGCCGTCGACGAGCCATGGCGAACGCCTCGGCGTCCACCTCCGGGGCCGGACCCAGGGCGGGACGCATTCCCGCGTAGATGGCGTAGTTGACCAGCGAGCGATGGGAGTCCATGCGGATCACGGTGCGCAGGATTTCCCCGGTGCGGGGGTCCCGGTAGGAGGGGCCCACCGACGGGCCGGGCTCGCTGCGGTGCACCCAGTGGATCACCGAGTAGCGCGCGTCCATGGGATCGACGTCCTCGGGGAGCTCCTCGATGCGGAAGGCGTCGCGAAAGCCGGCGGCCTCGAAGATCTCGTTCCACCACATGCCGCCCTCGATGAAGGCGGTGCGGTACGGCTCGGGAACGCCGGGGTCCAGATAATAGACGATCGGCTCAACCGGCTCGGACATGTCCGCCTCCGGATCCTGCTTCTCCAAACGCCAGCGGGACACGTAGCGCTGGCGGTAGTCCTCGTCGAAGCCGCGCGCGAAGTCATGGAAGCCGACGGAGAAGAGTCCGGCCCGCGGGTCGAAGCGCCGCGGGCGCATGGCCGGCTCCGGAAGCTCCACGAAGGAGTGCTGCTGGCGAAGGGTAATGGAACGGCCGTCCGGCGCGTGCTGCCGCAGGGCCCAATTCGGGTCGTCGGTGGCGTAGGTGAGCGCGACCTGCACCTCGGAGTTGGTGGGGAAGGCGCCCGTCCGCGCCCGGTCCACGAAGCTCCGGTCTCCGTCCAGCCGCACCGTGCCCAGGCCTGCCCCGCGGATCCGTCCCGCCACGTCGAAGACGTCGCTCAGCAGGAAGGAGGTGGCGTCCACCAGGATCCCATCCCCCGCTTCGGCCTCGATCGGGAACGCCGCCAGCACCGAGGTGGGAAACGATTCCTCGACCGAGCGGGCCAGCGCCTCGCTCCCCTCCGTGGCGCGGAAGGCGGTGTTCTGCCGCACCAGCAGGACACGCGGCCCGTGTCGCTCGAAGCGCACCAGCGCCTCGGTGCCGACCTGCCCCCGATCCAGGAGGGGGCTGGTGGTGCCGAGCCCCGTGGCCAGCGTGTTCAGATAGAGGAGGTCCTCGTCGAGACGGCGGACCTCCATGAGCACCTTGCCGCTCTCCCGGTCGTAGTGCAGCGGAATGAAGCCGTCGTGGCTCTCCATACCGGCGGTGCGCTGGGAGATGGCGTCCGCGGCTGGACCGGTCGGCGCACCGGTGGCGGCCGCGCACCCGGCGAGGACGGCAACGAGGGCGAGGGGGGCGAGTCGAGCGAAGGTCATTGCGTAGGGAACGGGGAAAAGGGGAACATGGGGCCCGCGGCTCGCAGCTGGCGGCTCGCTGCTGGCGCCCGGGGAGTCGCGTCGGCATCGGGAGTCTCCACGAATCCCTCGGCGTTTGCGTTCGCCTCGGGGTTCGACGAAGTGAGAGTACTACACCGAACATTGTTGCCCGCGGAGAGGTAGGCGCTCGAAGCCCGAAAGAACCTCCCTCCTCGAGCCGACGAGCTTCGGACCAGCGCCCGCCCGTTCGTTCCGCGAGCCGCGAGCCGCGAGCCGCGAGCCGCCAGCCGCGGTCGTTACTCTGCCTTCAGCAGCCCGGTTCGCAGGGCGAAGCGAACCAGCTCCGAGCGGTGGTGCAGCCCCAGCTTCTGCATGATCCGCGAGCGGTAGGTGTCCACCGTCTTCGGGGAGATGTAGAGCTTCTTGCCGATCTCGCTCGAGCTGTATCCCTCGGCGGTGTAGCCAAGGACCTCGCGCTCCCGGTCGCTGAGCGGGTCGAGCGGGCTCTCCTCCTCGGTGGTCCGGTATCCGTGCAGCAGAAGCTTGGCGGCGCTGGGGTAGAGAAAGACCTCGTCGCGGGCTACCGTGCGGATGGCCCGCACCAGGTCCTCGTCCGCGCTCGTCTTCATCACGTACCCGCTCCCGCCCGCCTCCAGCACGGGAAGGAGGTATTCCTCCTCGGCGTGCACGGTCAGCACCAGGACCTTGGTCCGCTGGTCGAGCGCGGCGATCCGCTTCGTGGCCTCCAGCCCGCCCGCGCCCGGCATGGAGAGGTCCATGACCACCACGTCCGGCTTGAGCGCTTCAGCGCGCTCGACCGCCTCCTCGCCGGTTCCGGCCTCGCCGATCACGCTCAGGTCGTGCTCGGCGTCGAGCAGGGCCTTGAGACCGGCACGCAGAACCGCGTGGTCGTCGGTGAGGAGGATGCGGATGCTGGCGGACATGACGGTGTGTCGGAGCGCTGGGGCTCGGGAGGCAGGGTGAACGTGCCGAATATATCACGCCTGCCGCTGGTGCGCTTCCCGGCCGGCCTCAGATGTGGTCGAGCGGAGACCGCGGGCCCTTTGGGATCCATGCCCGCACCACCGTGCCGACGCCGGGGAGGCTGCCGATCCGGACCGTGCCCCCGAGATAGGCGGCGCGCTCCCGCATGCCGAAGAGGCCGAGGCCGCCGCCCGCTGCGCCGAGCTTCTCCTTCACCACGAAGCCACGGCCGTCGTCGCGGACGGTGGCCACGATGCACCGCTCGTACTCCCGTAGTGTCACCCGCGCCGTTTCCGCCCCCGCGTGGCGGGCCACGTTGGAGAGCGACTCCTGGACGATCCGGTAGATGGCCAGCTCGGCGGGTGCCGAAAGAACGCCCTCCATACCGGCCGCGTCCACACGAATGGAGAGGCCGACGTTCTCGGAGAGGGCCCGGGCGTGGGACTCGATGGCGGGCACCAGCCCGAGCTCGTCGAGCGCGGGGGGGCGGAGCCCGCGGGCGTAGCGGCGCACCCCCTCGAGCGTCTCGGCGATCTCGCTCCGCACCTCGGCAAGGAGCTCCTCGCGCGCCGCGGGGTCGGTGACGCCGCGTGCCAGTCGCAGGCGTATGAGGAGCGCGGCCAACGCCTGCGCGGTCTCGTCGTGCAGCTCCCGCGCGATGCGCTTCCGCTCCTCCTCGGCCGCGCCGAGCGCGCGGGCAGTCACGTCCCGCAATCTCCGGCGGTAGTCCGCCTGCCGGTCCAGCATCCCGTTGAACACCTCGGTGAGGTGCTGGATGTCGCGGTCCGCGAGGGGGGACCTCGGCGCGCGCGCATCCACATCTCCCCGCTGCACCCGCGCCGCCGTCTCCTCCAGGCTCTGCAGCGGCTCGAGCGCGAGCCGGAGGATGATGGCGTTCACGAAGACGCTGACGCCCACCCCCGCCACCGCGAAGACGAGCACTACCTCGGTCAGCGTTCCCGGCCCTCCCTCCCGGACGAACTCCGCGGTCAGGAGAGAGCCGGCCACCGCCCCCAGCACCACGATCCCCGCGTTGGCGATGAGGATCTTGTAGAAGAGCGGGACGCGGAGGAGGCGCCGCACCAGCGCGGAGCGCGGGCCGCGCGCCGCACCGGACTCAGCGAGGCGGGGGTCGGGGGAGGTGGCCATTGGCGGGCCCGCTACGCGCTCAGTGACCGAGCGCGCCGGTGAAGCGCCCGGTCAGCACGGAGAAGGCGATGAAGGCGGCCAGGCCCCACAGGTAGTAGGAGAAGTACCGGAAACGCGCCCGGTAGAGGAGCTTGAGCACGATGTGCAGGGCGACGATCCCCACGAGTGCCGCTATCACGAATCCCACCGCGTATGCCCCGAGCCCGATCCCCGCCACCCCACCCACCCGGACCACGTCGATCCCCTGCAGGAGGGTGGCCCCGAGGATGGTGGGGAAGGCGATGAAGAAGCTGTATTCGGCCGCCCACCGCCGCCGCATGCCCACGAAGAGGGCGAATGCGATGGTCATCCCGCTCCGGCTGAGGCCGGGCATCAGCGCCAGCGCCTGCCCCAAGCCGATCACCACCGCCATGAACACCGTGATCTGACGCAGCCCTCGCACCCGAGGTGACAGCGTGTCCGTCCACCAGAGGACGAACCCGGTGATGGTCAGCGTCACGGCAATGGCGATGGGGGTCGCGAAGATCTCCGCGAAGACGGAGCGCATGGGGTAGCCGATGGCCCCGGTCACGAAGACCGAGAGCAGCCCGAGGAGCGCCAGCCGCGTGTAGAGTCCGTCCCAGAGCGCCGCCGGCCGGATCCCGGAGGCGCGGAGCTCGCCGAACATCTGTCTCAGGAAGCCGCCCAGGCTCTTCCGAAAGACCACCGCGATGGAGATCAACGTTCCCACATGGACGACGAGATCGAAGAGGATCATCTCCGCGCTCTCCGGGCCGGGAAGCGGAGCGCCCTGCTGGATCATCAGGTGCTGCGTCAGCACCAGGTGGCTCGTCGAGCTCACCGGAAAGAACATGAAGATCCCCTGGACGATCCCGAGGATCACCGCCTGCCAGATGGTCATTACAAAGAGGGAGATGGAGCGCTCGTCGCTTGAATCCGCCTGAGCGGACGCGGCCGGACCGTTTGCAAGCCGCTGGCCGCCGGAGACGGAGGATGGCAGATCCGCGTCGGGCCACTATATTCGTTCTGCTTCGAGATCGCGACGAGGAACCGGTCCCGCGAGGACCGTCCCAGCTCCGCAGGGTATGGCCGAATCGACCGCAACAGCGCAATCCGACGTCTCCGCCGCAAGGGGCGGGGATCCGTCGGACGGGGAGATGAGCACGAGCACCGAGCGGTGGGGGCGGAGCGCCCGCGCCGGTGGCGGCGTGCGTCAGCTGCTCCGGGATTACGTCACGCTCACCAAGCCGACGATCATCTCGCTGCTGCTGGTCACCACCGTGGTGCCGATGATCATCGCGCTCCGCGGCTGGCCGCCCTTCTCCCTCGTGGCCTGGACGCTCCTCGGCGGGTACCTGATGGCGGGTGGGGCGAACGCCATCAACATGTACCTGGACCGGGACATCGACGCCAGCATGGGGCGCACCTCGCTGCGGCCGATCCCCAGCGGCCGGATGAGCCCCGGCCACGTGCTCGGCTTCGGCATCACCCTGGGCACGGCTGCGTTCCTGATCTTCGCGCTCCTGGTCAACGTGCTGAGCGCGGTCCTCGCCCTCTCCGGGCTCCTCTTCTACGTCTTCGTCTACACCCGCTGGCTCAAGCGCACCTCGCCCCAGAACATCGTGATCGGCGGGGCGGCCGGCGCCTTTCCCCCGCTGGTGGGGTGGGCCGCGGCCACGGGCAGCATCTCCCTCACCGCCGTCTACCTCTTCCTGATCGTCTTCTTCTGGACGCCGCCGCACTTCTGGGCGCTGGCGCTGGTCAAGCAGCGGGACTACGGAAAGGTGGGCGTGCCGATGGCGCCAAACGTATGGGGGGAGCGGCACACCCTGCGGCAGATGCTCCTCTACACCGGCATCCTCCTGCCGCTCACGGTGATCCCGGTCTTCTACGGGGGCATGGGGCTCTTCTACGGCTTCGCCGCGCTGCTGCTGGGCGGGTGGTTCCTGCACGGCATCATCAAGCTGGCGCGGGCGCCCGTGATCACCGCGCCGGCCTGGAAGGTTTACCGCAACTCCCTCCTCTACCTGGCCCTCCTCTTCGTGGCCATGGCGGTGGACGGGCTGCTGCCCTTCGGCCATCTGCTGGACCCGGCCGCCATCCCGGTGCTGGAGAATCCGGACTTCAGGTAGGGATGGGGAGATAGGGATCGGGGGAAGTTGAAGAGGCGGGGCGTCCACCGGACGTCCCGCCTCTTCTGCTAGACCGTTTCGGGTTCTGATAAATCTTTGAGGGGCCATCCGCGAGGACCCCTGGTGCGCGGGTGTCATAAAAGGCGCTTCGTATTCGTTCTCGTGCACCGTCACCCCTCCATGAGGCTTCCACCGTGCGATCATTCGCTCTCGCAATCCTCACCGCCGGCCTGCTGCTAGCCGTATCCTCCTGCAACCTCCTCCTGCCGGTCGACTGCACGGACATCGGCTGCCCGGACGCTCTTTCGGTGGAGATCACCGATACCGGCTCGGAGCGGTACCAGGTCATGCTGCTGGTGCAGGGAGAGGAGATCGTCACGCGCGACGTCGACTGCGGTGGTCCGGCGGGGTGCCGCGCCTACTTCGAGGAGACGCCGGCCGAGGCGACCATTCGTATCGAGGCGGAGGATGGGAGCGTGGTAGAGCACCTCGTCCGGCCCACTTACGAGCCGCAGTACCCGAACGGCCGGCGATGCGACCGCGAGCCGGTCTGCTACCAGGCGAGCGTGGCGCTGCGGGCGCCGGATGCGGTGGGATGAGCAGGGAGGGCGGGAGCCCGGCGGAAGAGGTCACGGAGATGCTGCTGTCGGCCGCCTTCCCGAGCGGGAGAGCCGTCCAGACCGTACTGGCGCTTACGCCAGCCGCGGACTGTACGCGAACGGCTGCGTCGATCGCACCCGCACGGCGGCCGCGAAGTCGGCGTGCTGCGGGTTCAGGATCACGTTCATCTCCGGCGGGATGAACGCGGCCGAGGGAACCAGCAGGCCGA
>SKRI01000269.1 GCA_007118565.1 Gemmatimonadota bacterium | reverse complement strand
TTCGGGAGGCGCCCCGCTCTCTTTTTGTCTGGATCCGTCTCAGCCGGCCGTGCGGGCGGATGGGCTGCCGCCGCCCTCCTCCGGCTGCGGGAGGTTGTACACCTTGCCGACCTTGGCGGCACCGAGATCCACCCCCTTCAGGCTCGCCTCGTCGAGATCGACCCGTTCCAGAACCGCGCCGGTCAGGTCCGCACCCTCGAGGTCGACCGCGACCAGATTCGCCTCGTCCAGGGTGGCATCGTTCAGCTGCGCCTCCCTGAGATCCGCTTCGGTGAGGCCGGTCCTCCGCAGGGTAGCGCCGCGCAGCGAGATTCCTCTCGCCGAGCAGCCCGAGAGATCCGCCGTGGAGAGATCCGCCCCGTCCGCACGAACGTCGGTCAGGGTAGCGTGACGCAGGTTGGCGCCGGCGAGCATGGCGCCCACGAGCGAGGCGTTCGTCAGGTCGGCGCGGTGAAGGTTCGCCTCCCGGAGGTTCGCGGCCTCGAAGATCGCATTCCGGCAGGAGGCGACCGCCAGACCCGTCCCCATTAGATTTGCCCCGGAGAGATCCGCATCGTCCAGGACAGGAGGGGCCACGGAGCCGGTGCGCGGACAGTTCGCATCCCGCAGCCGCGCGTTACGAAGGACCGCGCGCCGCAGATCCGTCCGGCAGAGGTTGGCGTCGGTGAGGTCGGCCTCGGTCAGATCCGCTTCCGTCAGGACGGTGTCCTGGAGGCTGGCTCCGGACAGGTTCGCTCCGCGCATGTCGAGCCCGCTGAGATCCGCCCTGCTCAGATCGGCGCCGGGGAGCTCGAGTGGCTCTCCCCGGGAGATGAGCTCGGAAACATCCTCACGAGTCAGCGTGTCGCCGCCGGGCGCATGCGCGCTCGACCCGGAGGAGCCGGGTTTGAGAATGGACCGGATGCGTTGGAACAGACCCATGGGTGCCTCCGTGGCGGGTTTAATGAACCGCGGCCGGGCGGCCGCGGGAGGACACCGTGGTGGGGGGAGGCGCTCCAGCCCCCCCGATAGCGGTCGGCCGTCCTACCGCTCCAGCTCGGCGTCCACCTCGATCCGTACATTGGAGGAAAGCGCGCGCGACACGGGACAGCCCTCCTTGGTGGCCTCCGCCGCCCGCCGGAAGGACTCCTCGTCCGCCCCCGGAACGCGACCCCGGACGGAGAGCTTCATGCTCGTGATGGTGAAGCCGTCGCCCTTCTTCTCAATGGTGCAATGCGCCTCGGTGCGAATCTCCTCGGGCTGCATTCCGTCCTTTTCGAGCGCGCCGGCCAGCGCCATGCTGAAGCAGGCAGCCTCCGCCGCGGCGAGAAGCTCCTCGGGGTTCGAGCCCGGTTCGTCGCCAAAGCGCTTTCCGGCCGAGTAGGACGCGTCGAGCGCGCCGCTCTCGCTGCTGAACTTCCCGTCCCCGTCCTTGAGACCTCCCTTCCACACCGCATTGGCGCTGCGCGTCGGCATATACGTTTCCTCTTCTTTCGGGTGATCGATTCGTCCCAGCGCGGGCTGACGAGCTCTTCGTGCACGGGACGTGCCGGCTCACCTGCGCATGGCCACGATCATCCCGTCCCGAATGGGGATCAGGGAGGATGTCCAGCGCGGGGAACGGGTGATCAGCCGCGTCACCTCGCGCACGCCCATCGTGTCGGGCGATGCGTCCTCTTCGTCGAAGATCCGTCCCCCCCACAGCATGTTGTCAATAATGAGCACGCCGCCGGGACGCAGCTTCTCCTCGATGGCACCGAGCGATTCCGGATAGGCGTGCTTGTCGATGTCGTTGAAGATCAGATCGAAGGGTCCCGCCGCGCTCCGGAGCGCCCCCACCGCCTCCGAGACCGAGTAGCGGACGACCCCGTCCAGCCCCAGCGCCTCCAGATGGCGTCGTGCCTGCTCCGACAGCTCCGCGTCCCAGACCACGTGGTGGACCGTGCCGCCCCCGTTCTCGCTTACCGCACGGGCGAACCAAGCGGTCGAGTACCCGTATCCCGACCCCAGCTCGAACACCGTCCGCGCGCCGATCATCCGCGCGATCTGGTAGCAGAGGTGCCCCGAGGCCGGGCCGATGATCGGAAAGCCCGTCTCCCGCGCGATCGCCTCCATCCGCCGCAGCTCGGGCGGCCGTTCCGGAACCAGCTCGTCGAGGTAGCCGCGCAGGCGTGGGGAGAGTAGGTCTTGGGACATGAGGGAGATGGGGCGAAGTGATCGACGAGCGGTGGATCGCGGCAATCCGTATGCCCGGTGCGCGCTCTCCGCCAACCTGCCGTTAGTCGCATCCGTCGGGGGTTGACTCGGAAGCCGAGCCGATTTACTTTAGTGCTGAGAGAATTGACGAACGCCCCCGGCCGACCATGAATGAGCGAGCCCTCAAGCTGTGGGTTGTCCTTTCCCGGGCGCATGCTTCCGTGGAGGCGCATGTCCGGGCAGACATCGCCCGTCACGGCCTCACCTCCGGGGAGTTCGGGGCGCTGGAGGCGCTGCACAGCAAGGGGCCGATGCTCCTCGGGGAGGTCAAGAAGAAGATTCTTCTGTCGAGCGGGGGCATCACCTACGTCGTCGACCGGTTGGAGGAGAAGGGACTGGTGGAGCGTCGCGCCTGTCCGGAGGACCGGCGGGCCAGCTACGCCGCGCTGACCGAGGAGGGCACGGCACTCATGAAGCGGATCTTCCCGCTGCACGCTGCGGCGGTGGCCCGGGCTGTTTCCGGGCTTGACGCCGCGGAGCAGGAGGAGGCGAGCGTGCTGCTCCGCACCCTCGGCCGACACGCGGAGCGACTGGGAGAGGGCAGCTGATTTTTTCGGCCAAATATCTCAGTTATGAGATGCTCTGTACAGAATTAGGGGCCACGGGTCCGCCCCGTAATGTGACCCGCACACGACAAACACTGTGAGGACACGATGGTTACCACGATCGAGCAGAAGTCCGGCACCACCGTCTGGTCGCTGGATCCGACCCATACACTGGTGGAGTTCTCCACCAAGCACATGATGATCACCACCGTGAAGGGGCGCTTCGCGAACCTGAGCGGGACGATCATCGCGAACGAGGAGAACCCGTCGGCCTCGTCCGTGGAGGTGGAGATCGAGGCCGCCTCCATCGACACCGGGGTGGAGCAGCGGGACGAGCACCTGCGCTCGGGCGATTTCCTGGACGTGGAGACGCACCCCACCATCACCTTCCGCAGCAAGCGCCTCGAGGGCGCCTACGGCGAGGTGGGTGACGAGTTCCGCCTGGTGGGCGACCTCACCATCCGGGGAACGACGCGGGAGATCACCCTCGACGTCTCCTTCGAGGGACGCGGGAAGGATCCGTGGGGCGGGGAGCGGGCCAGCTTCAGCGCCAAGGGGAAGATCGACCGGCGCGACTTCGGCCTCACCTGGAACCAGGCGATGGAGGCGGGCGGCGTCCTGGTGGGACATTCGCTCAAGCTGTCCGTCGAGGTCCAGGCCGTGAAGGCGGAGTAGCATCAGTTGGGGGACGGGCGCCCGTTGCCGTCCGTCCCCTCCTCGCACCGCTTCAGAGAGTAGAGAGAGGAGGGAGCATGCAGTTGAAGGGAATCCATCACCTGACCGCCGTTTCTGCCGACATCCGCGGCAACCATCGCTTCTTCACCGAGGTGATGGGGATGCGGCTGGTGAAGCGCAGCGTCAACCAGGACGACGTGAGCGCCTACCACCTCTTCTACGCCGACGCCGTCGGCTCCCCGGGCACCGATCTGACCTTCTTCGACTGGCCGGTCCCGCGGGAGCGGCGAGGAACGCGCAGCATCACCCGCACCTCGTTACGCGTGCACGGCGCCGCCACGCTCGAGTGGTGGGCGGCACGGCTGCGGGGGGAGGGAGTCGCCGTGGGAGATATCGTGGAGCGTGACGGGCGGGCCACCCTCGACTTCGAGGATCCGGAAGGACAGCGGCTGTCCCTGGTAGACGATGGCGGCGCGGGCGAGGATCCGGTCGCGTGGGATCGCAGCCCGGTCCCGGCCGAGCACCAGCTACGTGGACTCGGTCCCGTCGTGATGAGCGTGCCCCGTTTGCCGGAGACGGATTCCGTGCTGACGGAGGTCATGGATCTGCGCCGGATCAGGAGCTATCCGCACCCGGACGATCCAGCGCACGAGGTGCACGTCTACGAGATGGACGAGGGAGGACCGCACGCAGAGCTGCACGTGGCGGTGCAGCCGGATCTCCCGCCGGCGCGGCCGGGGGCCGGCGGCGTTCACCACGTTGCCTTCCGGACGCCGGACGAGGAGGAGTACGACGGATGGCACCAGCGGCTTGCGGAGTTCGGCGTCCCGAATAGCGGCAAGGTGGACCGCTACTACTTCCGAAGCCTCTATTTCCGGGAGCCGGGCGGAATCCTCTTCGAGATCGCCACCGACGGGCCCGGATTCGCCGTTGACGAGGATCCGGCAACGCTCGGGGAGTCGGTCGTGCTTCCGCCCTTCCTGGAGCCCCGCCGTGAGGAAATCGTTTCAGCGCTCGAGCCGATCGACTGAGATCGGCGCGCGATCATTCAACGACCTATAAACAGGAGAAGACATGAGCCAGCCGAAGGTAGCCGTCATCTACTACAGCAGCTACGGGACGAACCACCAGATGGCCGAGACCGCCGCGGAGGCCGCGCGAAATGCCGGGGCGGAGGTGCGTCTCCTCAAAGTCCGCGAGACCGCACCGAAGGAGGTGGTCGAGGCGCAGGAGGCGTGGCGTGAGCACGCCCAGAAGACCGAGGACATCCCGGTCGCCTCTCCCGACGACATGGAGTGGGCGGACGCCTACATCTTCAGCACCGGGACGAGGTACGGCGGCGCGACCAGCCAGATGCGCGCCTTCATCGATACGCTCGGGCCGCTCTGGATGGAGGGCAAGCTCGCCGACAAGGTGGTGACGGCGATGACGAGCGCCCAGAATCCCCACGGCGGCCAGGAGTCCACGATCCTGACCCTCTACTACACCTTCATGCACTGGGGAGCCATCATCGTGACGCCGGGCTACACGGACGACGCCGTCTTCGCGAGCGGCGGCAACCCGTATGGCGCCAGCGTCACGGCGGGCGGGGATCCGCTCGGTGACGAGGACAAGGCCAACATCAGCCACCAGGCACGCCGGCTGGTCGAGACCACGAAGAAGTTCATCGGCTGACGCCGCGGGACGGGCGACGGAGAAGGGAAAGCCCCGGGAGCCGCGCCGGCTCCCGGGGCTCTCTGCATTCACCCGTCAGGCGGCCCGGGAGGGGAGGTCCTGCAGGGGCGGGACACGAGGAACGGAGCGGGTGCAGCGCCTCACCGGATTCCGAGTGCAGGCGCGGGGCGCACACCCTGCCCGCCGCGCCCACCCCTTCCACGCCCGCCCGTGGCCGCGGTCTCCATCGAAGATCCAGGCGGCGGCGTGGGCCATCTCGTGGAGCATCGTCTTCACCCTCTGCGCGTCGTTCTCCGCCAGCATCAGGTCGTGCGCGAGCGCGATCTCCCGTACCGTGCGCGGGGATCCGCCCTTCCCTCCCCCGAGCGCGCAGTGGCCGAGACGCCGCCTCATCCGTCCGCTCAGCCGGAGGGGAATGTCCGGCGGGAGGATTCCGCCGAAGCGCTCCTCGTTCAGCCGGGCGAAGAGCGCACGCAGGTGTTCGCGCTGTCCGTCGCTTGCCACGCAGGCGCGGCGCCGAGCGGTGCCGCCACCACGCCGCTCGTGACGCACCCTCGCCTCCCGCAGGCAGTGGACGAGGTGGGGCCAATCTCGGATCCGGGCGCGGGCGTCCGCCCGCTCGTCCGGCCGAGTGTCAGGCGAGACGCAGGTGACCACCGCATCCAGCAGCGCGGGAGGCGCCTCGCGGAAGGCGGCGTGGAGGTTGAGCCGGAACCCCCGGCCGTTCTGCCGGACGGAGAGGATGCTCCGCCGGTTGTTCC
>SKRI01000181.1 GCA_007118565.1 Gemmatimonadota bacterium | reverse complement strand
GGGAGCGGGAGAGGGCGAGACGAAGGAGGCGCAGGCCGACGGGGACGACGGCGGCGCGCGCTCCGGGCGGGGGGATCCGTCGATCCAGGAAGACCGGAAGCGCATCTGAACCGCCCCCGCGGAGCCTTTGCCTCCCGCGGGCTGGAGTCCAGGAAGCCCCGTCACGCCATCCGCGTCCCCTCCCCGGATTCCCCGGGCTCCGGGCCGTGGTACTCCACGCACAGATCCCCGGTTTCGCAGAGCCGCAGCCGCACCAGCCCCGCACCCGCCTCCCGCACCCGCGGGGCAAGCCGGTCCCAGAGGAAGATCACCAGGTTCTCGGTGGTCGGAATCAGCCCCCCCTCCCCGAAGGCGGTCTCCGAATGGTTGATGTGCTGGTGGTCGAAGCGTCGGATCACCTCCTCGTCCAGGATCCGGTCCAACGTCGGAAGCTCCACCGCGAACCCCGTCTCCGGGTGCGGAGACCCCGCCACGGTGACCTCGAGGCGGTAGTCGTGCCCGTGGCCGTGGGGGTTGGCGCAGGCGCCGAAGGCCACCCGATTCCGCTCCTCGCTCCACTCGGGGCGATAGTACCGGTGAGCGGCGGAGAAGCGGACGGTGCGAACGAGATTTACGGTCGGCACGGGAATGGCGGAGTGAGCGTCGATTGGCGAACATGCGCCGGTTGATGCAAGATAAGCATCCGTAGCCCCTCCCTCCACCGTCACCTCGGAGAGCCCCCCTGGAAGGTTTCGATCCCGCCGAGCTGATCGACGAGTTCAAGGACGAGGCGCGCGGTCAGATCGACCTGCTCGACGCCGCGCTCCTGACGCTCGAGCGCGAGGGCGAGCTCCCCGCCGAGGACCTCGTGAGCCTGCAGCGTGCGCTGCACACCCTCAAGGGGAACTCCGCCATGCTCGGGCTCGGTCCCCTGCGGGATTTTGTGCATGAGATCGAGACCTTCTTCAAGGATCCTCCCGGACGCTGGCCGCGCTCCTTCCTCGACCGCCTCTTCGAGGCTGCGGCACTCCTCCGGCGGGCCCTCGATCATGCCGGCAGTCCAGAGCAGGAGGCCACCTTCGGGCGGCTCGCCGACGCAGAGCTCCCGCTCCCGTCGGAATCCGTGTCCGCCGCGGGCTTGGAGGAGCCGGAGCCGAAAGTCGAGCTGGCCTCCGCCGAGCAGCCGGAGCAGGCAGAGGAAGCCGACCTCTCCGACACCGGGGACGTCCTCCGCATCCCTTTTCGCAAGCTCGACCAGCTCATGGAGGAGGTGGGTGAGCTCGTCGCCTTCCAGGCGACGCTGGAGAATCTCGTCCAGCGCGACCGGGATGCGCTCGCTGCCGTCGGGCTGCACCGGCCGCTCCGGGATCAGGCGGAGCTCCTCGGCCGCCTGGCGGAAACGCTCCGCGACTCGGTCATGGACCTCCGGCTCGTGCCGGCCGGTCGCATCTTCCGTCGCTTCCCCACCGTGGCGCGCGACATCGCGCGAGCTCAGGGGAAGGAGGTGCGGGTTACGGTGGAGGGAGAGGAGACGGAGATCGACAAGACCACCATGGAGGCGCTCTCCGAGCCCATCCTGCACCTGGTCCGCAACGCCATCGACCACGGGATCGAGCCGCCGGAGGCGCGGGAAGCGGCCGGGAAGGAGCCCTACGGCACCCTTGTGCTTCGCGCCGAGCAGCGCGGGGACGTAGTGCGGATCACGGTGCAGGACGACGGCAGGGGCCTCGATCGCGAAGCAATCCTCGGCCGGGGGCGGGAGCTCGGCATCGTAAGCGGGCAGGCCGCGCCCGAGGACGAGGAGATCGACGACCTCATCTTCCATCCGGGGTTCTCGACGCGTTCCGAGGTGACCGACGTCTCGGGGCGCGGCGTCGGCCTCGACGTTGTCCGCTCCTCGGTGCAGCGGCTGCGTGGCAGGATCGAGGTGGCGACGGCCGCGGAGGGAGGCACCCGATTCCGCCTGGAGCTTCCGCTGACCCTCGCCATCCTCCCCACCCTCTTTTTCCAGGCCGCGGGAGAGACGCTCGGCGTTCCGGCGCGTGACGTTCTGGAAACGGTCGCCCGACCCTCGGTTCGCGCCGTGGGACACGCGCCGGTCGTGAGCCACGGCGAGGCGCTGGTACCCCTTCTGCATCCGGGGCAAATCTTCGGGTGGAATGGTGACACCCCGGATGGCGGCAACACACCGCCATTCGCCGTGATCATTCGGGGGCGCGCGCGGACGATTGCCGTAGCCGCGGATCGCCTTCTCGAGCACCGCGAGGTGGTTGCGAAGGCGCTCCCGAGCACCCTCGGTGCGCCGCGAGGGCTGTCGGGTGCCACCGTCCTCCCCTCCGGTCGGGTCGCCCTCCTGCTCGATCCCTCGGAGCTGACGGAGCTGAACCTCGAACGAAAGCCGTCGCGATGACCGACCTGCCGGGCAAGATCCTCATCGTCGAGGACAGCCCCATGATGCGTCGCCTCTACCAGAGCGTGCTCGCTCCGCACACCGATGCGCTCGTCTTCGCGGGCACCGGTGCGGAGGGGTTGGACTACGCGGCGGAGGAGCCGGACGTGGGCCTCTTCATCGTCGACATCAACATGCCGGAGATGGACGGGCTCGAGTTTCTCCGGCGCCTGCGCTCCGAGCTCGGCTTCGTGGACGCCCCGGCCGTGGTGATCTCCACCGAGAGCGGGAAGGAGGATCGGGAGGCCGCACGCGAGGCTGGAGCGGCCGCCTTTCTCGCCAAGCCGTGGACGCCGGACGAGCTGTTCGCCACCATCCGGGAAGTCCTTTCCGGAGAGCCGACCGCGTGAGCGAGGACGGGAGCGAGAGCCAGCGGTCGGGGAGCGGGGGCACGGAGGACGGCGAACGACGCTCGATGGTCCTCTTCCTGCTCGGCGACACCGAGTTCGGCCTCCCCCTGGAGGCGGTGGTCGAGGTGGCGCGGACGCCCCCCATTACCCGCGTGCCCTCCCCGCCCCCGAACGTCTGCGGCATCCTCAACCTCCGCGGAACGCTCATGACCGTGCTGGACGGCGGCTCGCGGCTGGGTGGCGGGCCGACCATGCGACGCGAGCGGGTCCTGATCCTCGAGGCCGCGCCGGGGGAGGAGCGGATTGCCCTGCTGGTGGATTCGGTCACCGATCTCTGGGAGGTGGGGCTCGGGGAGATGGAGGAACCGCCCGCCGAGGCGCGGACCGGAGCGGGAGGAGATGCTGTCCGGGGTGTCGTCCGCCGGGGGAGGCGGGTGGCGACCCTGATCGAGCCGGGAGTGGTGCTGGCGCCGCTCTTTCACGTTGAAACGACCGGAAGATAGATGGCCATGAACGACTGGTTCCGGAACACGAAGGTCCGGAACAAGATCCTCCTGGGGTACGCATCCATCCTGGTGCTGCTGGTGATCCTCGGGATCGCGATCTTCACCCTGACCTCGGTCGCGGAGGGAGTCGCGAGCGAGGTCGATCACGGTGAGCGGCTCCAGATCAAGGGGGAGGTCATGTCCGTCTCCCTCGTCGAGCGGGTGGCCGCGTTCCGGGACTACCTGCTCACCGGCGACGCCGAGGCGCTGCAGGCCGCCGAAGAGGCCGGCGAGCGGTACCGGGAGGCGCTCGACGAGGCGCGGGGCCTCATAACCGACCCGCGGCAGATCACCGACCTGGATGCGGTGGACCGCGCCGCGCTGGACTGGGAGACCACCGTCTTCGAGCCGGGGGTCCAGCTCCGGCAGGAGGTCACGGCCGGCGTCGCAGGCGTGGATGCGATCGCCGAGTTCATGCGGGCGGAGGGTCGCCGGAGCGCTGGGCAGGCCCGGGAGGCGGTCCGCGACTTCCTCGAGCGGCAGGCGGAGCTGACGGCGGTGAACGTCGATCGGCTGCGCGACTCGCTGGGTCGGCTGCGCCTCACCTTCCTCCTGCTGGCGCCCATCGCGGTGCTCCTGTCCCTCTGGGTCGGGATCGCCATCGCCAACTCCATCTCCCGTCACCTCGAGCGCGCCGTCGAGTTCACCAGCGCGGTCGCCGGGCGGGACCTCACCCGAACCATGGAGGTGGAGAGCAAGGACGAGGTGGGGGTGCTGGCCGGCACGATGAATCGCATGGTCACGGACCTCCGGCGGGCCATCTCCGAAGTCGGTCAGGCCACGACCCAGGTCGCCACCGCCTCCGAGCAGATCGCGGCCACCTCGGCGGAGATCTCCTCCTCGGTCGAGGAGCAGGTGCGCTCCACCGAGGACGCCTCCTCCTCGATCGAACAGATCGCGGCGCAGATCAGCCGCGTCGCGGGCAGCGCTGAGTCGCTCGCCGCCTCCGTCGACCAGACCTCCAGCTCCATCAACGAGATGGGGGCGTCGATCGAGCAGACCGCGGGGAGCGCCGACAACCTGGGCGCCGCCGTGGAGCAGACCTCGGCCGCCATCGAGCAGATGGTCGTCTCCATCAACCAGGTGGCCCGACACGTCCGGGAGACGGAGGAGATTTCCCGCTCCGCCGAGACCGACGCGCGCGACGGAGGCAAGGTGGTCGAGCGGAGCAGCGCGGGGATGCAGCGCATCCACCGGGAGATCGGCGATCTCACCACCGTGGTGCGGGGACTGGGAAGCACGAGCGAGTCGGTGAGCACCATCTCCGACCTGATCGAGGACATCGCCGACCAGACGAACCTTCTCGCGCTGAACGCCTCGATCGAGGCGGCGCGGGCCGGCGAGCACGGCCGCGGCTTCGCCGTGGTGGCGCAGGAGATCCGCCGGCTGGCCGAGCGATCGGTGGAGTCCGCGCGGGAGATCGGCACCACCATCGGCGGCGTTCGCGAGGAGATCCGGCGGGTCATCACCTCCGCCTCCGGGCTTTCGGACCGCGCCGAGGAAGGGATCTCGCTCGCCACCGAGGCTGGAGAGGCCCTCGAGAAGATCATGGCCTCGGCCGGTCGGACCCGTCACCTCATGGAGGAGGTGGGCGTGTCCACGACCCAGCAGACCACGGCGGCCGAAGAGGCGAAGAAGGCCATCTCGGACATCATCGCGATCGCGGAGGAGACCCGGATCGCCACGCGGGAGCAGGCCAACACCTCGCGGCAGATCATGTCCGCGGTGGAGAACATGAACCAGCAGACGCAGGAGGTCTTCGAAGCGACCGCCGAGCAGAAGCGCGGCGGGGAGCTCATCCTCGATGCCACCGAGACCATCAGCAGTGGCACGCGCGCCACCCGGGCCTCGATCAGCGAGATGGCGGGCGCCGCCGGAGACCTCTCCGAGCAGGCGGCGCGTCTCACTCAGCTCGTCAGCGAGTTCCGGGTCGGTGAGTGATCTTCGGCAAGACCTCCGCGCCGATAGCGAGGAAGAGGCGGTCGGACGGCTGAGAATGCGGCTCGATGCCGGGGAGGGAGCTGCGGTGGTTGCCGCGCTCCTCGCCGATCTCGACACCGAGCGTCCCCGCCGCCGGCAACGGGCGCGGGCCGTGCTCTCCCGCCTCTCCCCGCGTCCCCTGCTCGACGGGATGGAGGAGGCCCTCCGGCGGCAGGACAACGCGGGGGCCCGCAATGCCGCGCGAACCGCCTTCTCAACGCTGGCCGCCCTGGGCGCCGCGGGACCGGAGGCGGCGGTCGAGCGGCTCGATCGTCTGACCGCTGACGACGACCCGGACGTCCGCGTTCTGGCCTCCACCGCTCTCGGCGAATCCGGAAACCCGGCAGCGGTCCCGGCCCTGATCGAACGGCTGGGGGACGGCGAGGCGAACGTGGCCGCCGCTGCCGCGGATGCCCTCGGAATGCTTCGCGACGAGCGGGCCGTCCACCCGCTCTCCGAATTGGTCCACTCCGGCGATCCCTGGCGCCGGATGGCCGCGGTCGCCTCGCTCGGCTGCATCGGCTCCCCCCGGGCGGTCCCGGCGCTGGCAACGGCGGTCGAGGACCCCGCCCTTGCCGCGGCCGCGGCCGCGTCTCTCGGGCAGATTGCCGACCCGACCGCGCTCGCCGCGCTCCGGAGCGCCATCGCGAGCGGTGACGCCGCCGTCCGCAGAGAGGCCGAGGCG
>SKRI01000138.1 GCA_007118565.1 Gemmatimonadota bacterium | reverse complement strand
CGCATCATCGAGCGCGAGGGGCTTTACGGACGCGGCTAGCGGCTGGCGGCTGGCGGCTCGCCGAACAGCGCGGGGGCGCAGGGTTTGCGGCGCTTCTTCCGGATGGGCCGGACCGTTGGGAACCGGATGACCAGCGCAGGCGTTCGATCCTCGGGACGGTGCACGCGTTCCGCGCGCCGTTGCGAGCAGCCAGCCGCGAGCCGCGAGCCGCCCCGAATAAAATTGCACTGAAATCAGCAGATACATGTTCAAGCAGCTGGTAAACTCGCTCTTCGGCACGCAGCACGATCGGGAGATTCGCAAGCTCGATCCGCTCGTCGAGGAGATCAACGACGAGTTCGAGCGCCTGGAGTCGCTGAGCGACGAGGAGCTCCGGGGGCAGACCGACGCCTTCCGGGCTCGCATCCAAGAGGCCACCTCCGAGCTCGAGGAGCAGCTCGCCAAGCTCCGCGAGGAGAAGGCGCGCTCCGAGGACGCGGCCGAGCGCGAGGCCATCACGGACGAGATCCGCGGGGTGGAGGAGGACATCCGCCAGCTTCGCGACGAGGTCCTGGACGAGATCCTCCCCGAAGCGTTCGCCACCGTCAAGGAGGCCTGCCGCCGGCTGGTCGGCACCGAGGTCGAGTTCACCGGCCAGAAGGCCGTCTGGGACATGGTGCCGTACGACGTGCAGCTGATCGGCGCCATCTCCCTCCACCAGGGCAATGTCGCGGAGATGGCCACGGGTGAGGGGAAGACCCTCGTGGCCACCATGCCGCTCTACCTCAACGCGCTCACCGGGCGCGGCGCGCACCTGGTGACCGTCAACTCGTACCTGGCCCAGCGTGACGCCGAGTGGATGGGCCACCTCTTTTCATACCTGGGGCTCACCGTCGGCTGCATCGACAAGCACCAGCCCGGCACCCCCGAGCGGCGCGAGGCGTACGCCGCGGACATCACCTACGGGACCAACAACGAGTTCGGGTTCGACTACCTGCGGGACAACATGGTCCACTCGCTGGAGCAGCGCGTCCAGCGGCCGCACCATTACGCCATCATCGACGAGGTGGACTCCGTCCTGATCGACGAGGCGCGGACCCCGCTCATCATCTCCGGGCCGGTCAGCTCCAAGGTCAACGAGGCGTACGGCCGCTACAAGGGCGGGGTGGCCGAGCTCTACCGGAAGCAGAACCGGGTCGTGGGCGAGATCATCGCCGAGGCGGAGAAGGCGGTGGAGGAGGGAGACGAGTTCACCGCCGGTCAGAATCTCCTGCTCGCCCGGCGGGGGATGCCGAAGAACCGGCGGCTGGTGAAGATGCTCTCGGAGGATCCCTCGCTGCAGAAGCTGATCGACAAGGTCGAGGGCGTCTTCATGCGGGAGAAGCGCCTGCACGAGGTCGAGGAGGCGCTCCTCTTCGCCATGGACGAGAAGGGGCGCAACGTCCATCTGACCGACCAGGGGCTGGACGTCCTTTCCCCGGAGGACCCGGAGGCCTTCATCGTCCCCGACCTCTCCGAGGCCATCCACGAGATCGATGAGGATCCGGACCTCTCCGCCGATGAGAAGCGCGCTCAGCGCGAGGCGCTCGAGGCCGAGTATGCGGAGAAGAGCGAGAAGATCCACGTCATCCACCAGCTCCTGAAGGCGTACGCCCTCTTCCAGAAGGATGAGCAGTACGTCATCCAGGACGGGCAGGTGGTGATCGTGGACGAGTACACCGGCCGGATGATGCCGGGGCGTCGCTGGTCGGACGGGCTGCACCAGGCGGTCGAGGCCAAGGAGAACGTGCAGGTGAAGGGGGAGACGCAGACCCTGGCCACCGTCACCATCCAGAACTACTTCCGCCTCTACGACAAGCTGGCCGGCATGACCGGCACGGCCGAGACGGAGGAGACGGAGTTCCAGACGATCTACGGGCTGGAGGTGATGGTCATCCCCACCAACCGCCCGGTGATCCGCGAGGACCGCCAGGACCTGATCTTCCGGACCAAGCGGGAGAAGTTCAATGCGCTGATCGACGAGGTCGACCGGCTCCACAAGCTCGACCTGCCGGTGCTGGTGGGGACCGCCAACGTGGACGTCTCGGAGACGCTCTCCCGCATGCTCAAGCGGCGGGGGATCACGCACGAGGTGCTGAACGCCAAGCAGCATGGGCGCGAGGCGCAGATCGTGGCCGGCGCCGGGCAGCCGGGCGCGGTCACCATCGCCACGAACATGGCCGGCCGCGGAACCGACATCAAGCTCGGGCCGGGGGTCAAGGAGCCGCGCACCTACGAGCAGGACGGGGAGACGTACGAGGAGACGGGCGGCCTGCACATCGTGAGCTCGGAGCGGCACGAGTCTCGGCGGATCGACCGGCAGCTCCGCGGCCGCGGCGGCCGTCAGGGGGATCCGGGCGCCTCGCAGTTCTTCCTCTCGCTCGAGGACGACCTGATGCGCATGTTCGGGTCCGAGCGCATCGCCGGGATCATGTCAAAGTTCGGCGTGGAGGAGGGGGAGGTCATCACCCACCCGATGGTGAGCAAGTCCATCGGGCGGGCGCAGACGCGCGTCGAGGCGCAGCACTTCGAGTCGCGCAAGCGGCTGCTGGACTACGACGACGTCATGAACCAGCAGCGCGAGGTCATCTACGACCTCCGCGCCTTCGCCCTGGAGGGCGGCGAGGACCTCAAGGGTGAGGTCTGGGAGATGGTGGAGAAGACGCTCGAGGGGGTCATCGACGAGTACGCTCCGGCCGGGGACCATCCCGGCGACTGGGAGCTGCCGGCGCTCCGCGAGCGGCTGCTGATCGACTTCTTCGTCCAGGCCGACCGCCTCCCGGAGAAGGAGGACGAGGAGGTGGAGTTCGAGAGTCGCGACGAGCTCGACGAGTACATCATCGACGCGGCGCGGGAAAAGTTCCGGGAGAAGCTGGCCGACTTCGGCGAGCACCGCGACCCGCTCCTCCGCTTCATCGTGCTGTCGACCATCGACGAGAAGTGGAAGGACCACCTCTACGACCTGGACCATCTCAAGGCCTCGATCGGCTTCCGGGGGTGGGGGCAGAAGGATCCGCTGGTCGAGTACAAGAAGGAGTCGTACGACATGTTCGTCGACCTGATCGACGACATCCACGTCTCCATCGCCAAGCTCTTCTTCCGGGCGCGGCTGACCCAGGAGGCGGCTCCGCAAGCTCCGCGGACGGTGGGCGGCGTGGCCGGGCGGGGACCGGCCGATCCGGCATCTCCCACCGTGGGAGCTACCCCGACCTCCCCGGGAGGCACGCCGCAGCGGGGCGCGGCGCTGGGGGTCAACCCGGCCACCGCGGTGGGCGGCGGCTCGCAGGAGGGGATCCGCACCAACCGCGGCGAGGACGAAAAGCCGAAGCAGAAGCCCGCGGTCGCAGTGGCCGAGGCGGGACGGAACGACCCCTGCCCGTGCGGGAGCGGCAAGAAGTACAAGAAGTGCTGCGGGGCGCCGGCGTAACTGCGGGAACTAAGGGAACGAAGGGAACTACGGGAACGAAGGCAACTTCGGCGTTGACCGTTCACTGTCACCTATTCTCTGGTCCCTGATGTCGCCCACCTACTCCATCAAGGAGTGGCCCGTTGAGGAGCGTCCGCGTGAGCGGCTGGAGCGGCTGGGGCCGGGAGCGCTCTCCGCGCGCGAGCTCCTGGCCCTCCTGATCGAGACGGGGACGCCCGCCACTGCCGCGTCCCCGGCACGCTCGGCGCTCGATGTCGCGGCGGCCCTCCTGCGACACTTCGGCGGGGAGGGGGAGGAGACGCCGCTCAGGCGGATCGCCACTGCCTCGGCGGTCGAGCTGTGCGAGGTCCCGGGGATCGGTCCGGCCAAGGCGGCAAAGGTCCTGGCCGCGCTCGACCTGGGAAGGCGCGCCGAGCAGGAGTCGCGCGCCAGCGGGGCGTCGATCCGCGGGGCGCGCGACGTGTACGAGCGGATGCGCCGGATGCGGGACCTGCCGCACGAGGAGTTCCACATCCTCCTCCTGAACATCCGCAACGTGGTGATCCGGGACCTCCAGGTGACCCGCGGCACCCTCGACGGATCGCTGGTCCACCCGCGCGAGGTCTTCCGTCCGGCGGTGGTGCACGCCGCCGCCGGGATCGTCCTGGTGCACAACCACCCGAGCGGGGACCCGACCCCCTCGGCCGAGGATCGGGCCGTCACCCGGCAGCTGCGGAACGCCGGCCGCTCGGTGGGGATCGAGGTGCTGGACCATGTGGTGGTGGGGGAGTCGCGGTACTTCTCCTTCATGGAGGCGGGGGAGCTGGAGTAACGGCTCGTGGCTCGCGGCTCGCGAATCCGGGCATCAGCGTCGGCTCTCGCTCGCCGGCCCCCTCTCCCAATGCTGGGAGAGGGGGGGAAATGCTCCCTGCCCTGTGGGTGAGAGGGTGTAGGCAGCAGGAGACGGCGTAGCAGACGAACCCACCGGAGACGGGCAGATGACCGAGGTCGCGACCCTGAGGGAGACGAAGCCGGACGCCTTCGAGGAGGCGCGCCGGGTGCTTCCCCCGCGCCTCTTCGCCGCGCTCGAGCGGGACGCCGACCGGGTGGACCTCTCCGTCGTCACCCACGCCTACCGGTTCAGCCGGGACGCGCACGCAGGCCAGAAGCGCCGCTCGGGTGAGGATTACATCATCCACTGCGTGGAGGTGGCGGAGATCCTCGCCGAGTTCCACCTGGACACGGTGACCATCGCCAGCGGCCTCATCCACGACGTGGTCGAGGACACCGACTACACCGTCGAGGACGTCCGCGCCGAGTTCGGGGACGAGGTGGCTGCGGTGGTGGACGGGCTCACCAAGATTGCCCGGGTCCAGTTCCGCACGCACACCGAGCAGCAGGTCGAGAACTACCGCAAGCTCCTCCTCTCGATGGCGCAGGACGCGCGCGTCATCGTCATCAAGCTGGCGGACCGCCTCCACAACATGCGGACGCTGGAGCACCTGTCGGACGAGAAGCGGGTCCGTATCGCCATGGAGACGCGGGAGATCTACGCCCCCCTGGCTCACCGGCTCGGCATGGCGCGGGTGAAGTGGGAGCTGGAGGACCTCTGCTTCAAGTTCCTCGAGCCGGCGGCGTACCGGGATCTGGCCCGCAAGATCACCGACAAGCGCTCGGAGCGGGAGCGGATCATCGAGCTTTTCCGCGGGCCGCTCGAGGAGGCGCTCGCCGAGGCGGGCATCGACTGCGAGGTGTTCGGCCGGCCGAAGCACCTGCACTCGATCCATCGCAAGATGGTGAAGCGCGACAAGCCGTACGAGGAGATCTACGACCTCATGGCCATGCGCGTGCTGGTGGGAACGGTAGCCGACTGCTACCACGCCCTGGGCGTCATCCACAGCAACTGGACCCCGCTGCACGAGCGCTTCCACGACTACATCGCCACTCCCAAGTCGAACCTCTACCGCTCGCTGCACACCACCATCTTCGGCCCGAACGGACACCTCTACGAGATCCAGATCCGGACCCGGGAGATGCACCGCACCGCCGAGTACGGGATCGCCGCGCACTGGAAGTACAAGGAGGGGTCGGCCAGCCGGGGGGACGAGGTCGACGAGACGCTCACCTGGTTCCGCCAGGTCCTCGAGTGGCAGCAGGAGACGCGGGAGCCCGAGGAGTTCATGGAGTTCCTCAAGATCGACCTCTTCCAGGACGAGATCTTCGTCTTCACCCCCGACGGGGACGTGAAGCAGCTCCCCCGGGACGCCACCCCCATCGACTTCGCCTTCGCCGTGCACACCGAGGTGGGGCTGCACTGCGCCGGCGCCAAGGTGAACGGGCGCATCACCCCCCTCTCGCGGCCGCTGACCAACGGGGACACGGTGGAGGTGCTGACCGATCCGCGGCAGCGTCCGTCGCGCGACTGGATCGCCTTCGTCAAGACGGCGCGGGCCCGGAACAAGATCCGGCAGTGGATCCGCCACGAGGAGCAGGAGTCGAGCGCACGCCTCGGCCGCGAGCTGATCGACCGGGAGATCCGCAAGGAGCGGAAGCCCAAGGTGTCGGACGACCGCTTCGAGGCGCT
>SKRI01000168.1 GCA_007118565.1 Gemmatimonadota bacterium | reverse complement strand
GCCCCTCCTCCCCGCCCCGGCCGAACACGAAGGGATCTCCTCCCTTCAGCCGGACCACAATTCGCCCCTTTCCCGCCTCGCGGATCAGGATCGCCTCGATCTCCTCCTGCGGAATGGAGGGTCGTCCGCCGCGCTTCCCCACGAAGATCCGCTCCACCTCCGATCCCAGCGACTCGATGATGGCGGGATGGACCAGGGCGTCATGGACCACCACCTCCGCGGCGGCGAGAAGCTCCCAGGCACGGACGGTGAGGAGGCCGGGATCTCCCGGCCCGGCACCCACCAGATAAACGATACCAGCCCGGCTCTCCATCGTCATCCCTCTTCGACCGATGCGTACAGATCGCGGAGCGTCCGCTCGATCGGCACGGCGGGTGTCCAACCCAGCGTGTGCAGCTTCTCCGCGCTCCCCGCGAGGAGGGGGATGTCGATCGCGCGCATACGGGCTGATTCCGGCACCACCTCCACGGAGCGGCCGGACACCTCGATGAGCACGTCCACCAGCTCCCGCAGCGACCTCGGGTGACCCGAGGCGACGTTGTAGATCTCGCCCGGCTCACCCACCTCGAAGATCCTCCGGTAGGCACGGACCACGTCACGGACGTCGAGAAAGTCGCGGCGCACGGACAGGTCTCCGACCCGGAGCGAGAGGGGCTCCGCATCGGAGGTCGCCGAGCGGATCTGCCGCGCGAAATCGGGAAGGGCGAAGATGGGAGATTGTCCGGGCCCCGTATGGTTGAAGCTGCGCGCGATACGCGAATCCAGCCAACCCTCGGTGCCCGCCTGCTGGAGGGCGATCTCGGCGGCTGCCTTGGCTGCCGCGTACATGCTCCGTGGCTGGACGGGCGCCGACTCCGGAATCGGCTGCTCCTCCTCCGGCACGGGTCCGTAGACTTCGGCCGAGCTCGCGAAGAAGAGTCGGACCGGACGCGCCAGCTTCCGGAGCTCGTGGACGAGCCGAACGGTTCCGGTAGAATTCACATCCCACGTTCCCAGCGGATCGCGGAAGGAGTGGCCGACCGAGCTCTGCGCCGCCAGATGGAAGACGCCCTCGGGCGAGGCGACGCGGACCGCCTCCTCGACGGACGCGGGGCTCGCCAGGTCCATCTCCACCCAGCGTATCCGCCCGGCATCATCATGAGGAGCCGAATCCACGCGTGATCCGAACACCTCGTGGCCCGCCGAGAGGAGCTCGTCCACGAGGTAACGCCCCGCGAACCCCGCCGCTCCGGTGACCAGGACCCGCAAACTAGGAAATCCCGCTCGAGAGCCGCTCCAGATCCGCCTCCACCATCATGCGCACCAGCCGGGAGAAGTCCACCTCGGGCTCCCAACCGAGCTCCTTCCTTGCCCGCGAGGCGTCTCCCACCAGGAGGTCGACCTCGGCGGGCCGCATGAAACGGGGATCCTGAACCACGAACTCCTCCCAGTCCAGCTGCAGGCACGAGAAGGCCGCCTGGACCAGGTCACGAACCGAGTGCGTCACCCCCGTGGCCACCACGTAGTCCTCCGGCGCATCCTGCTGCAGCATCAACCACATGGCGCGCACGTAATCACCCGCGAACCCCCAGTCCCGCTGCGCGTCGAGGTTGCCGAGCCGCAGCTCATCGGCAAGTCCGAGCTTGATGCGCGCGGCGCCGTGCGTGACCTTTCGGGTGACGAACTCCAAACCCCGCCGCGGGGATTCGTGGTTGAAGAGGATTCCGCTCACCGCGAAGAGGTCGTAGCTCTCCCGCGCATTCACCGTAGCCCAGTGACCGAAAACCTTGGCGACGCCATAGGGTGATCTGGGGTAGAACGGCGTCGCCTCGCTCTGCGGGACCGCCTGCACCTTGCCGAACATCTCGCTCGAGGAGGCCTGGTAGAAGCGGACCTTCGGATCGAACATGCGGACCGCTTCGAGCATCCGGCTGACGCCGAGGCCGGTGACGTCCCCGGTGAGGAGCGGCTGCGACCAGGAGGTCTGGACAAAAGACTGGGCCGCTAAATTGTAGACCTCGTCCGGCTCCACGGCATGCAGCGCCGCAAGGAGCGAGTGCTGGTCGGTCAGGTCGCCCGAGACGAGCTCCACCCGATCCTGGAAGTGGGAGATCCGCTCGAAGTTCACCGTCGAGCTACGGCGGACCAGGCCGGCGACCCGGTATCCCTTCTCCAACAGGAGCTCGGCCAGATAGCTTCCGTCCTGCCCGGTGATTCCCGTGATCAGAGCCGTTTTCATCGATCCCTTTCGTGTGTCGTCCCTTCCGGGAGAAGGAACGGGAAGCTAGACCTCCGCGAAGATGCTGTCAACGCAGCGCCCAGGCGCCTGCACCTTGACGATCCGTCGTCCGAGGGCTAACATCAACGTCTTGTTTTGCAATTCCTGGTTCGTTCATCGGAGGGCTGTAATGTCGGCAATTTGCGCCGTGTGCGGGAAGGGACCGCGAACCGGCAACAACGTCAGTCACGCCAACAACAAGACGAAGCGGCGCTGGCTTCCGAATCTGCAGGCCGTTCGGGTCATCACCGACAACGGCACCCGTCGCCGACTTCGCGTCTGCACTAGCTGCATCTCGGCGAATAAGATCCGGAAAGCCGGCTGAGCCGATCGCGCCGGACGGCGTCGAGTCAACGGAAAACGGCCGCTCCATCGCAGGATGGAGCGGCCGTTTTCGCAGTCGGTGACCGGCAGGGCGAGGAGGAGGCCTACTCCTCCTCCGGTTGACCGTCCGGTCCGTTACGATCGGCACCGGTCCGCGGGCGAATGGCCCGTTCTCCGAAAAGATAATGGGAGGCGAACTCAACCTGGTCCCGTGCCTCGGGCACGATTACGCGGGACTGTACCCACTCGTCCATGGCGGAGTCGGTAACGATTCCGACGTATCCACGAATGTGGAAGGTATCGTGCGGCGCTACCTCCGGCTGATCCGTGAGATCCGGCGCGAGGAGAACGAGGATCGGGCTGTGATCCTCGACCGCGGCCCAGAATCCCCGCGGACCGAGAACGGAGATCACCTCGATGTTCTCGACGCGAAGCGGCCTGCCGGTAAAGTCTCCGGGCTCCGCGGCGATCCCTTCCAGCTCGATCCACTCGACCTCGTCCTCATCGTCGTCCGCATCGATATCCGGCTGATCCTCCACGATCACCACCTCCGTCCGCGCACGCTCGGCCTCCACGGAAAGCCAGGCCATCAATGCGCCGACCGCGACTACGGCGACCAGCATCCACACCCACGATTTCCGCATCAGAGAGCTACTTCCAGAATTGTCCGGCATGGCAGGTCGGTGTGGTTCGGGGAAGGATCTCTGCTCAGCTTCCGGCCTCGGCGGCAGCTGGCTCACGATCGACCAGCTCGACCAGCGCCATCTCGGCGCCGTCACCCTTGCGGAAACCCGTCTTGAGCACGCGGGTGTAACCGCCTGCTCGCTCGGCATACCGCGGCCCGATGTTGTCGAACAGCTTGGCGAGCGCCCCGGCGTCCTCGACCTTCCGAGCGGCAAGCCGGCGCGCGTGGAGGTCTCCACGCTTGGCTAGCGTGATCAGACGCTCGGCATACGGACGAAGCTCCTTGGCCTTCGCCGTCGTCGTCTCGATCCGCTCGTGCTGGAACAGGCTGACGGTCATGTTGCGCAGCATCGCTTCGCGATGGCTGGACGTGCGGCCGAGCTTTCGGCCCTCCTTACGGTGTCGCATATCGGTCTATCCCTGCGTTTCTTCGCGCGTTTCGTCGCCCGTGCCGTTGCCTTCCGGCCCGACCTGGTCCTCTTCACCCTCTTCACTCTCACCGGCGCCCCACCACATCAGTCCGCCATCGGACTCCTCGAGCGCCATCCCGAAGCGAAGATCGTGCTTCTCGAGGAATTCCGCCACCTCTTCGAGAGACTTTCGGCCGAAGTTGTCGATCTTGAGCATCTCGCTCTCGGTCCGTTCGACCAGATCGCTGACGGTGTTGATGCCGGCCTTCTTCAAGGAGTTGCTGCTCCGGACGCTGATCTCCTCCACCTGGTCGATCGGCATGTCGAGCAGGATGCGTGTGTCCGCCGTGATCAGCTCGCGCTCGCCTCCCTCGCCATCCGCTCCGGGTCCGCCGACCTGCGTCCAGGGGCGCTCTCCGCTCCACTGCACGCGACCACCGGCGAGATACCCGAAGTGCTCGATGGCGACTCGGGCGGCGTACTGAACGGCGTCCAGAACCTCCACCGCCCCGTTCGTCTCAACCTCGAGAACGAGACGATCGAAGTCGGTGCGCTGCCCGACGCGCGTCTCCTCGACCACGAAATTGGCGCGGCGGACCGGGTTGTACATCGCGTCGATCCGGACCAGGTCCGCGGGCATGCCGCGGGGGATGGGGTGCTGCTCGGCGAGCACGAAACCGCGCCCTTTGTTCACGTGCAGCTCCATCTTGAACTCGCGGTCCCCGGTGAGCTCCAGGATGTGATGGTCCGGATTGACGACCCGCACATGCGCGTGCTCGCGGATGTCTCGGGCCGTCACCGCTCCGGTTCCTTCCGTGCGCAGCTCGAGGACCGCCTCCTCAGTGTCATCGTCCATCGAGAGGACGAGCGCCTTCAGGTTCTTGATCACCTGGTGGACGTCCTCGACGACGTCCGGAATGGTCTGGTGCTCGTGCAGAACGTTGTCAGTGCGGAAAGCCCAGACCGCCGAGCCGCGCAGACTCGAAAGGAGGATGCGCCGCAGCGTGTTCCCCAGCGTGTGTCCGTACCCACGCTCCAGCGGACGCAGAACGATCTGTCGCTCGTTCTGCTGTTCCGGAGCGTCAGGCATTTGAAGGCCTACAAGATCCAGTTCCACGTAATTCTCCTCCAATCTAGGACGAAGCCCCCGCACCCCGTCGAGCGGTGCGCGGGAGCCGCCGGTAACGTTACTTGCTGTAGAGCTCGACGATGAGCTGCTCCTGCACGGCGAGCGGGATATCCGCACGTGTCGGACGCTCGAGCATGCGGCCGGTCCGAGAATCGTCGTCGGCCGCCAGCCAGGACACCGCCGACGGGCGGGTCTTTGACTCGAGGGCGACCTGAACCGGGAGCAGGTCCTTGCTCTTGTCGGAGAGCCGGACCTCGTCACCAGGATTGACCTGATAGCTCGGGATATCGACGATCCTGTCGTTTACCAGGACGTGACGATGACGTACGATCTGTCGAGCCTGGCTGCGTGAGGAGGCGAACGCCATCCGGTAGACGACGTTGTCGAGCCGGCTCTCCAGCGCCACGAGAAGATTCTCACCGGTGACGCCGCCCTCCCGAGACGCCTTCTCGAACAGATTGCGGAAGGGGGTTTCCGAAAGGCCGTAGATACGCTTGACCTTCTGCTTCTCACGAAGCTGAAGCGCGTATTCGGACACCCGCCGGCGTCGTGCCGACGACTGGCCGTGCTGACCCGGAGGATAGCCGCGGCGCTCGACCGGACACTTCTCCGTAAAGCACTTCGTTCCCTTGAGAAAAAGCTTCTGCCCCTCGCGGCGGCAGAGCCTGCAGACCGGACCGGTGTATCGCGACATAATACCGTTCGCCGTGCTTCGTATTGTGTGGGCTTCTTCCCTCCGGACGGTAGCGGAGGTTTACACCGTGCGCTTCAGGCTGTCGAGGTTCCCTCGAGATCAGCGTGAAGATTCGAATTTGCTACGGACCTTCGATCCGGGGTCGGACGAAGGATCAGACCCGGCGCTTCTTCGGAGGCCGGCAGCCATTGTGCGGGATCGGGGTCGTGTCGCGGATCGATCGGATCTGCAACCCGGCCGAAGCCAGCGCCTGAATGGCGGATTCCCGGCCGGATCCGGGGCCCTGGACGCGCACATGCACGCGCCTCATCCCCATCGAGAGCGCCTCGCGTGCGGCCTGCTCGCCCGCCATCGTGGCGGCGAAGGGCGTCGACTTCTTCGACCCCTTGAAGCCGGCCTTTCCGGCACTGCCCCAGACCACGACGTTGCCGCCGGCATCCGCGATCGTGACGATCGTGTTGTTGAAGGTCGCCTTGATATATGCGACGCCCTCGCTGTCGACCTGCTTCTTCGCCTTCGAGCGACCACCCTGCTTCGGCTTTGCCATCGAACCTCGATTCCTTGATGCGTGCCTGCTCTCGTCCGGCCACCCGATGAATCGTGCCGGCGTTGACTGATCCTACTTGCGCGGAACCTTCTTCTTTCCGGCGATCGCGCGTCGCTTCCCCTTGTGGGTGCGGGCATTCGTGCTCGTTCGCTGCCCCCGCACGGGGAGTCCGCGCCGATGCCGGACGCCTCGGTACGAGCCGATATCCATGAGGCGCTTGATGTTGCGCGAGACCTCCGCCCGGAGGACACCTTCGACGCGGAAGCCCGCGTCGATGGCCCGACGAAGGCGGTTCGCCTCCTCGTCCGAGAGATCCCGGACCCGGGTATTGGGATCGACCCCGGCCTCCTCCAGAATCTGGCGGGCCGACGTCCGACCGATCCCGTAGATATAGGTCAGTCCGATCTCCACCCGCTTCTCACGCGGAAGGTCTACACCTGCGATCCGAGCCATCGTTTCTCCTGAGCGTACAGTCTTACGTCAACACATGATCAGCGGGCCGGGAGCGCTCCTCTCGACGAGAGGAGGCCCTACCCCTGCCGCTGCTTGTGCCGCGGATTCTTCTTGCAGATGATTCGCACGACACCACGTCGGCGGACCACCTTGCAACTGTCACAGATTGGCTTCACACTAGCACGTACCTTCATGGCATCCTCGCGCGCCGCATTTGCGAAATAGCTTGAAAAGATAACAGCGGTCGCAGTTCTATGCAACCGCCGCAGTCGCGTTACCCGGGACCGTGGTCAAGATCCGCGGTCCGTCCTCCGTAATGGCGACGGTGTGCTCGAAATGGGCGGAGATCGACCCGTCCGCCGTAACCACCGTCCACTCGTCGGCCAGCGTCCGGATCGACGCGGTTCCGAGATTGAACATCGGCTCGATCGCCAGGACCAGCCCCGCGCTGAGCTTCAGTCCGCGGCCACGCCGTCCCCAGTTCGGAACCTGCGGCTCCTCGTGGGGCTCCCGCCCGATCCCGTGTCCTACGAGATCCCGAACCACACCGTACCCCTCGTCGCGCGCGCCTTCCTGGATCGCCGCGCCGATGTCGCCCAGCCTTGCTCCCGGCACCGCCGCCTCGATTCCGCGGGCAAGCGCCGCATCCGTCACCTCGAGCAGCCGCCGGGCTCCGGTGCTGATCTCCCCGACGGGAACCGTAATCGCGGCGTCCGCGAAGTACCCGTCCAGCTTGACCCCGCAATCGACGCTCAACACGTCCCCCTCGCGGAGCACACGTTGCGTCGAGGGAATCCCATGCACCACCTCTTCGTTGACGGAGGTGCAGAGCGTGGCGGGAAAGCCGTAGAGCCCCTTGAAGGCGGGGGTCGCTCCGGCATGGTCCCGAATGAAGTCCTCGGCGAAGCGGTCGAGATCCTCGGTCGTACGGCCCGGTCGCACCTCGCCCGGAAGCACCTCGTAGAGTCGCGCGAGCACCGCTCCCGCGCGAGCCATGAGCTCGATCTGCTCAGAGCTTTTCAGCTCGATCATCTCCCGAGGTTCGCGAGGATATCTCCTTCGACCGCCTCGATGGGCTGATCCCCGTCGACCGTGTGCACGGGAACCGGTCGCGCGTCGTAGAACTCGATGAGCGGCGCCGTATTCTCCCGATACACGGTCAGGCGGTGGCGAACCGTATCCTCCGCATCGTCCGACCGCTGCCGCAGCGCTCCACCGCATCGGTCGCAGACTCCCTCTTCGGAGGGCGGATCGGAATGGACGTTGAAGACGGCTCCACAAGCATCGCAGACCCGCCGTCCGCTCATGCGCCGGACGATGACCTCGTCCGCCACCTCGATCACCACGACCCCGTCGAGGGAACGGTCGTGCTTCCGCAGGAGCGCGTCCAAACCCTCTGCCTGCGGCACGGTCCGGGGAAATCCGTCCAGAATGGCACCGTCCGCCGCCTCCGGCGAAGCGAGCACCTCCCCGATCAGGTCGAGGATCAACTCGTCCGGGACCAGCTCCCCTGCTTCCATGAACGAGCGCGCCTGCTTTCCGAGCTCCGAGCCCTCCCGAACGGCAGCACGGAGGATGTCCCCGGTTGCCACCTTCGCGACGTCGAGTCTCTCTGCCAGCCTCGAACTCTGCGTGCCCTTCCCTACGCCCGGTGCGCCCAGGAGGATCAGTATCATCGTCCGTCAGATGTAGCGCTGCCGACCGCGGACCTTGACCCGACCCTTCTTCATGAACCCGTCGTACCTGCGGAGTAGCAGATGCTGCTGCGCCTGCTGAACCGTGTTCAGCGCCACACCAACGACGATGAGCAGGCCCGTACCACCGAGCACCCCGCCCAGGAACGGAACACCGAAGGCGTCGAGGATGAGGAAGGGGATGATCGCGATCATCGCCAGGAAGATGGATCCCGGAAAGAGGATCCGGCTGAGCGTACGGTCGATGTACTCGGCAGTCCGCGCGCCCGGTTTCACACCCGGGATGAACGCACCCTGCTTTTTCAGGTTCTCCGCCAGGTCCACCGGGTTGAAGATGATGGCGGTGTAGAAATAGGTGAAGAAGATGATGAGCAGCGTGAAGGCCACGTAGTACGGAACGGTGTTGTACTCGAAGAAACCCGCCACCGCCGAGAGCCACCCGACCGTCGAGAAGGTCGCGAGCGTGCCCGGAACGATGATGATCGACTGGGCGAAGATGATCGGCATGACGCCCGCCGCGTTCACCCGTAGGGGAACGTGGGACTTCTGTCCTTCGCGGACCCGCCCGCGCCCCATGACCTTCCGCGGGATCTGGACGGGGACCTGGCGCGCCGCCATCGTCACCGCCACCGTTCCCGCGATAACCACCAGCATCATCAGGACGAGCACCACAAGCGCCACGGGAGAGAGGAGCCCCTGCGTCACCTGCTCAATGGTCATTCCGACACCCGCCGGAAAGCTCTCGATGATGGAAAAGAAGATGAGCAGGCTCATCCCGTTCCCGATGCCGTGCTCGGTGATCTGCTCACCGAGCCACATGACGAACACCGCGCCGGTGGTGAGGGTGAGCACCAACGTGAAGATGAACCCCAGCCCGGGGTTCGGGACCGCACCCGGAATGCCCTGGAGGAAGAACGCGTATCCGTAGGCCTGTGCCGCGGACAGCGCCACGGTGGTGTACCGCGTCCACTGCGTGAGCTTCTTCCGTCCCTCCTCGCCCTCCTTCTGCATCTTCTCCACGGTGGGGAAGACGGCCGCCAGCAGCTGAAACATAATGCTGGCGGAGATGTAGGGCATGATGCCCAGAGCGAAGACGGTTGCCCGCGAGAGCCCGCCCCCCACGAACATGTCGTAGATTCCGAGGGCCGTGCCTTCGAAGAGCTGACCCGTCATCTCCTGGAGCGTCGCAGTATCGACGCCCGGGGCGACGATGTTGGCGCCGATCCGGTAGATGAGGAGGATCAGGAGCGTGAAGAGGATCTTCGACTTCAGCTCCGGAATCCTGAACAGCGTCGGGACGGGGTTGGCCATCTACTTCAGCTCCTCTACCTGACCGCCCTGCCCTTCGATCTTCTCGCGCGCGCTCTTGCTGAAGGCATGCGCGGAAACAGTCACCTTCCGGGTCAGCTCGCCCGTCCCGAGGATCTTGATCGGGGCACTGGCGTCGCGAATCCAGCCGAGATCGGCGAAGATCTCGGGAGTGAAATCAGCCTTGTCCGCCGCTTCCATCTGGTAGAGGTTCACAGTCTGGAAGACGCGCCGGTTGCGCGGCGTGAAGCCGCGCTTCGGAATCCGGCGCTGCAGCGGGAGCTGGCCACCCTCGAAGAACGGCTTGCCGCCACCGGGACCACCACCACCCGAACGGGCCTTCTGACCCTTGTGTCCGCGTCCTGCGGTCTTGCCCTTTCCGCTCCCTGGTCCACGACCCTTGCGGATCCGGTCGCGGTGGGCGCCGTCGGGGCGTCGAAGATCATGCAATTCAGCCATTGTTGCCTCCTTCCTCCGCCTCGGTCACATCGACCAGATGGCGTACCTGGAAAATCATGCCGCGAATGGCGCCGTTGTCGGGCTTCACCACCGAACGCTGGTGGCGAAGGCCGAGCGCCTCGAGCGTCGCGCGCTGCTTCCTCGGCGCGCCGAGACCGCTCTTGATCTGGGTGATGCGAATCTGATCAACCACGGCCACCTCCCAGGGCTTCCACCGGAACGCCGCGCTCGGCGGCAAGCTGCTCCCGGGTGGTGAGGCTCGTAAGCCCATCCATGGTCGCGTGGACCATGTTGAACGGGTTGTTCGACCCAAGGCTCTTGGTGAGGATGTCGTGGATTCCAACAGACTCCAGCACTGCGCGCACCGGCCCACCCGCGATGACGCCCGTTCCGGGCGCCGCCGGTCGGAGCAGGACCTGACCCGCACCGAAACGTCCGGTGATCTCGTGCGGGATCGTTCCGTCCCGCACGGGGATCTTCACCATCGACTTCCGAGCCGACTCGAGCGCCTTCCGGACGGCTTCCGCCACCTCGTTGGCCTTTCCCGTTCCGATGCCGACCTTCCCCTGCTGGTCCCCGACCGCCGCGAGGGCGGTGAAGGAGAAGCGCCGTCCACCCTTGACGACCTTGGCAACCCGGTTGATGTGGATGACGTTCTCCTTGAGATCGGAATCCCGTCCGCCACGTCCGCCGCGGCCACCGCCGCGATTAGAATCTCTTGCCACGTTGCCCCCTAAAATTCCAGGCCGCCCTCGCGGGCTCCCTCAGCGAATGCCTTAACACGACCGTGGTAGCGATATCCACCGCGGTCGAAGACCACCCTCGTGACTCCCTGCTCCTTCGCCTTCTCGGCGAGACGCTTCCCGGCCTCACGGCTCAGGTCGACCTTCGCCATGGAGTCCCGCTCCCGTACCTCACGGAGTTCCGGAGATATCGTGGAGAGACCGGCGATGGTGGCCCCTCGTGTATCGTCGACGACCTGACCTTCCATGTGCTTGAGCGACCGGTACACGACCAGACGCGGCCGCTCCCCGGTACCCGTCACCTGATTCCGGACCCGCCGGTGCCGGCGAAGCCGCCGATCGTTGCGAGTTCTCAGCTTGATTCTGGGCATATTCAGTTGACCTCGTTTGACTATACGGTGATCCGATCTTCGCAAGCGGCCAGGAGCCTACTTGGCTCCTGCCTTACCAGCCTTGCGGCGGATGACCTCGCCTCGGTAGCGAACACCCTTCCCCTTGTACGGCTCCGGCGGCCGCAGCCCCCGGATCTCGGCGGCAACCTGGCCGACGACCTCCTTGTTCACCCCGCTCACCTCCACCACGGTGGGAGACGGAGCGTTCAGTTCGATCCCTTCGGGAGCCGGGTAATCGATCGGGTGGGAGTACCCCAGGTTGAGCGTCAGCCCGAAGGGCTTCTTCTCTGCCCGGTATCCGACGCCGACGATCTCCAGCGTCTTCCTGAAGCCATCCGTCACGCCCTCGACCATGTTGGCAACGAGCGTCCGGCTCAGTCCGTGGAGTGCACGGTGCTTTGCCTCGTCGGAGGGACGGCGGACAACGATCTCGTCCCCCTCCTTCTCGACGGTGATGTCCTGGGCCATGGTGCGAGAGAGCTCCCCCCTGGGGCCCTTCACGCGGATCGTGCTTCCCTCAACCGAAACCTCGACGCCTTCCGGGATCGGAACCGGGCTCTTACCAATTCTAGACATGTTCTTCTCCGATTTCGGCTACCAGACGTATGCGAGAACCTCTCCGCCCACCCGGGCGGAGCGGGCCTGCGAATCCGTCAGCACACCGCGCGAGGTGGTGAGAATGGCCAGGCCCAACCCGTTCCGGACGCGCGGGATGTCCTGCATCCCCACGTACCGGCGTCGGCCGGGGCTGGACACCCGGTGCAGCTCGCGAATCACGGGGTTGTCGCGGTGGTATTTGAGATATAGACGGAGCGTGCCGCTATGCTCGTCCTCGAGAACCTTGTAATCGTAGATGTAGTGGTTCTCCTTGAGGATCCGCGCAACCTCCTGCTTCAGCTTGGATGTCGGCATATCCACGCGGCGGAGCCGGGCTTGCCCGGCGTTCCGGATCCGCGTGAGCATATCGGCAATCGGATCGGTCATCATAACTGCAATCTCCTATAGTATCCGGCACCAGGCCGGACTGGTAGGAAGGAAGCTCTGCTGGGCCCGATGGCTACCAGCTAGACTTGCGAACGCCCGGGATCTCACCGCGAAGCGCCAGGCTCCTGAAGCAGATCCGGCAGAGGCCGAACTTGCGCAGAAAGCTGCGCGGCCGGCCGCACCGCTGGCAGCGGTTGTACCCACGCACCCCGTACTTGGGCTTGCGGTTGGCCTTCTCGATCAGAGACTTACGTGCCATTTCCTGATTCCGTGCTCGGTATGAAGGAGTCCGTACTTAGGACGCGATGACGATCGGCGTCTCACCCCGGAAGGGCATGCCCAGCTCCCGCAGGAGCGCCATTGCCTCGTCGTCCCGGTCGGTGGAAGTCACGAAGGTGATATCCATCCCGTGAACCTGGTCCACCTTATCGTAATCGATCTCCGGGAAGATCAGCTGCTCCCGGACTCCGAGGGTGTAGTTGCCTCGACCGTCGAAGGAGCGCGTCGAGACCCCGCGGAAATCCCGAATCCGCGGCATGACGACGTTGAACAGCCGGTCCATGAACTCGTACATCCGATCGCGGCGCAGGGTGACCATGGCGCCGATCGGCATCCCCTTCCGGAGTCCGAAGTTCGAGATCGCTTGCTTTGCGCGCCGCAGGGCCGGCTGCTGACCCGTGATGATCCGGAGCTCGTCGACGACGGCGTCCAGCATCTTCGGGTTCCGGGCCGCCTCCCCGGCGCCCACATTGACGACGATCTTCTCGAGGCGTGGAACCCGCATCGAGCTGCTGAACCCGAACTCCTTCTGGAGACGGTCCCGGACCTCGTCCTCGAAATGCCTCTGCAGGCGCGGCTTGCGCCCTGCTCCGTTCTCGGCTGCCATTGTATTTCCTCCGTTCCGTATCCTGCCGCGACATCGTCCGGCAGGGCGGTCACGTCATTGGTTGTTATCGATCGGAAATGCCGATCATTCGTTCGGGATCACGCGCTCGGAGCGCGGAGCGACCCGTTCCTTGCTGCCGTCGTCGTTCCTGCGGATGCGCACGCGCGTCGGTGTCCGGTCCTCGGGATCGAGGAGCATGACGTTGGAGACGTGCACCGGCGCCTCGAAGGAGGTGATTCCTCCCTCCGGCTCCTGCTGCGTGGGGCGGCGGTGCCGCTTGCGCATGTTGACCCCCTCGACGACCACGCGGTCCTTGGCCTGATCGACGCGGATGACGGTTCCTTCCTGCCCACGATTGTTGCCGCGGACGACGCGGACTGTGTCTCCCTTCCGGATCCGGATGTTCGCCATCAGAGTACCTCCGGAGCGAGTGAAACGATTTTCATGTAGCGCTTCTCGCGTAGCTCACGAGCAACCGGGCCGAAGATGCGAGTGGCACGCGGCTCACCCTGGTCGCTGATGATGACCGCGGCGTTCTCGTCGAAGCGGATGTAAGACCCGTCCTTGCGACGGATCTCTTTCCGCGTCCGGACGACGACGGCCTTCGCCACCTCACCCTTCTTCACGGTCCCGTCCGGGAGCGCATCCTTCACCGCGACTACCACGCGATCACCGACCCGCGCGTACCGTCGCTTGCTCCCGCCCAGCACGCGGATCACCAGCGCGCGCTTCGCGCCGCTGTTGTCCGCGATCCGTACCATCGATTCTTGCTGAATCATCTTCGTCAGCTATCGGCTTTCGGCCAGCAGCGCATCACGCTGCCCGACCGTGTAGAGGATTGATCGAGACCCGACTATTTGGCGCGCTCGATCACCTCGGTGACCCGCCAGCGCTTGAGCTTGCTGAGCGGCCGTGTTTCCATGATCCGCACCACGTCTCCCGTACGATACTCGTTGTTCTCGTCATGGGCGTGGTACTTCTTCGACCGCTTGACCTGCTTTCCGTAGAGCGGGTGCGAGTGCTGCCGTTCGACGAGCACCACCACCGTCCGCTCCATCTTATCCGAAACGACGGTTCCCACACGCGTCTTCCGACGGCCTCGCTCCTCGCTCATCTTCGTCTCCACCTGTTCGTTCACGACTCGGCTCCTTCGACAGCGAGCTCGCGCTCGCGAATGACCGTCTGCATGCGCGCCACGTCGCGGCGAAGCGAACGGAGAAGCATCGGATTCTCCAGCTCGGCGGTCGTGGTCCGGAAGCGGAGCCTGAAAAGCTCTTCCTTCATCTCCTGGATACGCTCACGGATCTCCTCGTCCGGAAGATCACGGATCTCCTCGATGTTGATCACCCCTCACCTCCACCGTCACGCTCCACGAAACGACACTTGACCGGCATCTTGGCGGCGGCGAGCTCCATGGCCCGCTTGGCCACCTCGGGTGTGACACCCTCCAGCTCGAACATGATCCGTCCGGGCTTGACCACCGCGACCCACGACTCCGGATTGCCCTTGCCCTTCCCCATCCGGACCTCGAGCGGCTTCTTCGTCACCGGCTTGTCCGGAAAGATCCGGATCCAGACCTTTCCGCCACGCTTGATGTGACGGGTCATGGCGATACGAGCCGCCTCGATGGTGCGGTTCGAGATCCGACCGGGCTCGAGGGCCTGCAGGCCGTAGTCGCCAAAGTCCACCGTATTGCCACGGTAGGCCTTGCCGCGCATGCGGCCCTTCATCTGCTTCCGATACTTGATTCGCTTTGGCGCGAGCATTTATCTAATCCCCTCTAAACGTCCGACGAATAGGTGCGACCGCGTCGGTTCTCGATCACCTCGCCCTTGAAGACCCACACCTTGACGCCGATCGTCCCGTAGGTGGTGCGGGCGGTGGCCTGCGCGTAATCGATGTCCGCTCGCAGCGTGTGCAGCGGCACGCGACCCTCGTGATACCCCTCCGTCCGCGCGATCTCGGCGCCGTTCAGGCGCCCTCCAACCTGGACCCGAATCCCTTCCACGCCGGAGCGCATCGCGGACTGGACGGACCGCTTGAGCGCTCGGCGGAACGAGATCCGCTGGACCAGCTGGTGGGCAATGTTCTCGGCGATCAGCTTGGCGTCCGTCTCCGGGCGCTTGATCTCCTCCACATTGATGGCGACCTCACCCTCGGTGAGCGTGGCGAGCTCCTCGCGAAGCTTGTCCACCTCGGAGCCGCCCTTGCCGATCACCACCCCGGGTCTGCCGGTATTGATGGTGACGATCACCTTCTGCGGCTTGCGCTCGATCTCAACGTCGGAGATCGCTGCGTGCCCGAGGCGCTGATGGAGGTACTTGCGGATCGTCTCGTCCTCCGCCAGAAGGCGCGGGAAGTCCCGCTCCGCGTACCAGCGCGACTTCCAGGGATGAACGATGCCGAGCCGAAACCCGACTGGATGCGTCTTCTGTCCCACGGTCTACTCCTTCCGGTCGAGAACGATGGTCACGTGACTGCTGCGCTTCATGATGGGAGTGGCCCGGCCCATTGCGCGGGGGCGCCACCGCTTCATGGTGGATCCCTCGTCGACGAAGGCTTCGCGTACGAAGAGATCATCGACGTCGACGACGTCGTCCCGCAGCTCCGCAAGGTGCTCGGCATTGCTGACCGCCGAGCGCAGTGTCTTCTCCACGGGACGGGATGCCGCCTTCTTGGAGAAGCGGAGGAGCGAGTACGCCTCATTCACCGGGCGACCCCGGATCTGGTCTACGACCAGACGCATCTTGCGCGGAGACATCCGCACGTTCCTGGCAACGGCTCGAGATTCCATGATCGTTTCCATGCTATCGGGCACGGGCCCGCTTGTCGGCCAACTTCCCACCGTGGCCCCGGAAGAGCCGTGTCGGAGCGAACTCCCCGAGCTTGTGCCCCACCATGTTCTCGGTGAGATAGACGGGGATGAACTTGTTCCCGTTGTGAACGGCCACCGTGTGACCGACGAACTCCGGGGTGATGGTGGAGCTGCGAGACCAGGTCTTGATGACCCGCTTCTCCCCGCGTCCGTTCATCTCCTCGATCTTCTTCAGGAGCCGCTCCTCGATGAAGGGCCCCTTCTTCAGACTTCTCGGCATTCCTTTTCTCGCTCCCTATCGGGTCGCCTTGCCGCGCTTCCTGCCGCGCACGATGTACTTGTTCGAGCCCTTCTTCCGCTTCCGTGTCTTCTTGCCGTCGGGCACGCCCCACGGGGAGACGGGGTGACGACCACCCGACGTCTTCCCCTCACCGCCGCCATGCGGATGGTCGACCGGATTCATCGCGACACCGCGGACCTTGGGGCGCCGCCCCTGCCAGCGGGTCGCGCCGGCCTTGCCGACCGAGCGCCTCTCGTGCTCGACATTGCCCACCTGACCGACCGTGGCCATGCACTCGCGGCGAACCAGACGCATCTCGGTGGAGGGGAGCCGCAACGTCACGTAGTCTCCCTCCTTCGCCACCACCTGGACGCCAGAGCCGGCAGACCGGGCCATCTGGCCGCCCTTGCCGACACGGAGCTCCACATTGTGGACCGTGGTGCCGAGCGGGATCTTCGCGAGGGGAAGCGCGTTCCCCACCTGGATGTCCGCGTCGGGTCCGGACTCGACGGTGGCACCAACCGCGAGATTGCGCGGGTGGAGGATGTAACGCTTCTCCCCGTCCTCGTACTGGAGGAGGGCGATGTTCGCGCTACGGTTCGGATCGTATTCGATCGCGACCACCTGAGCTGAAACTCCGACCTTCTCGCGGCGGAAGTCGATGATCCGGTACCGCCGCTTGTGACCGCCCCCGCGCCTCCGGACCGTGATGTGCCCGTGGTGGTTGCGACCGCCACTACTCTTGATCGGCTCGACGAGGGACTTCTCGGGACCCTTTCGGGTCACCTCGCTGAAATCGTTCGTCGCCCGGAACCGTGATCCTGGCGTTATCGGTTTGAACTGCTTGATTCCCATCTTCAGACCCCTTCGAATACGTCGATGGTCTCGCCTTCCCGGAGGGTGACGATCGCCTTCTTCCACGATGGCCGCCGGCCGATGTGGCGTCCCATCCGTCGCTCCTTGCCGCGGAACCGCATGGTGCGGACGCGATCGACCTTCACATCAAAAAGCGACTCCACCGCCTTCCCGATCTCCACCTTGTTGGCATTCTGCGCCACCACGAAGGAGTAGGCGTTGTCCTCCAGCTGATTCGTCGACTTCTCGGTCACGATCGGCCGGACGATGACATCGTACATGCTACGCATTGGCCGTCTCCTCCTCCTGCGGCGCTTCCGCCTCGTCCGTGCGCTCCAGCGCCGCCTTCTCGATGATCAGGTGCTTCGCGTGCAGGATGTCGTAGGTCGACGCCTGGGCGAATGGCAGAACAGTCACGTTCGGAAGGTTCCGCCCGGAGAGGTGCACGACCTCGCGCGGCCCGTCCGTGAGGACGAGCACCGATCCCGTCAGCTCGATCCGTTCCAGCAGATCCCGGATGGCCCTCGTCCGGGGCGCGTCGAGATCGAACGATTCGATGACGACGACCCGATCCTCGAGCGCCCGCGTGTTCAATGCGGAGCGACGCGCCAGCTGGCGCACCTTCTTCGGAACGTCCTGGCGGTGCGAGCGGGGCGTCGGTCCGAAGATCACTCCGCCGCCGGTCCAGTGACCGGCACGGATCGAGCCCTGCCGCGCACGACCCGTCCCCTTCTGCCGCCAGATCTTCCGACCACCACCGGACACCTGGCCCCGCGTCTTCGTCGAGGCATTGCCCTGGCGCTGATTTGCCAGATGCGCCTTCACGACCTGGTACAGTGCCGCCTCGTGTACGACGCCGTCGAACAGTTCTTCGGGTAGCTCGAACTCCTCGCCCGACTCCCCGGAAAAATTATAGCTGCGTGCCTTTAGCATCGGTCCTCGCTATTGCTTCGTGATGAAGACGTAGCTGTTCGTGGCGCCCGGTACCGAGCCTCGCACGAAGAGCAGGTTCCGCTCTTCGTCCACTTTCGCCACTTGCAGATTCCGAGTCGTCTGGCGGGTGGTCCCCATGTGACCGGGCATCCTCTTGCCCTTGATGACACGCGAGGGGTTGGTTCCCGCCCCGATCGAGCCGGGCGCACGGTGCACCCGGTGCGCGCCGTGCGTAGAGCCACCGCCGGCGAATCCGTGCCGCTTGACGACACCCTGGAACCCGCGGCCCTTGGTGGTGCCGGTCACCTTAACCCGAGCGCCGGCCTCGAAAAGGTCGACCTTGACCGCCTCGCCGAGCGCCGGAGCATCTTCCTCCGGGAAACGGAACTCGCGCAGGACTGCCGGGGCTACCTCGAGCCCGGCCTTCGCAGCGTGCCCCTTCTCGGCCCGATTCGTCCGGGTCTCCTTCTTGGCGCCGAATCCGAGCTGCAGGGCGCTGTATCCGTTCTCATCCGGGGTGCGGACCTGAACGACCGGGCATGGACCGGCCTCGATGACGGTGACGGGAACCATGGCCCCCTCGTCATCGAAGATCTGGGTCATGCCGAGCTTTCTACCGATTATTCCAGACATGACTCCCCCTCAGTCCACCTTGATCTCGACATCCACACCAGCTGGTAGATCCAGCTTGGTGAGCGCGTCCACGGTCTGGGGACGCGACTCGAGGATGTCGATCAGCCGCTTGTGAGTCTTCAGCTCGAACTGCTCGCGGCTCTTCTTGTTCACGTGCGGGGAACGGAGCACCGTCCACCGCTGTCTCCGCGTGGGGAGCGGGATCGGGCCGCTGATGCGCGCCCCGGTCTTCTCCGCCGTGCGGACGATGTCGGCTGTGGTCTGATCGATCAGCGCATGATCGAACGCCTTGAGCCGGATCCGGATCTTGCCAGGCATGGTCGCTTCCTAGGAACGGGTCGACAGGTTGATCTCGGGAAATTCGAATGCGAGCCCGGAAGGGCCGCCCCGTCGATCCCTCAGTCCAGAATCTCGGTAACGACGCCGGCGCCCACGGTGCGGCCGCCCTCGCGAATCGCGAAGCGCAGCTCCTTCTCCATGGCGATCGGCGCGATCAGCTCGACTTCCATCTGCACGT
>SKRI01000017.1 GCA_007118565.1 Gemmatimonadota bacterium | reverse complement strand
TCGAGCCGCGCGCTCGGATGGGATACGCCCTCCGGCCGGTCCAGCGCAGGGAAGCACTTCTCGCCGTGGAGCTTCGGCCACACCGGCTTCACCGGAACCTCCCTCTGGATGGATCCTGCGCGGGACGTCTTCGTCGTCCTCCTCACCAACCGTGTCAATCCGACGCGCGAGCAGCGGGGCCACATCGCACTTCGGCGCGATGTCGCCGACGCCGTGCAGAGCGCGATCCTGAACGCTCCGACGGTCGACTGGGAGGCACGACGGGAGCCGGCTGGTACGGACGGGCGCTGAGCGCCCCGGCCGAGCGGGCCGGGGGTCTGACTGCCTGTTCGTCCAAATTTTCCTTGACTTTCGGTCCCAATGTTCGCTACGATGACCCCATGGCGTGTATCGATTGGATATCCGCCGCATTTCCCCCCGGTCTGGCCGCGTGCGCTTCCCGATGCACCGCCCATCGGGTTCCACGAGCGATCCGTCCCGGCCGCCGAGTTCCGGACGGATTTACCACCCCCCTCCAGGAGAATCATGCTACACCCAACGCGCCCACGAATGGGACTCCGTCCCGCCTCGTGGCTCGGACTGTTAGGAGGATTCTTCGTCCTCCTCGTTGTCGGGCAGCCGACTACGGCACTCGCCCAGAACACCGGCACCATCGAAGGAACCGTGCTGGAAGCCAACACCGAGCGTCCGCTGGCCGGGGTTCAGGTGTCGGTCATCGGCACGAATCGAGGTGCCCTCACGAACACGAGCGGTGCATTTCGCATCTCCGGAGTCCCGGCGGGAGGTCAGGAGGTCCGTGCCCAGCTGATCGGATACTCGACCGTCCGTCAGGACGTTCAGGTTCCTGCTGGTGAGACCGCCAACGTCGCCTTCGTGCTCCGCCAGTCAGCCGTGGCGCTGGACGAGGTGGTGGTGACAGGTACGCCCGGTGGCACCGAGCGGCGAGCGCTCGGAAATGCGGTGAGCTCGATCAATGCTGCCGAGATCACCGAGCGGGTGAGCAATGTGACCGTCTCAGAGCTGCTCCGGGCAAAGACGCCCGGTCTCACCATCATCGGTGGATCCGGCACGGCAGGGGCCGGCAACAACATCACCATCCGCGGAGCCAACTCGCTCTTCGGCGGCAACCGTCCCGTCTTCTACATCGACGGGGTTCGCATGAGCACCGCTCGCATGGGCAATTTCCTGGCGAGCTGCTGTAACCCGGACAACCAGCAGAACGCCAACCTGCTCGACATGATCAACCCGGAGGACATCGAGTCCATCGAGGTGATCAAGGGACCTGCCGCGGCAACCCTCTACGGGGCGGATGCGGCCGCCGGCGTGATCCAGATCATCACGAAGCGCGGTCGGGCCGGTCAGCAGGACGTGCAGTGGAATGCCCGTGTCGCAATGGGGCAGACGGATTGGGCACACGAAACCATCACGAACCACACGGTCTGCACGCAGGCTCGAATCGAGAGTGAAGCCTATCCCGGATGCCAGGGCCGGAGCGCGGGAGACATCATCACTTTCCAGCCCCTGGTCGAGGACCCGAACGCGCTTCGTACCGGTGGCCTGCAACAATACGCTCTCTCCGTGCGTGGCGGGGGCGACGGATACTCCTTCTACGTGTCCGGTGATTTCGACGACGAGGAGGGAATCTTCTACAACAACTTCTCGAACCGCAGATCCGGCCGGGCGAACTTCTCCTTCTTCCCGTCCGACCAGCTCGACTTCACCGTGAACCTCGGGTACAGCCAGCAGCATGTGCGGCTGCCGCTCGGTGACGAGAGCGCCCAGTCGATCATGTTCAGCGCGAGCCTCTCCGAGCCGGGGCGGATGTACGGCGGGACCGGAGGGCTCGGCTGGTGGATCATGACGCCCGAGCTCACGAACCGGTTCGACAACCAGACGCGCGCCGACCGGTTCATCCTTGGTTCGACGGTCACCTACCGCCCCTTCGAATGGTTCCGGAACCGTCTGACGATCGGGATGGACAACAACCGGAGGCAGGCGGAGCTGTTCTACCCGCCGAACGATCCGATGCGCTACGGTCCCGTGGAGGGAGCCATCTTCCAGCGCATCCCCGAGAGCAACATCTACACGGTGGACTACGCCGGGACGATGTCGCACTCGCTGACGGACGACCTTTCCTCCGCCTTCTCGTTCGGCATGCAGCTGGACGCGCAGCGCCACCGCACGCTTTCGGCTTCGGGGCAGGGGCTCGGCTCCGATGCGACGCGGACCGTGGCCGCCGCGGCGGTCACCACCGGATCACAGTCCTTCTCGGAGTCCCGCTCGCTCGGCTTCTTCGCGCAGGAACAGCTCGGCTGGCGGGACCGGCTCTTCTTCACGGCCGGGCTGCGCATGGACAACAACTCCGTATTCGGAGCCGACATCCAGCGGATCCTCTACCCCAAGATCATGGGGTCGTGGGTGCTTTCCGAGGAGCCGTTCTTCCAGGGTGTCGTTCCGAACCTCGACAGCTTCCGCCTGCGCGCCGCCTGGGGTCAGGCGGGGAACGCCCCCGGTGCATACGCCGCCGAGCGGACGTACGGTGCGTCCACCGTCACGCTCGCTGACGGATCCACGGTCTCCGCGCTCACCTTCGGCGCCTTCGGAAATCCGGATCTGGAGCCGGAGCGGGGGGACGAGGTCGAGGTCGGCTTCGACGCGACATTCCTGGGGGACCGCCTCGGCATGGAGGTGACGTACTACAACCAGCGGATGCGGAACGGTCTGCTCTTCACGTCCGTGCCTCCCTCGAGCGGGTTCTCGGGGAGCATCCTCGAGAACCTTCTGGAGACCCAGAACGAGGGGTTCGAGGTCGCGATGAATGCGGTGCCCGTGGAAACGCCCACGATTGCCTGGGAAAGCCGCCTGAACTTCTCTTCGAACCGGAACCGCCTGCTCAGCTTCGGCGACGACCGCGACCCGATGCGTCTCGGTCTGTACGCTCCGGTTCAGAGGCATCAGCCCGGTTACCCGCTGGCGGGTTTCTGGGGTCGCGAGATCATGCGTGACGGGCAGGGCCGTCCGGTCATCGAGGACGGCAGGCCGCAGCTCGGCGCCGAGCAGGAGTTCATCGGACCGTCCACTCCCACGCGGGAGCTCGGATTCTCGAACACGCTGACGCTCTTCCGGGACCTTCAGCTCTATGCGCTGCTCGATTACGCCGGGGGGCACTACCAGTTCAACGTGCGTGATTGGCGCCGGGCCTTCCTCGGCATCTCGTGGGACGTCGTGGATCCGAACGCGGACGCGGCCGAGGTGGCGCTCATGCGGGCGGGATTCGGCGCCGCGGGTGTCCCGGAGCCGTGGATCCAGCCGGCGGACTTCCTCAAGCTGCGCGACGTTTCCGTCAGCTATACCCTTCCGGCGGCATGGAGCGGTCGCTTCGGTGCCGATCGGACACGGTTCGTACTGGCCGGCCACAACATGGCCCTCCTCTGGACGCGCTACGGCGGGATCGATCCCGAGGTCAACTTCCATGGAGACGCGAACTTCCTGCGTGCGGACGGATTCACCGTTCCCCCCACGCGGCGGATCACGGCTTCGCTGAACGTCTCCTTCTGATCATCGAGACCTGATCCAATAAATCATGATGACTATGAAAAGCCTGACAGGCCGCATGGGGGGAGCGATCACCGTCCTCGCCGCGACGGCACTCCTCGGTGGTTGTGACCTCCTGGAGGTGGACAACCCCGGGGCCATCACCGAGGGCGAGCTCAACGACCCCGCGCGGATCCCGCTGATGGTCCACGGGGTGGTCGGTGAATTCCAGCCGGCCCACACCTGGTACGCCCACTACACGGCCACCTTCACGGACGAGCTCACCGATACGCACGTCTGGCGGGAGAACCGGCCGATCGACCTGCGTCAGGTGGACGAGTTCAACGGCCTCCTGGCAACCAACTACACCCGCCTGCAGCGTGCCCGGGCTGCCGGGGACCATGCTGCCGAAAGGATCCGTGCGATTATCGGCGCCGATGCGGAGACGCATCTCGGTGTAGCGCGGGCGAAGGCATACGCGGGCTATGCCATGACGCTCCTCGCTGAGTCGTACTGCGAGGCACCGATCGATGTCAGCGCCGCGCATCAGCCGGACGCGCTCTTTGCAATGGCGCTCGACCGGTTCGACGACGCCATCGGCGTCGCGAGCCGCGCCCGCTCGGCTGGTCAGAACACCGCTTCCGCTGATTCGCTCGCGTATCTGGCGCATGTCGGCGCGGCGCGCGCAGCCCTCAACCGGGGAGACCCGGGGCTTGCCGCCGAGTACGCGCGTCCGGTCCCGGCGGATTTCGAGTTCTGGTCGGCGCACTCGTCCAACTCGGGCCGGGAGTACAACCACTTCTGGAACGCCACTCGTGTGGGCAACGCGCACCTCGAGATCGGTCCGACCTTCCAGGGTCTCGATGACCCGCGGATCCTGGAGCCGGAGGAGCCGAAGGAGCTTCAGGGTGATGCCGTGATCGCCGGCCTCGTTCCCTACCGGCCGTACAGCTATTCCGGCTGGAACCCCGATGAGCCGCTCATGATCGAGCAGGGAACCGACGTTCGGTTCTCCTCCGGGCTGGAGGCTCGTTACATCGTGGCCGAGGCCGAGGGGCCGACCGCGGGCACGCTCGCGCTGGTCAATGAGCGTCGAGCGTTCGGAGGTCAGGATACGGTGGATCTTGCCGGTGAGGACCTGATGGCGGAGCTGCGCGAGCAGCGTCGGCGTGACTTCTATCTGACCGGCCACCGCCTGGGTGATCTCCGCCGGTACCTTGCGCAGGGAATGGACTACTTCCCCGCCGGGACCTGGCCGTACAGCGAGCAGGAGCGAGGGGACGCCACCTGCTTCCCGATCCCGCTCTCCGAGCTGAATAGCAACCCGAACCTGTAGCCCCGGGGCGCAGGAGCGGTACAAGAAGAGGGGCCCGGCGATCGCCGGGCCCTTCTTCATTACAGGGTTTCCCGTGCTGGCATCACTCGAGGGGCAGCCGGGTGAGCGGTCCTTCGTTGCCGACTCGGTCCACCGCCGACACCGCCGCCTCGACCACCCCCGCCTCGAGCGGGATCTCCCGTATCGACCCGGGCACGATCTCCGTCCTCCATTCGTCCCCTTCCCGTAGACGCACGCCCCACCAGGTCGGCAGCGTGAGCCCGACGGGCACGAGCCGGAGCTCGCATCCGCCGTCGCTCCCCGCGCCTACGGTGAGCTCTGGCGCCCCCGGCGGGCGGTTCCAGAGCCAGGGCGAGGCGGGCGCCAGGGCCGGCGTCGCGTACGCCTCGGTCGCCAGCCGGGTGGAGAGGCCGTCCGGATCACCCATCATCCCGCGCATGGAGAAGTGCACGTTGCCGGTGGCCCCTTCCTGCCCGCGGGTGACGTAGATCTGAGCGAGCACCTCGCTGCTCGGCCAGTGCGGCTCGGCGCCGTAGATGACCCGGCTGGTGAAGTTTCCGGGCCAGATGTGCCGGTCGTGCCGGTTCTCCCCCACCCACCAGCGCAGGAGCACCGGATAGCTCTGGGGCGTCTGGGCGATGGGCCAGTAGAGCTGCGGGGTGAAGTAGTCCACCCATCCTTCCACGAGCCACTGGCGCGCATCCGCGTAGATCTGGTCGTAGGCGTCGAACCCCTCGATCTGCGGCGGATGGCCCGGCCGCCAGATGCCGAAGGGGCTGATCCCGAAGCGGACCCACGGCTTCTCCACCTTGATCTCCCGGTAGAGGCGCTCGACCAGCGTGTTCACGTTGGAGCGGCGCCAGTCGTTCCGGTTCAGCGTGCCGCCGGCCTCTCGGTAGCGCTGCCAGCTCGGCTCGTCCGGGAAGTCGAGCAGCTCGCCGTCCGGCCCCGCCTCCCGGTAGGGGTAGAAGTAGTCGTCGATGTGGATGCCGTCGACGTCGTAGCGCCGCACCACGTCCAGGATCACGCGGGCGGTCTGGTCCTGCACGTCGGGCTCACCGGGGTCCATCCAGAGATGCCGCCCGTACTCCCGGACGATGTCGGGACGGGTGCGGCTGAGGTGGTCGTCGGAAACGGGAGATTGGGCGGAAGGGTGC
>SKRI01000069.1 GCA_007118565.1 Gemmatimonadota bacterium | reverse complement strand
TTCCGGACGTCCACAGCAGCTTTATCTCCACCGGGGAGTCCGACGATCCGAGCGCAGTAGGCGGCGCCGCACCGGCTGAACTCCACCAGCATCTCACCGCGAGCATCCGCCCACGTCCCGACGATCGCGTCGGCTCCCGGATCCTGCTGAGCCTCTGCCGGGGCAGCCTGACCGAACGAGAGGAGAGCGATCACTACCGAGATGATTCCGAAGGTCGATTGGATGCACCCTCGAACCCTCTGCATCAAGCCGTTACGGGTCGTAGCGTTCGGAAGATTGTTAATTCGCATGATGAACCATTCGTCTGGTAAAACGGCTCACCGCCGCACCCGCGTCGTCCATCACGGTGTAGAAGACGGGGATCACGACGAGCGTGAGCAGTGATGAGGCGGTCAAGCCGCCGATGATGGCGACAGCCATCGGGGAGAAGCGCTCGGCTCCGAGCGCCCACTCCATCGCCAGCGGGAGCATCCCGATGATGGTCGAGAAGGAGGTCATCATGATCGGGCGGAAGCGAATCGAGACCGCATCCGTGACCGCCTGTAATCGGGGAACGCCACGCCGCCGAGCGGATAGGACGAAGTCGAGGAGCAGGATCGAATTGTTCACGGCGATGCCGACGAGGAGGATGAGGGCCATCAGCACCGCCATGGAGACCGACTTGCCGGCCAAGAGGAGGGCCGCGGACACTCCGACGAGTACGAGGGGCACCGCCACCATCACGGTGAGCGGGTGGACGAAGGAGCGGAACTGCGCGACCAGGAGGAGATAGACGGCAAGCAGGGCAACGAGGAGGGATCGAATCATCTGCCCCCCGGACTCGTCCAGGTCCTCACGTTCCCCGGTGAACGCGATCTCGTAACCCGCCGGCAGCTCCATCGTCTCCATGGCCGTTTCGACGTCGGACATCACATGGCTGAACGCCCGACCGTGGTGAAAGGCGAGCACCTCGGCGGTCGGCTCGAGATCCTCCCGGGTGATCAGGTTTGCTTTGAGCGACGGGACCGGGGTGACGAACTCCCCCAGAGGCAGGCCGGGCCGGACGCGCACGCCGAGTATGTCCGTCACGTTGACGCGCTCGTCGGCAGCGTAGCGGACCACGATCGGCTGGGCCGCGCCGCTCTGCGGGTTCAGCCAGCTGACCGCTCGCCCCTCGACGGCAGCAAAGGTTTCGGCGGCGAGTTGCTCGACCGTCAGCCCATGGTGGGCAACCTTCAACTCATCTACCGCGAGCCGGACCTCCGGCTGGTCCAGCGACCACCTGCGATAGACGTTGGCTGCCCCGGGGACGCCCCGCATCCGGGCGGCGGCCTCGTCCGCGAGGAAGTCGAGGGCCTCCAGATCAGGGCCGGAAAGCCGCACGGTGATCGGCGCCGAGGTCGTGGTCTTGGCCGTACCGCCCACTTCCTTCAGCACGGCGGTCCGGATTCCGGGAATGCCGTCGATCTCCCAGCGAAGTCGGTCTAGGATGTCCCAGATCGTCTCCCCGCGCTCCTTCCTGGAGACGAGCGAGACGGAGAGAAACGCCTGCTGAACCCCGAGTGCCCCGGCGTCTCCGAGGAACGAGGCGTCGGGCTCGAAGCCGACCTGGGCCGAGTAGCTCGTCACCGCCGGCTCACGTTCAAGCTGACCCTCGATCTCCTGGACGATGCGGAGCGTCTCCGAGAAGGATGTGCCGGGCTCCGTCTCGATCGAGATGAAGAAGGATCCGGCATCGAGCCTCGGCAGCACCTCCATTCCCCGGGCCGGAATCAGCGCCACGGAGATGAGGAGAAGCAGCACGGTCGAGCCGAGCAAGACCCCCCGATTCCGCAGGCCGAAGGCGAGCAGCCGCATGAAGTTTTCCCTGAGCCGCTCCACCCCGCGCGCGAACCACCGCGTGGTCCGCGCAGCCACCCGAACCTCCCATCTCGATTCACGACCCAGGATCATGGTGGCCAGGAGCGGGATCAGGGTGACCGCGGCGAGCAACGACGAGGAGAATGCGAAGATCATCGTCATGGCCAGCGGCCTGAAGACCTGGCCGACGAAGCCCGACAGGAAGAGGAACGGGACGAGCACGATCACGGTCGTCAGAAGGCCGACCAGGATGGGAAACGCCACCTCGTCGGCACCCCGCACGGCGGCGGCGTCGCCGTCGGCCGCCTTCCGGTGACGGGCGATGTTCTCGAGCACGACGACCGATGCGTCCACAACGATCCCGACAGCCAGGATTACCGCGGAGAGCGTCACCAGGTTGAGCTCCATCCCGGTCAGCCGCATCAGCGAGAGCGCCAGGAGGAAGCTCATCGGCATCGAGATCGACACGATCAGGGCGCCGCGGACGCTGCCGATGAACAGGAAGATGACGAGACTCGCCAGGAGAAGCGCGGCGACGATGCTGCTGCCCATGTTCGCGACGACGAGCTCCGTGAAGGACGCCTCCTCTGTCGCCACCTCGATCTCGAGATCCGGAAAGGCGGCCGCAAGATCGGGGACGAGCGCCTCGACGCGGCGCACGACGTCGACGGTGTTGGCGTCCTGCCGCTGGAGCACCTGGAGCGCGACCGCCTCGCGGCCACGAATCCGATAGGAGCTGCGACGGTCGGCCGCGCCTTCCTGGACCTGTGCGATGTCACCGAGGAGTACCCGCTGCCCGTCACCGGCGGCCACCGGCAGCCGGGCGAGTCCTGCGACCGTCGTCGCCTGCTCGTCGAACCGGAGGAGCACCTCGCGGCGGTCGCGCTCGACCCGTCCCGCGGGCGAAGCAACGTTCCCGCGACGCACGGCGTCGGTGACCGCCGAGAGCGACAGTCCGCTCGCCTCGAGGCGGTCCCGCTCCACGAGAACGTTGACCTGGGAGCGCGCGCCGCCGAAGACGTCAACCGAGGCAATGCCCGGCGTGCGCTGCAGGATTGGCTGGATCTCGTCCTCGGCAGCGCGGCGGATCCTGGCCAGGTCGACGTCGCCACTCCGCCCGGATACCGCGAGGGTGACGACCGGTCTGTCCGACGTGCTGAACTTGAGCACACGGGGCTCGGCAACTGTCGCCGGAAGCGCGCTCCGCAGGCGAGTCACCGAGTTCTGTACATCGACGGCTACGAGATCGACGTTCCTCCCGTATTCGAACTCCGCGGTCACGATTGAGAGACCGTCCTGCGAGACGGAAGACACTTTCGAGATGCCATCGAGGGCGGCGACCGCTTCCTCGATGGGCTCCGACACACCTTCAGCGACGTCCGCGGCGGAGGCGCCGGGATAGGCCGTGACCACGTTGACCAGCGGGGGCGCGGTCTCGGGGAAGAGTGCGATCGGAAGGCGATCCCATGCCAGGATGCCGAACACCACCACGGCGATCGCCACCGCCCATACGGCGTGCCGGTGATCGAGGGACACGCTCGCCCAGCTCATGGCCGTTCTCCCGTGGCTGCGTTGCGCGGCTCACCTCGGACCCGCACCCGGTCGCCGGCGCGGAGTCCCGAGGCACCGGAGGTGACGATGCGGTCATCGGGCCGGATGGGTCCGCGGATCTGCTGCAAGGCCCCGCGCTGCACGCCCAGCTCGACGGCGACCGCCTCGACGACCGAAACCTCGTCGACACGAAAGACCCGCGGTGTGCCGCCGCGCAGGTCGAGCGCCGAGACGGGAACCAGTGTCGCGCCGGTGTCGGGACGCACTTGGAAGGTGACCGGGACGTCGGCTCCCGTCGGAAGGTCATCCAGGCATGACCGGGTCGCCTCGACATAGACCCGGACGCTCTGGAGAGGCGCCCGCACAGCGGGCTGGGATTCCGTGACCATCCCGACCACGTCCCCACAGGATCGCGTCGTAACCACCGCCCTCGTCCCCGGACCGATCCCTTCTCCGGCGTCGCGCTCGAGAACGTCGACCCGTACACGCGGGGTGCCGGCGCGAAGCCGGATAACCGGCTGGCCGGGCCCGACGAACTCTCCGGGGGTGCGCTCGATCGCTGCGACGCGCCCGGCATGCGGTGCGTGCAGCCGGGTAAGGTTTCCGAGGGCCTCCGCCTCACGGACGCCGGCAGCCGCGGCATCGCGGGTCAGCGAGGCGTTGTCGCGCGAGAGCGCGGTCTGGTCCCGCTGGGCGCGCGGAATGGCACCCTCCGCGATTAGGCGCTCGTCCGCCGCGAGCTCCCGCTCCCAGTGGCGGAGGTTCGCCTCCGCCCTGGCGAGCTCGGAGCGGGCCCGGTCGACCCGGGCCGCAGCGTCCGGGTTGTCGAGCGTCGCCAGCGGGGTGCCGGCTGTCACCGCCTGCCCCTCGACGACCTGGATGCTTGCGAGCTCCCCGCTCGCCCGAAACGAAAGGGCGGCATCCCCGGCCCCCTCGACGGTGCCGATGTAGCGGACCGCCTCGAAGACCGTCTCAAGGGTTGGCCGTGAGACTTCCACGGAGACCTCCCGGGGCGCCTCAGGCGCGCCGGAATCGCCAAGCATCTGGTAGGCCGCCACAACCACCACCATGATGATGGCCAACGCACCTGCCGCCGCGATGAACCGCCTCCTTCTGGTCGTCATGAGCGCCCCTCGACGAGTAGGACCGCAGTTTCACGGGTCAGCGTGCCCGTCAGAACCTGGAGCTGCAGGTGGTGAATCAGGCCAGCCGCCCGCACTTCCACCTCCTCGACACGAACCGCCGCGAGTCGCTCTTCGCTGGCAAGCAGGTCGCTGAGCGTGAGACGCCCTTCCTCAAACGCCGCGCGGTCGGCGTAATAGACTTCCTCCATGTATTCGCCTCTCAGGGCCAACGCCTCCGCACGCGCTCGATCCTCCTGGATCGTCCGAATGAGATCGTCGATGGCGACCCTCACCTCGCGCGCTGCGCGGCTCGAGGCTGCCTCCCGCTCGGTCACCTCCGCGCGGCGGACCTGGCGACGGGTGTGCAGCGATCCGTCGAAGAGGGGGATGCGGACGCGGATCCCGCCGCTCAGATCGCTGTCGAAGGGGAGTTCCGACCCTGACCGCAGGCGCTCGCCAGCGAAGACCTCGGCGGCAGGCAGGAGGCTTCGGCCGGCTTCCCGAGCGCCGGCCCGAGCTCCATCGGCCTGCGCCTCGGCCACGGCGACCTGCGGGACCGTTCCGAGATCCACGTCGACCTGCGGAGGCGGAGCGGCCGGGATCTGCATCGGCGGGATGTGGTCGATCCGCAGCGGGCTGGTTGCCGAGATCTCCACCGTCAGCATCGCCAGCGCGGTTTCCAGCTGGTTCATCGTCGATGTCGCGCCCGTCTCAGCAGATAGGACGGCCTCCGAGATGCGCAGCACATCGGCCCTGGAGACCCTTCCGGCCGAGTGAAGTAGAGAGAAGTCCTTCTGCTGGCGCCGAAGCGCTTCTATCCGCTGATGTTCCACCTTCAGCCGCTCCCGCAGCTGTGCAATCCGGAGGTAGAGAACGGTGACCGCCTCGGTCGTCTCCATCCGCGCGAGGTCGTAACGGATGTCAGCCGCCAGGGCGGCGGCCCGGGCAGCTTCCCGCGCCGCCCTTCCTCTGCCGAAGTCGAAGACCGGCCACGCCACCTCGAGCGAGAGGTCGTAGATCGTCCGGTCAAGCTCAGGAAAGACGCCGGGCTCCCGGATCGGCGTCACGGTCATACCGTGCTCCGACCTCAGGAGACTGCCAGAGGCGCTCACCCGGGGGAGATACGTAGAGGACATGGTCCCGGCTGCCGCGCGGGCACCGTCGGCTGCCGCGTGGGCGATGGCTATCCGGGAGCCCGAGGCCAGCGCCTGGTCGATCGCCTCGGCGAGTTCGATCCGGTCCACTGGCTGGGCGGCTTGGACTTCAATGAGACCTGGTGCGGCCAGTAGTAGCGCGGCGAAGAGTAGGAGGCGCATCGCAACCTTGAATGTGAGTGAGCGACCACTCACATTCTAGCGCCCGTTACTGAATGAGGCAACCCCCCATCGCAGCGCCGAGCGGCGATCCAGTGGTGACGGGGACGGATTTTGGTCCCGTCGCTGCGGCGTCTCGAAAGCGGTGATGAGGAACGCGCCGTCCTCCAGTAGTTCGCGTTCACCGGAATCGGTCTGACCCGGT
>SKRI01000167.1 GCA_007118565.1 Gemmatimonadota bacterium | reverse complement strand
GCACGGTTTCTTCCCGGGTGGCTCTCCCTCGTTCCGCCGCTCCTGGCCATCGCCTTCGCGCTCGTCTTCCGCGAGGTGGTCATCTCCCTCTTCGCGGGCGTCTGGCTCGGTGCATTCCTCCTTACCGGCTTCAACCCGCTCGCGGCGACCCTCCGCGTCCTCGACCAGTTCGTCCTCGAGGCGCTGGCCGATGCGGACCACATCGCCATCATCGTCTTCAGCCTGCTGCTGGGCGGCATGGTGGGAGTCATCACGCGGAGCGGCGGCACGCGCGGCATCGTCCAGGCGCTCGAGCCGTACGCCACCAGCCGCCGCCGCGGACAGTTCTTCGGCTGGCTCTCCGGGCTCGGCATCTTCTTCGACGACTACGCGAACACCCTGATCCGCGGAAATACCCTTCGGCCGATGACGGACCGGCTGCGGATATCCCGGGAGAAGCTCGCCTACATCGTCGATTCGGTGGCGGCGCCGATCGCGGTGATCGCGCCCATCTCCACCTGGGTGGGCTTCGAGATCGCCATGATCGGGGAGAACCTGGAGGCATCGGCGGCGCAGGTGACGGACCCGGCGCTCCAGCAGGAGCTGCTGGCCGGGGCCGCCAACCCCTTCAACGTCTTCCTGCACTCCATCCCGTATCTCTTCTACCCGATCCTGGCGATCACCCTGGTCCTCATGATCGTGATCACCGGCCGCGAGTTCGGGCCGATGCGGACCGCGGAGAGCCGGGCGGCGAGCGGCGGCGGACTGTACAGGCCGGGGGCGATGCTCGCCGCGGATACCGAGAGCGGTCTGGCCGAGCCCGCCGAGGACGTGCCGGGCCGCTGGTACAACGCGGTGATCCCCATCCTGGTGGTGATCGTGGTGGCCCTCGCCGCCCTCTACCACACCGGGGCCGAGGGGATGGAGCCCGGCGCAGGGCTGCGCGACGTGATCGGCGCGGCGGATCCCTTCACCTCGCTGCTCTGGGCCTCCTTCGCGGGTGTCATCGCCGCGATCATCCTTGCGCTGGCGCAGCGGATCCTCACTGTCAACGAGGCAATCCAGTCGTGGGTCGGCGGAATGCGCTCGATGCTCCTGGCCATCGTCATCCTGATCCTCGCCTGGTCGCTCGGCGGAGTCACGCAGGCGGTAGGGACGGGAGACTACCTGGCCGGCCTTCTCGCCGAGACGCTCCCGCTCGCTGCGCTCCCGGTGCTGGTCTTCCTCATCGCCGCTCTCACGGCCTTCGCCACCGGCACCTCGTGGGGGACCATGGCCATCCTCTTCCCGGTGGTGCTGCCGCTCGCCGTCAGCATGGGTGCCGGCGTCGGCTTCGCCGGGGGTGACGACTACACCATCCTCCTCGGTGCCATCAGCTCGATCATGGCCGGCGCGGTCTTCGGTGACCACGCCTCTCCGATCTCTGACACCACCGTGATCAGCTCCATGGCCTCCGCCTGCGACCACATCGACCATGTGCGCACACAGCTTCCCTACGCGCTGGCCGTGGCCGCGATCGCCATCGTGGTGGGTGACATTCCCACCGCGGTCTGGGGGATCAACCCGGGCATCTCGCTCCTGGTCGGCGTAGCCCTGCTCTACCTGATGCTGAGGATCTTCGGCCGGCCGATCGAGATAACGGCCCCGGAAGGCACGATGGCGGAAGGGGGCGATGGAGGTACGGAGCCGGCGGTCGACTCCCCGATGCGGGGCTGACCGCTCACTCCGGCCGGGCGATGACGCGCGCCAGGTGCGCGCGCGTCTCCCGCGCGCTCCGCCCCCAGTCGAAACGCTCAGCGTAGCTACGGGCGCTCCGTCCGAGCCGCTCCACCTCCTTCCGGTCGCGAAGCAGCCGCCCGAGGGTGCTTGCGAGGCGGTCTACGTCTCCGTGCGGGACCCGGTAGCCGGACACCCCCTCGGCCACCGAATCCCGGAGCCCGGGCGAGTCGCTCACCACCGAAGGCGTTCCGCACGCCGCGGCCTCGACGTTGGTGATCCCCCACCCCTCCCGCGGTGAGGTGAGCACGTGCACCCACGCGGTGCGCAGCAGGCGGCGCTTCTCCTCCTCGCTGACGAACCCGACGAAATCCACCGCCTCCGCCACGCCCAGCCGGCCTGTCAGGCGCCGCAAACGCCGCTCCGAGCTTCCCTTCCCCGCCACCACCAGCCGGGCCGAGCTCCCCCTCGCGCGTAGGAGCGCGAAGGCGCGCAGCACGAGATCGACCCGCTTGTACGGCTGGAGCCGACCCAGGTAGAGGAGGGTGGGGATCTCCGCCCGGGGCACCGAAGTGTCGGGGAAAAAGAACTCGAGATCCACTCCATTCGGAATGATGGTCATCTCCCGCCGGTCGAGCCCGCGCCGGACCAGGTCGTTTGCAGTGCTCTCCGAGATCGCCTGCGTCGGGATGCCGCGGTAGATCCGGCCGATCGGCCGCTCGGCGAGCCAGGTGAGCGCCGCGACCGGCGGCGTGGCCGAGCGGAACGCGGTGGCGCCGAAGAGGTGGTGGACGAGCAGGACGGTCGGCACCGGGGACCAGTGGGGCGTCGCGAGCGGAATCTTGTTCAGATCCTCGACCACCACGTCGAACTCCCCGTCGGCCAGGAGGCGCCGTGCATGGGGCACGGCGAAGGCCGGGAAGGTGTTTCGTGTGCCGACCCGGTGGACCTCGATCCCGTCGAGGTCGACGCGGGGGATGCACCCCCTCCACCCGCTGGCCACGAGAATCACCCGATCGCCCGCGGCGGCGATCCGACCGAAGATCTCGTGGAGGTGGACCTCCGCTCCACCGGCGCGCGGGTTCTCGCGGTCCAGCCAGTTGAGGACGAGGATCCGCACCGTCAGCGCTGCGCGTCCTCGGCCGTCCGGGCTCTCGCGGCCCGCCGCCGCCGGAAGAAGTCGCGCAGCATGTCTCCCGCCTCCGCGCCGAGCACCCCGGTGGTGAGCTCCACCCGATGATTCAAGCGCGGATCCTGTACGAGGTTCTCGAGCGAGCCGCACATGCCGGCCTTGGGATCGTGCGCCGCGAAGACCAGCCGCGGGATGCGGGAAAGGACGATGGCGCCCGCGCACATCGCGCACGGCTCGAGCGTCACGTAGAGGGTGCAGTCGAGGAGCCGCCAGTGTCCGAGCGCGTCGGCCGCACGTCGGATGGCCACCATCTCCGCGTGACCGGAGGGATCGTCGGTCGTGTGCGTGAGGTTGTGGCCGCGGGCGATTACCTCCTCCTCGCGCACGATCACCGCTCCGACCGGAACTTCTCCGAGAGCTTCCGCTCGACGCGCCTCTGCGATCGCCTCCGCCATCCAGGTGCGATCACGCTCGCTGCCTTCTTCCTCGGCCGTCATCTCCCCCATGTTCGTCCTGTCACTCTGGTGAGCTCGGCGGTTTCAGAGGCAGCATGACGACGGCCCCCGGACCGAGGGGGTCCGGGGGCCGTGGCTCTGAACGGCGCCAGGTCAGTCCTGCGGTCGCGATGAACCGTTTCCGAGGACTCTATAAAGCCCCACCACCTTTCCGAGAACGGCGAAATCCTCGACCTCCCGCACCACGATGGGCGGATGCTCGGGGTTCGCCGGCTGCAGAACCACCTCGCCGTCGCGCTCGTAATACTGCTTGACGAGCGGCTTTCCCCCCGCGCGCACCGCGACCGTGTCGCCGTCGTGAAGCTCATCCTGGTCCGTCGGATCGATCAGCACGAAGTCTCCGTCATGGATCCCGATCCCTTCCATGCTCTCGCCATCCACCCGCAGCGCGAAGGTGTCGGGAGATGAGACGAACTGGCGGTCGACGGCCACCCGCCCCGTCACCCCCTCCGTCTGGAGAGGTTGCGCTCCCGCGGCCACCTTTCCGTAGAGAGGAAGCTGGAGACTGCTCGCAGCCAGATCGAGCCCGAGGATCTTGACCCCGCGGGACCTCGCGGCGTCCCGCTGCAGATACCCCTTTCGCGCGAGCGCCTGCAGGTGCTCCGAAACGGTCTTGGTAGACTTGATGTCGAAGCGCCGGCCGATCTCACGGATGCTCGGCTGATAGGTGTTCTCTCGCAGGTATTCCACGAGATAGTCGAGAATGTCTTCCTCGACCTTGGACAGTGCCTCTGCCATGGTGGTGGTCCCCTGATCTGGGGTGAAAGTCTGAACCCGGAAAGCCGCCCGGGCAGGCTGTGCGGATGAAATCGGTCAGTACCGCAGCCGGTGGAGGATCTCGGCGGGCCTCGTGGCGGGAATGCTCGTCAGCGACAACCTTTCACACCTTCGCTTCCCTGTCAAGATACAGGCGTTTCAACCCTTTGTTCCGACGAGCGACTTTCGCGCGACCTTGAGGCGCTTGAGCGTTCGCTCCCGTCCGGTCATGAAGAGGACCTGATCGATTCCCGGGCTCGACGACTGCCCCGTCACCGCGAGCCGGAGCGGGTGGACGACCTTGCCGAATCCGGTGTTGAGCCGCTCCGCGGTGGCTCGGAGCGCCTGCTCGATCATCGCCGGCTCCCATGCCCCCAGATTGCGCAGCGTTGCGGACACCGCGTCCAGACGCTTCGCGACGTCGGCAGGGTCCTTCCAGTGCTTCTGCACGGCGATCGGGTCGTACGCGACCTCGTCCGCCAGGAAAAGCTGGGCGTGCCGGGCGATCTCGTCCGCGCGCCGGGAGCGAACCTTGAACATCTCCACCAGGGTCACCAGCCACTCTTGGTTCTCTGCGACCTCGGCCTCCGAGAGCGTTCCCGAGTCGACGAGCTTCCGCGCGACGAGCGGAACGATCCGTTCCGCCGGCTGCCGCGAGAGGTGCTGGCCGTTCATCCAGTCCAGCTTCTCTGGATCGAAGATCGCGCTCTTCTTGTTGATCCGCTCCAGGGAGAAGAGGGACGTCATCTCCTCGATGGTCATGACCTCGCGGTCCTCACCGGGTGACCAGCCGAGGAGGGCGAGGAAGTTCACGAGCGCCTCCGGGAGGATTCCCTCGGCAGCGTAATCCCCAACCGCTGTGGCGCCGTGCCGCTTCGAGAGGCGGCGGCCGTCCGGCCCCAGAATCATCGGGACGTGCGCGAAGGTCGGGACCTCGGCACCGAGCGCCCGGTAGAGCATGATCTGCCGCGGCGTGTTGGAGATGTGGTCGTCCCCGCGGATCACGTGGCTGATCCGCATCTCCACGTCGTCCGCGACGGCCGCGAGGTTGTAGACCGGGGTGCGGTCCGAGCGAAGGACGATGAAGTCGTCGATGTCGTCGTTCTGGAAGACGGTCTTGCCGTGGACGGCGTCGTCCCACTCGGTCGACCCCTCCGGAACGCGGAAGCGGACCGTGTACGGCTCGCCTTCGGCGACGCGGCGGTCGGCCTCCTCTTCCGGGAGCTCCAGCTTATCGCGGGTCAGGCGAAAATCCTCGCCGCCCTCCTCGCGCCACTTGCGAAGCTCCTCCGGGGTGGCGAAGCAGCGGTACGCCTTCCCCTCGGCGAGCAGCCGATCGGCGGCGGCCCGATGCCGCTCCACCCCGTCCGCCTGATGTACCGGACCTTCGTCCCAGTCGAGTCCGAGCCAGCGCATGCCGTCGAGGATGACCTCGGTCATCTCCTCGCTCGAGCGGGCGCGGTCGGTGTCCTCGATGCGCAGGACGAAGACGCCGCCATGACGGCGGGCATACAGCCAGTTGAAGAGTGCTGTCCGCGCGCCGCCCACGTGGAGGAAGCCGGTGGGGCTCGGCGCGAAGCGGACGCGGATCTGCTCGTTGGTGTCGGTCATGCGGTGAAGATATCGACGACGCGCGCCCGTATCCACCCCGGTGTGGTCCGCCGATCGAGCGGGCGGTAAGTTGGCGGGCGCGCGCAAGCGATCGTGACCCGAAGGGCGGAGACCCCGCAGGGCGCAGCCCGAGGAGGCTCCGTCCGCGGCGGCGCGGCTGTTTCACGCCCCGCGGATAGAGCGCGGTGCGGCCGCAGGCCGGATGCGCCCGCAGCACCCGAAAGACCACCCGCGGCAGCACACGAGGAATTTTCCGAGACGATGGCATCCAGAACCGACGTGCCCGAAGAGACCCGCACCCGCGACTTCATCCGTCAGATCGTGGCGGAGGACCTCCGCGCCGGCAAGCACGAGGAGGTGGTGACGCGGTTCCCCCCGGAGCCGAACGGCTTCCTGCACATCGGCCACGCCAAGTCGATCCTGCTCAACTTCGGCATCGCCGAGGAGTTCGGAGGGCGGTGCAACCTGCGATTCGACGACACCAACCCGGTCACCGAGGATGTTCGCTACGTGGACGCGATCGTGGAGGACGTGCGCTGGCTGGTGGGCGGGATCGGCGCAGGCCCGCTCTTCGCCTCGGACTACTTCGAGCGGATGTACGCGTTGGCCGAGTTCCTGATCCGCGAGGGGCAGGCCTACGTGGACAGCCAGTCGGAGCGGGAGATCCGGGAGAACCGGGGCACCGTCATGGAGCCGGGGCGGCTCAGCCGGTTCGCGGAGCGCGCCCCGGAGGAGAGCCTTGAGCTCTTCCGGCGAATGCGGGCGGGCGAGTTCCCGGACGGGGCCCACGTGCTCCGGGCGCGGATCGACATGGCCTCGAAGAATATGCTCCTCCGGGACCCACTGCTCTACCGGATCCGCCACGCGCATCATCACCGGACCGGGGAGGAGTGGTGCATCTATCCGATGTACGACTTCGCCCACACGGTCGAAGACGCCATCGAGGGCATCACGCACTCCCTCTGCACCTTGGAGTTCGACGTCAACCGGCCACTCTATGACTGGGTGGCGGAGCGGTGGGTGGAGCACGTGCGCAGCGAGGGCGGGGAGCCGACGCGGCCCCGGCAGATCGAGTTCGCCCGGCTGCAGCTCGAGTACACGGTGATGAGCAAGCGGAAGCTGCTCACCCTGGTGAGCGAGGGGCGGGTGGCGGGGTGGGACGACCCGCGGATGCCGACGCTGGCCGGCCTCCGGCGGCGGGGGGTCACCCCGCAGGCGATCCGCACCTTCAGCGAGATGATCGGCGTCACCAAGGCGAACACTCGCATCGACGTCGGCAAGCTCGAGTACGCGATCCGCGACGACCTCAACCAGCGCGCTCCCCGCCTGATGGGGGTCATGGACCCGCTGAAGGTGGTGATCACCAACTATGCGGAGGGGGAATCCGAAACCTTCGAGGCGCCGGTCTGGCCGCACGACGTGCCGAAGGAGGGCTCACGCCCCCTCCCCTTCACCGGCACCCTCTGGATCGACCGGGACGACTTCCGCGAGGATCCTCCGGAAGGCTTCCATCGCCTGGTCCCGGGTGGTGAGGTGCGGCTGCGCTACGCCTACGTGATCCGCTGCGACGAAGTGGTGCGGGGAGACGACGGGGAGGTCACGGAGCTGCGCTGCTCGTACCTCCCGGAGACGCGCGGTGGCGCAAACCCGGAGGGACGGCGGGTGAAGGGGACGATCCACTGGGTCTCGGCCACCCACGCCCTGCCGCTCGAAATGCGCCTCTACGATCGGCTCTTCAGCGAGAGCGATCCCGAGGCGGAGGGCGCCGATTTCCGGGAGGGGCTCAATCCGGAGTCACTCGTCGTGGTGCCGGAGGCGCTGGTGGAGCCCGCCGTGGCCGCGCTCGATCCGGGACTCCATGTGCAGCTCGAGCGCGTTGGGTACTTCTTCACCGACCCCGTGGATTCGCGGCCGATGCGGCCGGTGCTGAACCGCACGGTAACCCTCAGGGATACGTGGGCAGCGCGCGAGGACGCGGCAGGCGGTGGAGCTCCCCCCAGCAGGGAGGAGAAGCGACAGGCCCGCGAGCGGGAGAAGGAGCGCGAGAGGGAGCGTGGCGGCGGGGCGCGCCAGGAGCCGGAGCGCTTGCCGGAGCTGCAGAAGCGTCGGGAGGTGTACGAGCGGGAGATGCAGCTCGAGCCGCACGAGGCCGAGGTCCTCACCCGCGACGCCGCCAGCGCCGACCTCTTCGAGGCGGGGGTGCGCGCGGGGGCCACACCCCAGCTGCTGGCAAACTGGATCGTCCACGAGCTACCGCGGGAGCTGGGCGAGCGGGACGTCACCACCCTCCCCTTCGGCGGCCCGGAGATGGCGGAGCTTGCTGCGCTCATCGAGGACGGCACCGTCTCCAGCACCGGCGGGCGGCAGGTTCTGGGGGAGATGGTGAAGGGAGGCGGCCGCCCGGAGGAGATCGTGGAACGTCTCGACCTGCGCCAGGTGAGCGATCAGGACGCGCTGGAGAAGCTCGTCGCGGATGCCCTCGCCGCCAACCCGGGCAAGGTCGAAGAGTACCGTTCCGGACGGACGGGGTTGCTCGGCTTCTTTGTCGGCCAGGTGATGCGGGCCAGCGGCGGGAGCGCGAATCCCCAGGTGGTCAAGGAGATGCTGGACGAGCGGCTGGGGGCGCCCCGATAGGAGGTTCGGCGGGCCTACCGAACGGAGGCAACGGGCAGCGGGCCGGTGTCGTATTCCATGTAGAAGCGCATCTGCCTTCGCTGCAGGGAGCCGGGCGTCAGCCGAAGGGCGAGCTCGCGGATCCGCACGGCTCCGGCCCTCTCCCACCGAGCAGCTACGCCGAAGATCCAGGAATCGCGGATTACCGCCGAAGTGCGTTGCTCTCGCTCCCTCTCGTACGCCCGCAGCCCCTTTCGCCGATCCTCCGCGTGGACGGCAAGACAGCGCGCGAGCACAACGGCGTCCTCGATCGCAGTGCAGGCGCCCTGACCCAGGTTGGGGAGCATGGGATGGGCTGCATCGCCGAGGAGGGTCACCCGATCGCGGCCCCATCGTGACCGGGGCCCGCGATCGACGAGGTCGTTGCGAAGAATGGCGTCCACCGGCGTGCGTCGCACCATCTCCGGAAAATCGAACGGCCAGCCCGCGAAATCCTCGAGAATCCGGGCCCGACGCTGGAGAGGATCGTCTCGACTGTCCTCGGGAGCGTTGATCGCCGCCCACCAGTAGATCCGCTCCCTGTCGAGGGGACAGATGCCCACGCGGCGGCCACGCCCCTGGACCTCTCGCAGGACGCCCGGAATCACCGGAGGCATCCGCGCAATCCCCCGGTAGCAGGTCTGCCCCGAATACCTCAGCGGCTCCGGGCCGTGGAGTTGACGCCGCACCGCCGAATGGAGGCCGTCGGCGCCGACGAGCATCGACCCGTGCACCTCCAAACCACTCTTCAGGTGGAGGATGACTCCTTCGCTGCCCTCGTCGAAGCCGACCCCTTCGGCTCCCGTCGAGACGATCCCGCCCGGTAGGGCGTCCAGAAGCGCCCCGTGCAGGTCGGCGCGGTGCATGACAAAGTTGCTCTCCGCCGCTCCGGGTGCGACATCCCTCATGGAGGTTCTGCTGAGGGACCGGCCGGTGCGCGAGGAGAATTCCGCGTGCTCGATCGGGGCTCCGATCTCTCGGACGCGCTCGTCGAGGCCGATGTGCCCGAGCGCGCGAACACCGTTCATGGTTACGCCGAGCCCGGAGCCGACCTCGTGGAGGACCGGCGCGCGCTCGAACAGACGGCAGGGGATCCCGACGCGGGACAGGGCGCGCGCCAGCGCCGCACCGCCGATGCCAGCCCCACAGATGAGGACTGGGAGGGCTTGCGTCACTCGAACGTCCACAACACGCGTTTCCGCGCGCTCACATCCGGTAGTCCGAGAGGAGGCGGCGCTCCGCCTCCTCCCCCTCCACGCGGCCGATCACTTCGATGTGCTCCTCCAGCCCGCTTCCCGCCATCTTCTCCCGCAGGAGCTGGTCGATCTGGAAGACACCCGCCGAGTTGGACATGCGGATCAGGAGCCGGATCGGACGCCGCTCGCCCGCCTCGATGGTGACCGATTCGATCGCCGCAGCGGAGATGGAGTGGATGCTGCTCGCCGCGGCCTTGTAGGAGATGCGGGAGCGTCCCTTCGCCATGTCCAGGGCATCGGCCACCCGCACCACTCCCGCCTCCACGGTCAGCGGCGATCCCTTGGAGCGGTGCGCGATGATGGCGTGCAGGATGTCCGAGCGCAGAACGGTGGCCGTGGGAACGTCGTAGACCCCCTCCAGGAGCTCCCTCACCTTCCGCTGGCTGACGAAGAGGGAGAAGGCCTCGTGATCGATCCGGTGGATGGACATCCCCGAGTCGTGGAAGAGCGCCGCAATGGCGACCACGACCTGCGCCTCCCGGCTCGTCAGTCCGTACGCCTGCGCCACCCCGGTCTCGATCCCGGCGTCGTCGAGCATCCGGAGGAGCTTGATCGCGATGTTCATCACGATCTTCACATGCACCGGCCCGTGGTCTGTCATCCCGAGCCGGGTCGCGTTCATGTTCTCCGCGATCCAGAGGGCATAGAGCTCCTCGTCCTCGTTGACCCGGGAGATGATCTCCTCAAGCGCAGGGTTGTCCTCCACCGGGACGTTGATCCGGACCCGGTTGGCCATGCGCTCGGCGAGACTCCACCCCTCCTCGCGCTCGTCCCCGCCGGCCACCACGACATCTCCCTCGGGCTGCTCGATCGTCACCTTCTCGTCGACGAGGAATCGCTCCTCATGCTCGGTGCCGCGGCGATCGGTGTTCTTGCGTTTGCTCATGTATGACTGGAATCAGGGAGATGGGAATGTCTGCTCAGGCGCCCGGCACCCAGGGGGCGGCATCGAAGGTGCTCGTGGCGGATGAAAGTCTTACGGTTTCTGGAGTTTTCACGTCATGGAAGGTACGTTGCGTTCTCTCTCGTGTCACCGTGTCGCCTGACCGACCGGGCCGCTCGATGTCCATAATCGCTCCCCTTGCGCTCCACCTCCTCTCCGCCTGGCGGACGGAGCCCGCTCGTGTGCCCGGCGGTCCGGGCCTTCCGCGAGCGTAACCGGTTATGTGGCTTCTCCCCGCCCTCTCCCGCATCTCGACAACCGCGGTCGGGATGTACTACGATTTCGACGTCGCGGGACGGCGTGTTCCCCGCACCGGCCCGGTCCTCCTGGTGGCCAATCATCCGAACTCGATGGTGGACCCCGGCGCGGTGGCCGCGGCGGCGCGCCGACCGGTGCGCTTCCTGGCAAAGGCGCCCCTCTTCGATTCGGTGGCCATCGGCTGGCTGGTCCGGGGTGCAGGCGCCATTCCGGTCTACCGTTCCGAAGACGATCCCGCGGGGTCGTCGCGGAACGTGAAGATGTTCTCCGCCGCGCACCGCGCGCTGGCCAACGGCTCGGTGGTCGGGATCTTCCCGGAGGGGTGGAGCCACAGCGAGCCTTCGCTCACGCCGCTCAAGACGGGCGCCGCCCGGATTGCCCTCGGCGCGGCGGAGTTGCTGGGTCATTCATTTCCGGTCGTCCCCATCGGGCTCACCTTCCGCGACAAGGTGCGGTTTCGCTCGGATGCCCTGGCACTGGTGGGCCGCCCCATTGCCTGGGACGACCTGGCCGGCCGGACCCCGACCAATGCCGCCGCTGTGCGGGAGCTGACCGCGCGGATCGAGCAGGGTCTGCGGAAGGTGACGGTCAACCTGGAGCGCTGGGAGGACAGGCCGCTGGTGGAGGCGGCCGAGGAGATCTACGCGGCGGAGCTCTCCCCGCGTCGTGATCCGGAGCTCCAGCTACGCCGCCGGCGGGCGATGAGCGAGGTGCTGTACAGGCTGCGCCGCAGCCGGCCCGAGGAGGTCGAGCCGCTCGGCCGGGAGATTCTGCGTCACAAGCAGGTACTCGACATGCTCGCCCTCCGCGCCACGGACCTCGATCGCGTCCCCGGCCTCAAGCACGCGCTATGGTGGGCCGTCCGGCGCGGACTCTTTTTCGGCGTGGCAGCGCCTCTGGCCGCGCTCGGCATCGCCGTCTTCTGGATTCCCTACAAGATCACCGAGCTCCTGGAGTGGCGCTATCGGCCGGCGTACGACGTCCAGGCTAGCTTCCGGGTGCTCGGCGGAGCTTTTTTCTTCATGGTCTGGATTGCCCTCTTCGTGACGCTGGCCTGGTGGCAGTGGGGCTGGATCCCCGGGCTGGCCCTCCTGATCGGGCTCCCCGCCGTGGGCGTCATCTCCCTCTCCGTCCGGGAGCGCTGGACCGAGGCGTGGACCAATGCGCGGCGCTACTTCCTGATGCGCGGGCGGGAGGATGTCCGCCGGCGGCTGCGACGGCGACAGAGGGAGTTGGCCCGGCGCCTGGAGCAGCTCCGGAAGCGCCCCGGCCTCACCGGTGTGCGCGATCAGGAAGCCGACCCGGGCCGGGCATCGGACCGCGAGGCGAGCCGGCCCGTGTCGCGAAAGGAGGAGCGCCGGGAGGGTCAGTCGAGGTAGCTGTCCATCCGGCGCCAGGAGATGGCGCCATCCTCCGACACTTCGTACTCGTAGAGCCCCCGACCGCGGATGTGGCCGTCCTCGTACGTGGCCAGCACCCAGCGGTCGCTGAGCACCAGCGACTCGCCTTCGACGAAGAACATCGTCCCGCCGAGCACGGGATCGTCCGGAATGAGGTCCGGCCGCGCCATGAGGTCGAGAAGGATGTCCCGGGCGGGATCCGCCAGCCCCTTCTCGCGAAAGCGGCGGACGTCGTAATCGGTGAGAGCGGGAGAGGCCGCCGGCGCCGAAGGCACCGGCCGCCTCTCCGTCACCACGGGCTCCGCCTCGCGCCCGCCCGGCGGATCCGCGGCCAGGGAAAAGCCCAGCGCGATCAGGACGGCCAGGAGCGCGCCCGCCCAGAGCCACCGCTCCCCGCGCCGGCTCATCCGGATTTGGTCCGTGCGCGCCGAATCAGCGGCTCTCGAAGATGTACTGCGTCCCGTCCTTCCGGAAGGCGATCACGTCGTACGGATCCACGCGATGGCCCTCCATTCCCGGGGAGCCCATCGGCATTCCCGGAACAGCGATCCCGGCGATGTCCGGCTGCTCCGCAAGAAGGCGGCGGATGACGTCGGCGGGCACATGCCCCTCCACCACGTAGTCCCCCACGATCGTCGTGTGGCAGGAGGCAAGGTGGCCGGGAACGCCGTGCTCCATCTTGATCGGCCGCAGATCCCGCAGGTCGGTGGACTCGGTCGCGAACCCCTCCTCCTCCGCATGATCGACCCACAGGTCGCAGCACCCGCAGGTCGGCGTCTTGTAGACCTTGAGAACCGGCTCGTCCGCCGAAGCGACCTGGACGGCCGCCGTCTCGGTGGCCGCACTCTCGGGCTGGGCGGGCTCTCCGCTGGCGTTGTCGCACGCCGGCAGGAGGACGAACATGCCGACGGTCAGCAGCGAGGCGAGGGCTCTCATCATATGACGGATGGCTGAACGGTTCAGGGAGACGGGGTTCGATGCGCCGTACACCATGTAGGAGCGTTTGCTCCCTGCGTCGTGCAGGAGGTCCTCCGGCGCCCGTCCGAGAAAGGCTCGCCACGGGTCGCGTCGGAAGCCGTCGTGGAGCGGGCGCCGGTCATGGAGATGCTCCTTCTTCGAGCTCGGCGACCGGACGGGCACGCGCCTGTGCCTCCCGCGCCACCCGCCGCCCCTCGTCCTCGTCCACGAAGTAGAGGATCGCCGCGCCCACCACGAAGAAGACGATCACCGACAGGATGCCGTACCGGCTCACCCCGGTCAAAGTGATGGCCAGCGCGAATACCGAGGGGCCGATCATCCCGGCGAACTTGTCCATCACCCCGAAGAAGCCGAAGAGCTCACCCGACTTGTACGCCGGGATCATGCTGGCGAAGAGCGACCGAGAGAGCGCCTGCGTTCCCCCCTGCACCGTCCCCACCAGAAAGGCGAGGAGCCAGAAGTGGAGGGCGGTCGTCATGAAGAAGCCGAGGATGGTGATCAGGATGTAGACCAGCAGCCCCAGGAAGATGGCCCGCTTGGTCCCGATCCACCCCGCAATCATCCCGAAGAGGAATGCGAAGGGTACCCCAACGAACTGCACCATGACCACCGCGCCGATCATGTGCCCGGCGTCGATTCCCAGCTCGGCGCCGTACACCGTGGCCATGCGGATGATGGTGCCGATCCCATCGCCGTAGATCAGATAGGCGATCAGGAAGAGAAAGGCGTACCGGTATGAGCGTAGCTCCTTGAAGGTGCGCTTGATCCGATTCAGCGCGAAGAGGAAGGTCCCCTTCTCCACCACCTCTCCCGGCGCGATCTCGGCCGGGGGCTCGGCCACCTTGAAGAAGAGCGGGAGGGCGAAGACCGCCCACCACACGGCCACCGCGAGGAAGGCGAGCCGCGCGGGAAGGGTTCCCTCCGGGACCCCGAAGACGCCGGGCGCCTGAACCAGGACCAGGCAGAAGGAAAGGAGCAAACCCGCGCCGAGATACCCGACCGCGAAGGCGCCGGTGGACACGCGGTCCACCTCGTCGCTTCGGGCGATGTGGGGGAGGAGGGCATCGTAGAAGACGGTGCTCCCGTTCACCCCGATGTTGACCAGAACGAAGAAGGCGAGGGCCAGGAAGACGTCCCCTTCCTGTACGAGGAAGAGGAGGCCGGCACCGGCAATCCCGATGGTGGCGAAGGCACCGAGGAGCGGCTTCTTGATGGCCGCCCGGTCGGTGATGGCTCCCATGATCGGCGCCACCACCGCCACCAGGGCAATCCCGAGCGTGGTCGCGTAGCCGAAGTACTGCACCGCCCGCGTCCCGGGTAGGTCGGCGGCCACCACCCTTTCGAAATAGATGGGGAAGATGGTGGTGACGATCACCGCCCACATCCCGGTGATGGCCCACTCGTACATAGCCCACGCCCGGAGCTCTGGCCGGTGCAGCCCGAGCCGCTCGAGGAGCGGCATGCGCGGGCTTCCGGGGAGCGGCGACTCGGGAGACGGAGGCATGGCGGGAGAGAGGGTTTCGACGGGGAGCGGAAGGCGGAAGAGGCCTTCGGCGAAGCGGGGTGGAGGAGGGGGCGCCGATCCTCGTCCCCTCGATCCGGCTAGTCCGGAGGTGGGAGGTCGACGAGCTGCAGGCAGCGGGCGAACTCGTCCGCGGTGGAGATCTGCTCCGGCGGAACGGCGCGGGCCTCGGCATCCTGCTCGGGGATCTCGATCAGCGAGGGCGGCGCCGTCCCGACCGCATGCAGGATGCTGGTCACATCCTCCGGAGAGGTGACCGCGAGCCCCGCCGCATTCCGGCGCACCGTCCAGTCGTCGAGCACCCCGCCGTCCACGAGGAGAACCTGAACCGTGCCCTCCCCCTCCGGCGGGAGCGCGTCGGGCGTGAACTGCGCGTAGCCGGAGAAGATTCCGGACTGGTAGAGGAGGAGCGGACGCGACGGATCGAAGGGGATCTTCCGCTCGATCCAGAATCTCGGATCCTCCGAGCCCCAGCGGAGCGTATCCCCCGTGATGCGCACGCTCAGCCGGCGAACGTCCTCCGGCATCTGGAAGACCGCCTCGTAGATCAGCCCTTCGCGCCCGGCGCCGTCCCGCATCCGGACCGCGACCTGGGCGCTCAGGAGCGCGAGGTCGGCGCAGACGTCGAGGTCGCCGTTCATCCAGCGGAAGCGCTCCCGCGAGTAGGTGGCACCCTCCCATACGGACTCGTACCCGCCCTCCACCACCACGGTGTCGGCTTCCGTCGGGGCGGCGAAGGTGGCCGCGGCCGCCCAGAGGAGGACGGCCGTGATCACGACCCGTCGGCCTCGAGGAGGGCGTCGAGCCGCTTCCGCGAGGAGCCAGCCACGCCGCTCCCGTCCGGACGCACGATCACCGGTCGGCTGATGAAGGTGTACTCGCTCGCCATGAGGTCCAGCATCTCATCGTCGGTCAGATCGCGCTCGTGCAGCCCCATCTCCCGGTACTTCCGCGCCCTCCGCGAGAAGAGGACGTCGGCGCCGCCCACACCCCCGGCCAGCGCGCGCACCTCGCTCCGGTCCAGCGGATCCTCTTTCAGGTTGCGGAGCGTCCTGATCTGCTCGTCACGCTCCTCGAGGTAAGCGACGAGCTTCTGACAGCTCTTGCAGTGAGGGAGCCAGTAGACGTCCAGCATGGTCGGCGGTGGGGTGAGATAGCGGTCAGGAGCCGTCGGCAGGGGGCCGGCAGAGGGCGTGCACCTCGTCGTCCGAGAAGGTCCGGTCCGCCGTCTTCGCCGCGGCGAAGACCCGCTCGACCAGCGCCTCGTCCGCTGGATCGTACCCGTGGTCGCCTAGCCAGTGCCGGACGTTGGAGACCCCGCTCATCGGGGAGATCTCGATCTTCTGCCGCATCCCGAAGATCCCCGCCGGGACGCCGGAGTAGATCCGGTCCGCCAGCCAATCGTCCCCCTTCTGGCGGGCCTTGATGATCGCGGCGGCGTGCACGCCGGTTCCGGTCCGGAAGGCATCCTCCCCGAACACCGGCCAGTTGTACGCGAGGGGCACCCGGCACGCCTCGGCCACGAGACGGACGTACTCGTCCAGGCGGGAGAGGTCGGCGTCGTGGATGTCGAGGAGCTTGAAGTTGACGAGGAGCAGGTCCATCTCCGCGTTCCCGCACCGTTCGCCCACCCCGAGCCCGGTGCCGTGCACCCGATCGACCCCCGCCTCCACTGCGGCAAGGCAGTTGGCGAGGCCCAGCCCCCGGTCCCGGTGGCCGTGCCAGTCCACCTTCACCGCCTCCCCGCTCGGGTCCACGATCTCCTCGCGGACGAAGCGCACCAGCGCCCGCACCCCATCCGGAGTGGCGTGCCCGACCGTGTCCGCCAGGCAGATCCGCCGCGCACCGTGGGAGATGGCCGTGCCGTAGAGCTTCTTCAGCGTCTCGGGCGCGGCCCGCGTGGTATCCTCGGTCACGTACATGACCGGCAGCCCCTCAGAGACCGCGAAAGACACGGCGTCCTCAGTGGCCCGCAACATCCGGTCGAGAGTCCAGTCCTCCGCGTATTGGCGGATCGGGGAGGAGCCGATGAAGGTCGCCGCCTCGATCGACACCCCGGTCTTCTGCACCGCGTCGACGATGGGCTGCACGTCCGCGCGAACCGTGCGCGCCGCGCAGTTGGGCTCGATCGGGAGCCGCTCCTCGGCGATGGCCCGCGCCAGCGCCTCCACGTCGCGCACCGCGCGGGGCCCGGCGCCCGGAAGCCCGATATCCGCGGCCGCGATGCCGAGCTCGGCCATGAGCCGGAGGATCCGGACCTTGTCCTCGATCGAGGGATCGGTGACCGAGGGCGACTGCAGACCGTCCCGGAGGGTCTCGTCGTTCAGCTCCACCCCCTTCCTGCTGGTGAAGTCGAACGCCGACCCGCTCCGGTTCCAGTCGTGGATGAGAGACTTTTCGTCCATCTCCCTTCCCGAGCCGTTTCCGCCGGCTTTGCTGCTCACCGGGTCAACGTCCGGACTTCCTCCAGCCCTTCCGGATCCCACGCCGGTCGCGCGTCCCGGTTCGCAAGCTCGATCACCGAGTGGAGCGCCAGCCGGGTGACCCGCGCCGCCTTGCTGTGGTCCACGAAGTCCACCGTGTCGCACGGGCGGTGGTAGCACTCGTGGATGCCGGTGAAGAAGAAGAGAGAAGGGATCTCCTTCCGCATGAAGTTGAACTGGTCGGAGCGATAGAAGAAGCGTTGCTCCGGCCAGAGGTCGTCGGAGGTGGTCAGGTTCAGCTCGGGCATGCGCTCATTGATACCGTCCACCAGCGGGCCCATATCGGAGTAGTCCTTTCCGATCACGACCACGCTGTCGGTGTGGGCATCGCCCGCGATCATGTCCATGTTGATGTTGGCCACGATCTGCTCGATGGGGACGGTCGGGTTGTCCACGAACCAGCGCGAGCCCAGGAGCCCCTTCTCCTCACCGCTCACGTGCAGAAGCATGATCGAGCGGCGCGGCCGCTCCCGCATGGACATCAGCGCCTCGCCGATCGCCAGGAGCGCGGCCGACCCCGAGGCGTTGTCGTCGGCGCCATTGTAGATGGAGTCGCCGCGCTCGTCCGGCGTGCCCACGCCCACGTGGTCGATGTGGGCGGAGAGAACGATGTACTCGTCCCGCAGCTCCGGGTCGCTGCCGCGCACGACGCCGGCGATGTTGGGCGGGTAGGCCCGCTGCAGCTCCACCCGCGGGGCGGCACCGAGGGCGGTCACGCCTGACAGCGGCAGGTCCACCAGCTCGCCGGCGCGGGCGCTGGCCAGCACGTCGTCCAGGTCGAGATCGGCCGTGGCGAACAGCTCACCGGCCGCCGGCCGCGAGAGGAAGAACTGCGGGAATGCCGGCTCCGCGGCCTCCTCCAGCCCCCACCCCGGCTGGGTGAAGAAGCCCGCGTAGCGCTCCATCATCTCCTCCGTCCACGCCTCCTCGACGATATGGACGGTACCGACCGCGCCCCCGTCGTGAGCGGCACGCGCCTGCTGGCCGGCAAGGATGCGGAAGTCGCGCCCCCACTCTCCCGGCGTCTTCACCACCACCACCTGGTCGCGGAGCGTGGCGGCGGGGACCCCTGTCGGATCACCCACATACACGAGCGGCGCCGCGTCGAAGGTCTCATCCGTGCGCCCCTGGACGAAGAAGTCGCGTCCGTAGCGGAGCGTGTGCGCCCCCGCTGGAGTGGTCAGGGCGAGCTGGATGCCCTCGGCCTGGAGCCCGGTCTGCAGGAAGGGGTAGCGCTGGATGAAGGTGCCGTCCTCGCCGCCCGGCTCGAGCCCCAGCCGGCGCCACTCATCGGCGATCCAATCGGCCGCCCGGTCCAGCTCGGGGCTCGGTGTATCCCGGCCGCGCATGGTGTCGTGGGCGAGCGCGCCGATCCGGTCGCGCATCGCCTCCGCGGTGATGCGCGCGGAGGCATCCGCCTCGGAGAGCCCCGGCACGCCAGGGGCGCCGATCGGGGCGCATGCGGCGGTGATGCCGAGGGCCAGGAGCGTCAGAAGGGGGCCGACTCGATTGCGGATCATGACCGGAGGTGCGACGGGGGCACGAGACTCCGGCCGCGGGCCTCGAGGGCCGCGGCCGGAGTGAAAAGCTAGCTGATGTAGAACCTATGCGGGAGGCGGGCCAGTCGCCAGCCGACCCGGGGGGGAGCCGGGCTTCCACGAGCATGGATGCAATCCGGAACTGCCCGCGGAGTCGCGCCGCTTACCGGTCCTCCGTCTCGTTGTCGTTCCCCCCGCCGCGCCCGCGCTGCGGCGGTGCGGGCCGATCTCGCTGCGGAGGCGCGGGCCGGGCCTCCGGCTCGCTCGGCCTGTCCCGCTGCGGACGTGCGCTCGGCTGCGGACGCGTACCGGGTCGGGGCT
>SKRI01000012.1 GCA_007118565.1 Gemmatimonadota bacterium | reverse complement strand
TGCTGATGCACCGCGGCCTTTCCATTGTCGGGGTAGTCGGACGGTCAGTAGATGTGGACCTCGGTGCCGACATGGATGTTCCGGTAGATGAGCGCCAGGTCCTCGTCTCCCAGCCGGATGCACCCCCGCGTGACGGGCTGGCCGATCGAGTCCTCGTGCGGCGTGCAGTGGATGAGGTAAGCCTCCCCCAGATCCAGCTTGTACGCTCCCAGCTCGTCCGGTATCTGACGATTCACCGTCCCGAACGGGGGCACGAAGACGGTATCGTCGAAGACGATGTGCTCGCCCTGTGGCACCGCTTCGAACGATCCGTCCGGAGCAATTCTTCCCACCCTGCCCTGACGGATCCCGACGCGGCTGCCGTCCGAGAGGGACACATCCCGCCCCGCGCGCAGCTTCACCATCTCCCTCCCAGTCTCCCGCGCGTAGGATACGTAATGCCAGAGGGGCGGGACCCAGGTGGGATTTTCCTCCTTGGCGATGACGCGACGCACCCCTCGCGGCGTCTCGAACTCCCACGACCGGTCCCGGTAGCTGAGCGTATCCCCCGATCCCACCGCGACCGGTGCCACGAAGAGCGTATCCGGGCCGTCCATCCAGAAGAGGCGGCGGTCACGGAGGGAGATGACGAGCCGCGTTCCATTCGCGGTGTGCGCCTCCGCGCGCGCCTCCTCCCAGGCGAGGCGGTCCTCCGGACTCGCGAACGGCTCGCGGTCCACGGCCGCTCCTCCCGGATCTGCCGGTGAGGCGAGGGTGCCCAGCACCCTCGACGGCACGTCGGAGCCCTGCTGCGCCGCGAGCGGAGAGGCTAGGCAGCCCAGGCCGGCGACGACCGCGGCCACGGCTGCGACGTGGGGAAGCTGTCGTATGCGCATTGCGATCCCTCGATCCACCACGAGAACGATCCCGGTCCCCGACCTCTTTTGCAAGAAACAGACGACCCGGCCGGATTGGAACTTAATGGAGGCACCGGACTTGAAGTAGTATGCACCGAAACCGTTCAGCAGATTCTCGACTCCCTGGCGCGCCATGACCACCGCTCTCATTTCCGCTGTCTTCGGCTCCCTCCTCCTCGGAGGGGGGGGTATGGCGATCGACTCCGTGGAGGCCTTGGGCTCCACGGACGATGCCTTCGCTCGCAGCGGGCTGCACGTGGTCGTGGATGTGGAGGAGCACACCGTCTCGCTACGGGACGGGCGTCGGGAAATCTGGACCACCCTCGCGGGAACCGGCACCGGTCTGCGGCTGGAGTCGGACGACCGCACCTGGAACTTCAACACGCCCACCGGTCGCTTCACCGTCCAGCACAGCGAGCTGAACCCTGTGTGGAACCGGCCGGACTGGTACTTCCGTCAGCGCGACCTCGACATCCCCCCGCCGGGGTCATCGGACCGGCGTGATCCGGGGGCGCTCGGGCATGCGGCGGTCTATCTGAGCCGCGGCCTGGCGATCCACGGAACCTATCTCCCCGAGCTTCTGGGCCGCGCGGTGAGCCACGGCTGCATCCGCATCCCCAACGAGTATGCCGTCCGTCTCCACCACGCGGTGCGACGGGGGACGCCCGTCTTCATCGAGGGGGAGGCGCAGCCGATCGAGCGGGCCGTCCACCAGCCGCCGGTCAATGAACGCCCCCCCTGGAACGGGGTGGGAGAGGGCGAGACGTACGAATGGATCGACCGCCTCGACGAGGCGCTGCAGCACGGCGGGGGAGATTCCTGGGTGGAGCCGGCCCTCCGGCTGGTGAGCCGCGCTGTCGAGAACGACGACCTGGAGGCGGCGGAGGCGCTGCTCATCCGCGGAGGCGGCCGCTTCGCCGACCATGCGACGGCGGTCGAATTCGCCTCCTACGTCGTCCACTTCTACGACCGCCGCTCGGCTACCTTCCTCCACGTGGCGGACGAGCTGCCGACCGGAGCGCGCCTGCGCGTGGTGCGCAACATGGTGATCGCCTCGCTTCGGGCCTTCGGCGGGCCGATGGACGGGATCGTCCCCTGGCCCTCGGAGCGGCTCCCCTCCGGGGCGGAGGCATCCTCCACCTACGAGCTGATCCGGGCTGCCGAGGCGCCCTACCGCGTGGCCCGGCGGAGCTGACCCGCCCGACAGCACGCAGCAGGAAGGGCCCGCTCCGGCTGGAGCGGGCCCTTCGCATTTCCCGGGCTCGGCTCTACCGAACTCCGGGTGATCGTGTCGAGCTCTTGCCCCACGCGCGGAGATCGGGTGGGCCGCCGGTGGTGCTGCCCTCCGGCAGGCCCTCACCCCCGCCTCGCTACTGCGGGGGCGGCGCTTCGCCCAGGCGGGCGCGAATCGTCTCCTCCCCCGGCGGCCGCATGATCTGCATGGTGATCTCGTCGCCCGGGGCGCGGGCGCGGAGGACGCCGCGGAACTCACCCCCGTGGGTGACGCGCTCCCCCTCCACCGCGGTGATGATGTCTCCGGGACGAAGGCCGGCCGCGTCCGCGGGAGAGCCCCCTTCAACGGCCAGGACGATGACCCCTTCGGCCACGGGCAGACGGAACTGCGCGGCCAGCTCGCGCGTCACGTCATCGTAGGCGACGCCCAGGTAGGCGTGACGGACCCGGCCAGTGGTGAGGAGCTGCTGGACCACGTTGCTGGCCAGGTTTATGGGAACCGCGAACCCGAGGCCGGCGCCCGGAACCTGGAGGATCACGGTATTGATGCCGATGACGCGACCGGCAGAATCGAGCAGCGGCCCGCCGGAGTTGCCCGGGTTGATGGCGGCGTCCGTCTGGATGAGCCCTTCGAGACCCAGACCGCGCGGGCTGCGGTTCACCGCCGACACCACACCGCTGGTGACGGTCCGGTCCAGCCCCAGCGGGTTGCCGATGGCGATGGCCGCCTGCCCCACCTCGAGCCGGTCCGAATCGCCGATCGGGGCCATCGGCAGCTCTCCGGCCGCATCCACCTGGATCACGGCGATGTCGATGCCCGGATCCTCGCCGAGCACCCGCCCCTCGAGGAGTCGCCCGTCTGCCAGGCCGATCTCCACCACGGGCGCGCCCCCCACCACGTGCGCGTTGGTGAGGATGATGCCGTCCGGCTGGATGATGACGCCCGACCCCTCGCCCCGTGCGCCCGCCACCCTGACCACGGCGGGGGAGGCCTGACGCGCGACCTGGATGATGCTCTGCTCCGCCACCGGGTCGGCTGCCGCAGGCGCGGCGGTCGCGGCCGGCGCGGCCATCCCCGCCGGGGCGCACCCCACCGCAGTAACGGCCAGCATCGCAGTGATCCCCGTCAGGCTCCTCATCGATCCCATCATCTCATCTCCCCTGCATTGTGCATTCGAACATCTGGCGGATCGTGCCGCACGATCCATGCACGGTGGGAGCGGAGGGCAGGAGACCCGGACACTCCCTTTGGATGTAAGATGCGATGCGAAACAGTCGGGGCGGGTATCGGCTCGCGACCGAGCGACAGGTCGAGGGCATGCTGGACCGGATGGCGCGCGCATTGAGCGCGACATGGCCGGAGGAAATGACGGTCGTCGGGATCCGACGGAGAGGCGTCCCTCTCGCGGAGCGACTCGTGGATCGCCTGTCCCGACTCGGGACAGGCGACGTCGTGCTGCAGGAGCTCGAGCTCAAGCGATACTCGGACGACCTCGACCTTCTGCACCGCCATCCGGAGCTGCGGACCCCGGACGATGCGCTGGAGCTGGAAGGACGACGCGTCCTGCTGATGGACGATGTCCTCTTCAGCGGCCGCACCCTCGATCGAGCGCTCTCGTACTGCGTGGCGGCCGGAGCGGCCGAGGTGCGCTGTGCGGTCGTCTGCAGCCGGGACGGACGGGAGCTCCCGATCACCGCCGACTTCGTCGGCATGCGCTGCGATGTGGGGGTTAACGGGATCGTGGATGTCCGCGTTCCTCCCTACGAGGACGAGCTCGCGATAGACATCAGCTCGCGCATCTCCCCCCGGGACAAAGGGGGGTGAAGGAACGGGGATTGCGCTTCGACCATTCCACTCATCTCCCCCTCCCCAATCCATGCGTCCGACCTCCGTGATCCCCGCTAGAGAGCCGTCCGCCCCGGGGGTAGGGCCCGCTGCGCGGTCGAGCGTCGGCTACTCGGTATTCGCCGACGACCTCGCCCTCCTCACGGACCTCTACCAGCTGACCATGCTGCGGGGCTACCGGGAGGAGGGGATGGACGGCCAGGCAGTCTTCAGCCTCTTCGTCCGGCGACTCCCCGAGAGCCGCAACTTCCTCCTTGCCTGCGGGCTGGACGATGCCCTGAGGTACCTCGAGGAGCTGCGCTTCAGCGAATCGGCCCTCGAATATCTCTCCGGCCGCGACGAGTTCGACGCAGCCTTCGTCGATTGGCTGAGGGACTTCCGCTTCACCGGCGATGTCCGGGCGGTCCGGGAGGGGACCCCGCTCTTCGCGAACGAGCCGATCCTCGAGGTTTCCGCTCCCCTCCCCGAGGCGCAGCTCGTCGAGACCTTCCTCATGAACCAGATCCACCTGCAGACCACGCTCGCCTCCAAGGCGTCCCGGGTGGTGAGCGCAGCAAGAGGTCGTGCGGTTGTCGATTTCGGCCTGCGGCGGACCCACGGGGCGGACGCCGGATTGAAGGCGGCCCGGGCCTTTCACATCGCGGGCGTGGCGGCGACGAGCAACGTCCTTGCGGGCAAGGCCTACGGAGTGCCCGTCAGCGGCACAATGGCCCACAGCTACATCCAGGCGCACGACTCTGAGATGGAGGCCTTCCGCGCCTTCACCCGCCTCTATCCCGACACCGTGCTGCTGGTCGATACCTACGACACCCTCGAGGGCGTGCGGCGGGTGGTGGAGCTGGCACGGGAGCTCGGGGAGGAGTTTCGCGTGCGAGCGGTCCGTCTCGACTCGGGTGACCTTGCGGAGCTCGCATTCGCCGCACGGAAGATCCTGGACGGTGCCGGGCTGGAGGAGGTCGAGATTTTCGCGAGCGGCGGGCTCGACGAGCACAGGATCGCCGAAATCGTTCAGAGGGGAGCGCCCGTCGACGGGTTCGGGGTGGGAACGGGGATGGGAGTCTCCTCCGATGCGCCGGGCCTCGACATCGCCTACAAGCTCACGGAGTACAAGGGGCGCGGCCGGCTGAAGCTTTCACCGGAGAAGCCGATTCTCCCCGGACCCAAGCAGCTCTTCCGCCGGGAGGAGAGCGGGGGCTTCGTGGGGGACGTAATTGCCGGATCCGAGGAGAGTCATCCGGGCCGACCGCTGCTCGAGCCGGTGATGGGCGGGGGGAAGCGTCTTCCCGCCGCGGAGCGATCGCTGGACGAGGCACGCGAGCATGCGGCGGCCGAGCTCCGCTCCCTTCCGGAGCGGGTGCGCGCGCTCTCGCGAGCCGACCCACCTTACCCTGTGGAGGTCAGCGAGGCGCTGAACGCCCGGCGGGAGGAGGTCGCCGCGAACGTCGAGACCACCGAACGTGCCACCGAGCAGGCGACATGAGAGACGGAACCGGCAGGGACACGCGAGGGGCCGCGCTCATCATCGTGGATCTGCAGCCCGACTTCCTACCCGGAGGATCGCTTCCGGTGGAGGATGGCGACGTCATCGTCGAGCCCATCCGCCGTCTCCTTGAGAAAGATCCTTTCGGGCTCTACGTGGCTACGCAGGACTGGCACCCGCCCGGTCACGTCTCCTTCGCCAGCAGCCATCCCGGCCGGGAGCCGATGGAGACCATCGAGCTGCACGGTCACCCGCAGACCCTCTGGCCGGACCACTGCGTCCAGGGCACGCCCGGGGCCGAGCTGCATTCGGGCGTCGACTGGAACCGGATCTCGGCCATCATCCGGAAGGGAAGCGATGCCCGCACCGACTCCTACAGCGGCTTTCGCAACAACTGGAACCCGGACGGTGAACGCCCGCGCACCGGACTGGCCGGGTACCTCCGGGAGCGCGGCATCGAGGAGGTCTTCCTCTGCGGCCTGGCCCGCGACGTCTGCGTGAAATGGACGGCCGAGGATGCGGTGACCGCCGGGCTGCGAACCTATCTCCTCTGGGACCTGACCCGGAGCGTCGATCCGGAGGGAGACGACGCGGTCCGGGCGGCGCTCGA
>SKRI01000078.1 GCA_007118565.1 Gemmatimonadota bacterium | reverse complement strand
CGCGCCCTCTACCGGATGCCGCTGGAGGGCGGGGAACGGCAGCGGGTGACGGCGCTGGACGGATGGACCACCGGGGTCGTCTCCCCGGACGAGGGGTGGCTGGCGCTCCTGCACTCGTCGAGGGACCGGCCGCCCGAGCTCTACCTGATGACCGCGGAGGCGGGGGCGTCACCCCGGCGCATCACCCACTCGACCACGGCCGAGTTCCGCGCCGGCCCCTGGACACGGCCGCAGGTCTTCACCTTCGCGGCGCGAGACGGGGCGCCGGTCCAGGCGCGGATCTACCGGCCGGAGGAGGTCGGGGCGGAGCGCAACGGGGCTGCGGTGATCTTCGTGCACGGCGCGGGATACCTCCAGAACGCCCATTACGGGTGGAGCACCTACTACCGGGAGTACATGTTCCACCACCTCCTCGCCTCGCTGGGGTACGTGGTGCTGGACCCCGACTACCGCGGCTCGGCCGGGTACGGGCGGGATTGGCGCACCGGCATCTACCGGCACATGGGCGGGTTGGACCTCACCGACCACACCGACGCCGCCCGCTGGCTGGTGGCCGAGGAGGGGGTCGATCCGGCGCGCGTCGGCATCTACGGCGGCTCGTACGGAGGCTTCATCACCCTCATGGCCATGTTCACCAAGCCGGACGTCTTCGCCGCGGGCGCGGCGCTCCGCTCGGTGACCGACTGGGCGCACTACAACCACTGGTACACCTCCCGGATCCTGAACCAGCCGCAGGACGACCCCGAGGCGTACCGACGCTCGAGCCCCATATACTTCGCCGAGGGGCTGGAGGGTCACCTCCTCATCACCCACGGCATGGTGGACACCAATGTCCAGTTCCAGGACGTGGTGCGGCTGGCACAGCGGCTGATCGAGCTGCGGAAGGAGAACTGGGAGATGGCCGTCTATCCGGTGGAGGACCACGCTTTCGTGCGTCCCGACTCGTGGGCCGACCAGTACCGCCGCATTCTCAAGCTGTTCGAGGACTCGATCGGGGAGATGTAGGGGATCGCCGCAGGAGGCCATCTCCCACCGGGCCTCCGGAGTCGGGGTCACCTCCGCGGTAGTGCGGGGTCGCTACGCTTCGCCCATCTTCTTCTCCGGCGACCCCGACTTTTCCGGCCGGGCAGCGTCCTCTGTGGGCGGCCGACGTTTCCCCGACGGCTCCTTCCGTCAGACCACGAAGGCGACGACGAAGAGGACCAGGGCGATGACCAGGATGATCCAGGCTACGCTCCGCAGCGCGGCGGCGATCCCGGTGAAACCCAGGATCGAGAGGATGAGTGCCAGGACGGCGAGGGTGATGAGGATCCCGAACATGCGGCGTGTATCCGGTGGTGGGAGTAGACGGTGAAAGGCCGCTCGAGTGCAGGGAGCATGCCCGATTCCGGCCGCCCGCGACGGCCGGTCCGGCGAGAACGCATATTGCACCTTTGGGGGTACGGTCATGCGTCCGCCGAACCACACCTGGAATCATGAAGCGTTTCGAGGACGATTCGGAGCTGCCGCAGCCGAAGGGACCGTTCTCGGACTCCGAGGCGCTCACGCTGCTGCTGGCCTACAGGAAGGATCCGTCCAACGTCCCCTGTCCGCGCTGCGGACTGGAGCAGGTCGAAGTGTTGGGCTTCATCGAGCCGGACGTGGACCCCGGCGGCTTCGCCCGCGCCACCGATCCGGAAGGGGAGTACGCGGTCGCGCTCTATTGCCACCAGTGCGAGCGGGCGGTGGGCATACTTCCGGCGGTCGAATCCGAGGGGCGTTGAAGGACGCCCTCCTCCTGCCAAAGGAGGAGGGGGTGGCGCGAGCCCGGTACCGGGCCTATCTCCTACCGGAAGGCGCGGACGTCGCCGGCGAGCAGGGTCATCGGTCCGAAGCTCGGCGTGCCGAACGGACCGGCGTCGATGCCGACCGTCCCGTCCAGCCGGTAGGCCAGCGGTGCTCCGGTGAGCGCGCGCATCGCGGTGTCGGCCAGGCCGGGAAGCTCGGAGAAGTCGAGATGGATCTCCATGGGAACCACCGTGACCTCGCCTGCGCGAAGCGGAATTCCCAGGGGGAAGTCGACACCGGTAGCCCGGGATTCCTGGAGATAGAGGTCGCCGGCCACGCGCGAGAGGTTGATGCCCATCGGATTCGGGTTCTCGACCCGGGCCCAGAGGCGGAGCACCGCGCCGCCCGTCGGCAATCCAGCGGTCGGCGGCTGGAGGCGCAGCTCGGGGGTGCGGGACTCGTCGACCTCGAAGCGGGGAGCCTCGATCACCTGCCCGAGGGCGCCCAGCGCCGCACACCCGCCAAGGGTGGCGACGAGCACGAGAGAAAGGGTCGTGGCACGCAGGTATCTCATCATCCGGCTCCGGTCGCGGATCATTGTTGGGTCGGCCCGCTGCATCGACCGTCGCGATGGACGCCGTCAGATGAGCGGGTGAAGGACTTGTTCACCGCCGGCGCCAGCAAGGTTCCCGCCAACGCCGGAAGCCTTTAAATCGAAACCAGATAGAAGACGTGAACGAAGACGATATCCGCCGCCACGCCGCCACCCTCGACGACCTCCTGTCCCCGGTCGCCGCCCGCCCCTTCCCCATCCTCGTGATGGCCTTCGGAGTGGGCGTGGTCACCGCTTTGGTTCTGCGCTCGCGGGGAGTCCTGGAGCCGGATCCGACAGGAAGCGCCTCGGGCGCGGGCCACATCTGGTCGGCCGCGCGCTCCGCGTGGAGCGAGGCCCCCGAGGTGGCATTCGAGGAGATTCGCTCCGGCCCGCTCCCGGAGCTGGACATCCTCACCGATGTGCGCCGCGCCGCCCTCGACGCGATGACCGGATACCTGGATCGGGCGGTGGACCGGATGGCCGACGCCACCGAGCGAACCGTGCGCGGCTGAATCTTTCGCCCCGGACGCCGGATCAGGCCCTCGTAGACGTAATTCAATGCTCTGGATCATCCTCGCGCTCGTCGCCGTTCTCGCCGGAGCGGCGGCCATGACCCGCCGCCGCTCGTACGAGTCGGCGGAGGACGAGCCGTGGCGCGCATCCCTCGATGAGGACGAGCCGCTCGACATGGACGAGATCGAGCGGGCGGAGCAGGAGTTCCACGAGGACGAGGGGTGGAGCGGGGACGACGACGAGGCCTGGCGGTGACCACAGCGGGCACCCGGCGGCCATTTCTGACAACGAAGGGGATCATCGCCGCGGTCCTGGTCCTGGCGGCGGCGGCGGTGTGCGTCTGGCTGGGATTCTGGCAGCTGGACCGGCTCGCGGAGCGCCAGGCGCGGAACGCGGCCGTCGAGGAGGCGCTCGACAGGTCGCCGCTCCCCCTTCCCGGCGAGGGCGTCGCGCTCGCCCGGAGCGACCCCGCCGTCGCCGATCACCGACCGGCCGAGGCGCGCGGCACCTTCGTCCCGGAGGGCACCCTGCTGATGCGGGGCAGGTTCTTCCAGGGGCGTCCGGGGGTGCATCTGGTGACTCCCCTCCGGCTCGAGGAGGGGAGCCTCCTCCTGGTCAACCGCGGATGGGTGGGCGCCCCGGACGGCGTGAGCGCGGAGTCGGTTCCTCCGCCCCCACCGGGGGAGCAGCGGGTGCGGGGGATCCTGCAGCGGCTGCCGGTCGATGCCGAGGGGGGAAGGCCGCTGCGGGCGGCCGCGGACGGGGCGGAGTACCTTACCCTGCGCAGGCTCGACCTGACGGCGGTTCGCGCCGAGCTCGGAGAGGAGGTTCTGCCGGTCTACCTCCAGGAGATTCGCGCCGCGCCGCCCGACGCCCGACCCCAGCCCGTTCCCCTCCAGGAGCTGGACGAGGGTCCCCACCTCATGTACGCGGTGCAGTGGTTCGGCTTCGCCGCCGTCTTCGTGGTCGGTCTGGCGGTCTTCGTCTTCCTGCGTTGGCGGCGGCGGGAGCAGCCGCGGTCCTAGCCTCCTAGCCGGCGCGCAGGACCACGGTCGTGTTCGCCCCACCGAAGCCGAAGGCGTTCGAGATCACGTACTCGACCGAGGCCGCGCGCGCCGAATCCGTCACGATGTCGAGTCCCCCGCACTCCGGGTCCGGATCCCGGAGGTTGATGGTGGGCGGAAGCAGGTCTTCGGTCAGCGCCCGCACGCAGAGGACGGCCTCGATCGCGGCGCTCGCCCCCAGCGCGTGCCCAAACATGGACTTGGTCGAGGAGACCGCGACCCGCTCCGCATGCGCCCCGAAGACCGAGCGGATGGCGCGGCATTCGGCCGCGTCTCCCACCGGCGTGGCCGTGGCGTGGGCGTTGATGTAGCCGATGGCCTCCGGCGCGGTGCCGGCCGTCTCCAGGGCGCGCCGCATGGCGAGCGCGGCCCCGGCCCCGTCCTCCGGGGGTGAGGTTATGTGGTGCGCATCCGCGCTCATGCCGAAGCCCGCCACCTCGGCGAGGACGGTGGCCCCCCGCGCCTCCGCGGACTCGGCGGTCTCCAGGACCAGGATGGCCGCTCCTTCGCCGTGCACGAAGCCGTCGCGGCTCCGGTCGAAGGGGCGCGAGGCGCGCTCCGGCGCCTCGTAGTTGGTGGTCAGCGCGCGCGCGGCGTGATAACCGGCCAGCGAGAGCGGGTTGATGGCCGCCTCGGTTCCCCCAACGATCATCATGTCGGCGTCACCCCGGCGGATGGCGTGGAAGCCTTCGCCGATGGCGTGATTGCTCGAGGCACAGGCCGAGACCGGCGCGTAGGTCGGCCCCCGGGCTCCGGTCCGCATGGCGATCTGCCCGGCGGCCAGGTTGATGATCGAGCCGGGAATGAAGAAGGGGGACACACGGTGGCCCCCCTTCTCCTCGAGAACCTGCTGGGTGGCGAGGATGGTGCCGATCCCGCCGATCCCGGACCCTACGATGGTGCCGACGCGGTCGCCGTCCGGGAGGGGGGAAAGTCCGTCGAAGCCGGCCTGGCGGAGCGCCTCCTCCGCCGCGACGAGCGCGAACTGGATGAAGAGGTCCATCCGGCGCGCCTCCTTCGCCGGCATGACCGAGGAGGGGTCGAACCCCTTCACCTCGGCGGCCACCGCGACCTCGGGCGGGAGCGTTCCGAGATCGCAGCGGGTGAGGGGCCCGGTGCCCGAGGTGCCGCGGGATGCGGCGTCCCAAGTTTCGTCGGCGGTGAGGCCCAGCGAGGTCACCATGCCGACGCCGGTCACCACCACGCGGCGTGCCGAGTTCGTCATCGGAAACGGGTCGGGGAAGCGGAAACGCGCTGCACGCGCCAATCTTCGACATCGCTGCCGCTCGGGCAAGATGCGGCTATTCGGGGGTGCCGATTCCCGCCGTGCGGGGGCAGCGGCCGATTCGCAATGGCTTGCGCTGCCCGGACCGCGGCGGGCGGCCGTCGGGCGCCCGGTTGCCGACGCTTTCCCGCCCGCGCTATCTTGCTGCGGCTCCACCGCGTTTTCCCCCGCGACACTCCTCATCCGATTCCCGAGCATCAGGCGATGTCGGCAACGCCCCCGGCGACACTCGAAGGCTGGTTCGCGCTCCACCAGATCTTCCGGACGGACCGCGCCGGGCTGCGCGCGCTCCACCTGGAGGACCGCCCCGGCGCGGCGCGTGAGATCGACCGGCTCGCCTCCGGGCTCACCGCCGCCGAAGAGGGGTGGAGCGCCCTCTCGCGGCTGGTGGGCGGCGGCGCGGACTGGTTGCTCGTCCATCTGCGGCCCACGCTGGAGGCACTGGCCGAGGTCGAGGAGCGCATTGCCCGCTCCCCCCTCGGCGGACTGCTCGAGCTGCGCTACGACTATCTGTCGGTGGCCGAGGCGGGGATGTACCGGACGACCGCCGAGGTCGCGGCGGAGCACGACTCCGGCTCCGAGGAGTACAGGGAGGCGCTGGAGGGCCGCCTCGCTGAGGACCGTGACAACCCGTATGTGCGGAGCCGTCTCTTCCCGGAGCCGCCGGGGGACATGCGATACATCTCCTTCTACCCGATGTCCAAGCGAAGGGAAGATCCGGACAACTGGTACACCCTCCCCATCGAGGAGCGGAACCGGCTGATGCTCGCGCACGGGAGCACCGGCCGCCGGTACGCGGGACGCGTGCGCCAGATGATCACCGGCTCGATCGGGCTGGACGACTGGGAGTGGGGGGTAACGCTCTTTGCCCACGATCCCGTGGACCTGAAGCAGATCGTGACCGAAATGCGCTTCGACGAGGCGAGCGCGCGCTACGCCGAGTTCGGCCGCTTCTACACCGGCATCTGCTTCGAGCCGGAAGAGTGGGCCAGGCGCATCGGACTGCGGGTCCCGGAGTCATGAGCGCGCAACGGTCGTTCGCCTGGATCGGAGCGAAGAGCACCGAGGGGTTCGCGGCCTTCGGGCGTTTCAGCAGCTTCACGGCGGAGGCGGGCCGTGCCGTGCCGGACCTCAAGACGTGGGGAAAGCTCCTCTTCCCGCTGATGAAGCGGATCGGCGTGGACTCCATCCCCATCGCCCTCTTCCTGGCCGCGTTCACCGGGATCGTGCTGGCGCTCCAGGCGTCGTACACCTTCACCGGGGCCATTCCCATGTACTTCGTGGGAACGCTCGTGGGAAAGACGATGATCCTGGAGCTGGGGCCGGTGCTCACGGGCCTCGCGCTCTCCGGCCGGGTGGGAGCCAACATCGCCGCAGAGCTCGGCACCATGCGGGTTTCCGAGCAGATCGACGCCCTGGAGACGCTCTCCTACAACCCCCACTCCTACCTGGTGGTACCGCGGGTGGTCGCCGGCCTCCTCATGTTCCCCGTAATCGTCGTCTTCGCGAACGCCATCGGCATCGTCTCGGGGTGGATCACCGCGATCAATCTCCTGGAGATGACGAGCCAGGAGTTCATCCGGGGGCTCCGGCTCTTCTTCGAGCCTTTCGACATCACCTATTCGCTCATCAAGACCGGCTCCTTCGGGTTCGCCATCACCCTGATCGGCTGCTACCAGGGATTCACCACCACCGGTGGCGCGCAGGGGGTGGGGACGGCGACGACGCGCGCCGTGGTGCTCTCGAGCATGATGATCCTGGTACTCGACGCCTTCTGGGCGGTCACGCTGCTGCAATGAGCATCGAGCTGATCGACATCTACAAATCCTTCGGTCCGAAGGAGGTACTCAAGGGGTTCACCCTGACCGTCCCGGAAGGGGACACGGTCTCGCTGGTGGGCTTCTCCGGCTCGGGGAAATCGGTGGCGCTGAAGCACGTGGTCCGGCTGCTCAGCCCGGACTCCGGCGTGGTGCGGGTGGACGACCAGGACGTGGCCGGGCTCAGCCGCCACGAGCTGTACGAGCTTCGTCGGCAGGTGGGCTTCGTCTTCCAATTCGCGGCGCTCTTCGACTCGATGACCATCCGGGAGAATCTGTCCATGGGGCTCATCAAGCAGGGCACGCACACGGAAGCCGAGATCGAGCAGCGCATCAACGAGTCGCTCAACATGGTCGAGCTGGAGGGGTTCGAGGACCGGATGCCGGCGGAGCTCTCCGGCGGCCAGCGCAAGCGGGCCGGTCTGGCGCGCGCGATCGCCTTCCGTCCGAAATACCTGCTCTATGACGAGCCCACGAGCGGGCTCGACCCGGTGACCACCACGGTAATCGATCGGCTCATCCTCAAGATGAAGAAGGAGCTGGGGGTCACGAGCCTCGTCATCACCCACGACATGAAGAGTGCCGATCGGGTAAGCGACCGCGTCGCCATGCTCTTCGAGGGTCGGATCATCGAGGAGGGCACGCCAGACGAGATCGCCAAATCGGAGAACCCGATCGTCCGGGGGTTCGTCGACGGGGAGCCGGAGCTGGTGGAGCAGGGACGGCTGGACCAGTGAGGGTCCGCCTGCCGGCGGACCTCACCGGGCCCGAAATGGTAGCAGCATGCATGGAACAGGCGCGCGTACCTCCATCCGGAGCACGCGTCGGAGACTTCCTCCGGAGAAATTGAATGAGGTTCAAGAACGAAGCTGTCGTAGGCGCGGTGGTGCTGTTGGCCGTGATCCTCGTCCTGTTCGGCTCGTTCTGGCTGGCCGGTCGGCAGTGGGGCGTCCAGCATGTCGAGATCGTCGCCGCCTTCCGCGAGGTGGGGGAGCTCCGGGAGGGAAATCCGGTCAACTATCGCGGGGTGCGGGTCGGCCAGGTCACCGGGATCCGCCTGGGGCCCATGGGTGATGGCGTTTTCGTGACCATGGACGTCAACGAGGAGCTCGACCTCCCGCCCGATGTCGGGGTCGTCGTCTCCCCGGTGTCCCTCTTCGGCGACTGGCAGGCGCAGATCGTCTCCCAGTCCGCCCCGGCGGTCCGTCAGCTCGAGTTCACCGTGGCCACGGTGCCCGACGTCCTGCCTGGTGCCGCGCTCCCGGACATGTCCCAGCTGACCGCCGTGGCCGCGCGTATCGCCGACCAGGTCGAGGTGCTGACGGAGCGCGTGGAGCTCGCCTTCACGGAGGAGACCGCGATCAAGCTCCGCCAGGCGGTGGGGGACGTCTCCGAGATCACCGCCCAGATCAGCGGCTTCGTCGATCAGCAGACGGTGGTCTATGACCAGGTGTCCCAGCAGGTCCTGGTGGCCACCGGCAACATCACCGACGCCACGGCATCGGTGACCCGGGTGGCCCAGGATCTGGAGGTTGCCATCCAGGCGGGTGACATCCAGCGGATGATGGCGAACGTGAGCGAGACCAGCGAGAACCTCCGCATCCTGAGCGCGGAGCTCGGGGAGGCGACGGCCGGGGTGCCCTCGCTCATTACCCGGGCCGACGCGGCCATGATCTCCTTCTCCGAGCTCGCCGAGGATGTGCGGCAGACGCTCCGCGTCCTCGAGCCGCAGCTCGAGGAGATCGGTCCGACGCTTGCACAGGCTCGCCAGGCGATGGCTACCCTGGACGAGACCATCGAGCGTTTCGGGAACGACGAGGGCACCCTCGCCCGGCTCGCCGACGATCCCGCCCTCTACGAAGAGACGCAGGCGGCCATCGTCACCCTGCGCCGTCTGATGGCCGACATCCAGTCGGAGCCGGGGAAATACCTGCGCAACATCCGCCTACTCGGCCGCTGATCCGCGTCCGGGTGGGGCTCGAAGCGAAAACCCGAATCCCGGCGCCGTGTCACTGATCGTCCAGAAGTACGGTGGAACGTCGGTCGGATCACCGGAGCGGATCCGGGCGGTGGCCGCCCGGATCGCCGGTGCGCGGAAGGCGGACCACGACCTGGTGGTCGTGGTCTCCGCCATGGGATCGGCGACGGACGAGCTGGTGGGGCTGGCCCGCGGCGTCACGGGCCGTGAGCGGGTGGCCCGGTACCATCCGCGCGAGTTCGACATGCTCCTTACGGCGGGGGAGCGGGTCTCGATGGCCCTCCTCGCAATGGCGCTCCGGGAAGCGGGCCACGAAGCCGTCTCCTTCACCGGCAGCCAGGCGGCCATCATCACGGACGAGGTCCATACCGCCGCCCGGATCACCGAGGTGCGCGCGGATCGCGTCCGGGAGGAGGTCTCGCGGGGCCGGGTCGTGATCGTGGCCGGCTTCCAGGGGGTGAGCCGGATGCGGGAGATCACCACCCTCGGACGGGGGGGCTCGGACACCAGTGCGGTGGCGCTCGCCGCCGCCCTGGACGCCGACCGGTGCGAGATCTATACGGACGTGGCCGGCGTGTACACGGCGGATCCCCGGCTCGTCGGGAATGCCCGCGTGATCCGTTCCCTTTCCTACGGGGAGATGGTGGAGCTCGCCGGGGCCGGAGCGAGCGTGATGCACCCTCGCGCCATCGAGATCGGAGCCAAGTTCGGCGTCGAGATCCAGGTCCTCTCCTCCTTCGACGACGCTCCGGACGAAACCGGAACGACGATTCGCCAGGCCTCTGAAGAGAAGATGGAAGAGCTGATTCTCACCGGACTCGCCTCCATGCCGGACCAGGCGAAGCTGACCCTGCGAGGCCTGGCCGCCGGCATGGGGCCGCGCACCGACATTCTCCTCCGGCTCGCCGACAGAGGCGTCAGCGTCGACATGATCACCGAGGCCTTCGCGGCCGACGGCACGGTCCAGCTCGACCTCACCGTCGGCGAGGAGGAGCTCGCCGAGGCGGTGGAGATCGCCGAGGGGATCGTGGCCGAGGTGGGGGGGCAGGGGGTGGACGTGACGCGGGGGCTCTCCCGCATCGCCCTCGTCGGGAGCGGGATGCACGGCCGTCCGGGGGTGTACGCCCGCACCTTCCAGGCGCTCCGGGAGGCGGGGGTGGAGGTGCACGCCGTCTCCTCCTCCGCCATCTCGGTGGGGCTGCTCGTTCCCAACGCGGAGCGGCAGGATGCGCTGCGCGCGCTCCACGACGCCTTCGAGCTCGAGAAGGGCGCGGAGGCGGCGGCGACGGCAGCGGGGCGCTCCTGATGCGGCTCGCCATCCTTGGCGCCACAGGCGCGGTGGGAAGGACGATGCTCGACGTGCTGGCGGAGCGGCGCCTTCACGTGGACGAGCTGGTGCCCATCGCCTCGCCACGCTCGGCCGGAACCGAGATCTCCTGGGGCGGGCGCTCGTGGACGGTGCAGGCTCCCTCGGACGATGCCTTCGAGGGCGTCGGGATCGCCCTCTTCTCCGCCGGTGCGGACCGCTCGCGCGAGTGGGCGCCGCGCGCGGCGGAGCGGGGCGCCGTGGTGGTCGACAACTCCTCCTGCTGGCGCATGGATCCGGAGGTGCCGCTCATCGTGCCCGAGGTCAACGCGGAGCGGCTCGGGGAGCGGCCGCGGGGCATCATCGCCAACCCGAACTGCTCCACCATCCAGATGGTGCTGCCGCTCAAGGCGCTCCACGACGTGGCAGGGCTGACGCGGGTGGTCGCGACCACCTTCCAGGCGGTGAGCGGGGCGGGGGAAAAGGGTCGGGCCGCGCTGCGCAGCGAGCGCTCGGGCGGGGCTGCGGCCGATTCCCCCTTCGCGCGGCCCATCGACGGGAACGCCATCCCCTGCATCGGGGACTTCGACGAGGCCGGGTGGACTGGGGAGGAGCAGAAGATGCGCGCCGAGACCCGGAAGATCCTCGGCCTCCCGGAGCTCCGCATCATGGCGAGCTGCGTGCGGATCCCGGTGGAGGTGGGACACGCGGTCCAGCTCGCCGTGGAGACGGAGCGGCCGTTGACCCGGGAGGAGGCGGCAGAGGCCATGCGGGCGCTGCCGGGGGTGGCGGTGGCCGACGCGGCGGCCGACTTCCCCACGCCGCGCGAGATAGCCGGTCGGGACGAGGTGTTCGTCGGACGCCTCCGGATCGATCCCGACCTTCCGAACGTGCTCCACCTCTGGGTTGTGGCCGACAACCTGCGCAAGGGGGCGGCAACGAACGCGGTCCAGATTGCCGAGCGGCTGGCCGATGGGTGAGGCCAGGCAGCGTCGTGGACACGACGAGCAGCGGGCCCACCTCGAGACCAGCGCGGGGGGGGTCGTCCACCGCCGCATCGCGGGCAGCTCGCACGTCCTGCTGATCCGCGACCGGAACAAGCACTGGGGCTTCCCCAAGGGGCACCTCGAGGCGGGCGAGACGGCCGAGCAGGCGGCGCTCCGCGAGGTCCACGAGGAGACCGGCCTCGATTCGCTCTCCGTGGAGCGGCGGCTGCGGACCATCGACTGGTACTTCCGTTTCCGTGGCCGCGTGATTCACAAGTTCTGCCATTTCTTCCTGCTCCACAGCGCCTCCGGGGAGCCGACCCCGCGACGCGAAGAGGGGATCACCGCCTGCGAGTGGCTTCCCGTCGATCGCGCGCTCAGCAGGGTGTCGTACGAGAACGCCCGCGGCGTCCTCCGCGAAGCGGCGGCGGCGCTCGGGGACGGAAAGGCCCCCGACGCGCCGGAATAGCGCCGCCACCGGACCGGCCGTGATGCAGCGGTCCCCGGAGCGTCTCCAGGACACACCCGGAGGTCGGCCCTGCTCGCAACTCCCGCGGACGGGCCGGATGGGGTCGAGATGAGCACCGTCCTGCTGGTCATCCTCTCGGTGCTCGGTGTCGGCGCCATCCTACTGCGGTTGGCCCGCTCCACCGCGCGCCTTCTGGTGGTCGTCGCCGAGGGCACGGCCGCGAGCGGGCTCGCCGAGGTCAGCGCCCGGCGCGGGGACCTCACCGCCCTCCAGGAGCGGCGCCACGCCGCGGCCCGTCTCCGGCGGATGCGCCGGCGGCGCGCCGGAGCCGTCCTCCTCTGGCTCCTCCTCCTCGTGGTTCCCATCATCCTCGGGGAGGCGCACCGGATCTACCCCCTCGCCTCCCTCCTCTGGCTCCTGCCGCTGCGTCCGGTCCGCGGTACGTGACGTGCACGGGAACGGCGCCGTCTGCCGCCCCCGTCAACCGCACGCACGACCATGACCCGAGATCCGCGCAAGGGCCCAACTCCCTCCGATTCGGTTTCCGAGCAATCGCCTCCAGGCGTCGAGCGTGAGCTCGAGCCCGCGGCCGATCATGGCGAGAAGACCTATCGTGGCTCCGGAAAGCTCGAGGGGCTGAAGGCGGTGATCACCGGGGGCGATAGCGGGATCGGCCGCGCAGTGGCCATCGCCTTTGCGCGCGAGGGCGCGGACATCGCTTTCAGCTACCATGCGGCCGAGGAGGACGAAGATGCGCGGGAGACGGAGCGATGGGTCGTGGAGGCGGGCCGGAAGTGCATGGTGCGCCCCCTCGACGTCGGCGATCCGGGGCAGGCGAAGGATTTCGTGGACAGCGCGGCCCGTGAGCTGGGGGGACTCGACATCCTGGTCAACAACGCCGCCTACCAGATGACGCGCCCCTCGTTCACGGACCTCGAGCCGTCCGCCATCGAGCATACCTTCCGGACCAACATCTTCGGGTACATCTACATGGCGCAGGCGGCGCTCCGCCACCTCAGCGCCGGCGCGGCCATCATCAACACCGGATCGGTCACCGCGATGGAGGGACACCCCGAGCTGATCGACTACGCCTGCACCAAGGGCGCCATCCACACCTTCACCAAGTCGCTGGCGGCGCGGCTCGGGGAGAAGGGGATTCGCGTGAACTGCGTGGCCCCCGGACCGGTGTGGACTCCCCTCATCCCCTCCACCATGCCGGAGGAGAAGACGCAGTCGTTCGGGGAGGACTCCATCTGGGGACGCCCGGCGCAGCCCGCGGAGATCGCGCCCTCCTACGTCTTCCTGGCATCGCGCGACTCGATCTACTACACCGGCGAGATCCTGGCCCCCACGGGCCGCGGCACCTCGCGATAGGGGAGACGCCGCCGGCCGGCTGCAGCGCCCTCCGGCCCGGGGCACGGCGCCCCGAGCCGCCCGATCCATCTCCAGAACCCAGTGCAACGGTGAGCGACGAAAAGACAGCGTATCTCCCCATCGAGGACTACGGCGCCATCGGAAACCTCCGCACCGCCGCGCTGGTGGGGCGGAACGGCTCCATCGACTGGTGCTGCCTCCCCCGCTTCGACCGCGGCAGCGTCTTCGGGGGGCTCCTCGACCACCGGCGCGGCGGCCACTTCCGGATCGCCCCGCCCGGGGCGCCGCGGGGTGATCAGGAGTACCTGGAGAACACCAACGTCCTGGAGACGCGCTTCCGCGCCGGCGGCGCCACCGTGGTCGTCAGCGACTGGATGCCGCTCCGCGGCTCGCTGAAGGGGCGCGGCCACTCCGAGGCCGAGCCGATGGTGAGCCGCTGGCTACGCGTCGAAGGGGGTGCCGCCGAGGTCGAGGTGGAGTGGGCACCCCGCCTCGACTACGCCCGGGCCCCCACCGAGCTCGCCCGGGAAGGGGCTGCCTGGGTGGCCACCAACCGGGAGGGGCATCGCCTCGACCTCATGGGGCTGCAGCCCGAGGACGAGGTGGCCGTGGAGACCGACGCCTTCGGCCCGGTGCTCAGGTTCCGCCTCCGGCTCGAGCCGGGGGAGGAGCGCTTCCTCACCTCCCGCTGGGGAGACGAAGGGGAGCAGGGGCGGCATCCGGAGGCGTGCCGGACCACGCTCGACGAGACCTGTGAGGCATGGAGGGAGTGGGCCGGGATCAACGGCGCCCACGACTGGGCGGGCGAGCATGCGGGGCTGATCGCCCGGTCGAAGCTGGCTCTCAAGCTCCTCACCTTCTCCGAGAGCGGCGCCATCGCCGCCGCCGCCACCACCTCCCTACCCGAGGACATCGGCGGGGTGCGAAACTGGGACTACCGGTACAGCTGGATCCGCGATGCCTCGCTCACCGCGCAGGCGTTGCTCGCCATCGGTCATCCAGAGGAGGCGAGCGATTTCGTCCACTGGGCGGAGCGGGTCTCGGAGCTCCGCGCCGAGGAGGGGGAGCGCTTCCGCCTGATGTACGGCCTGGACGGTGAGCTCGACCTGGAGGAGGCGGAGCTCGATCACCTCGAGGGGTATCGCGGATCCTCGCCAGTGCGCGTCGGCAATGCGGCCGCCGACCAGCGTCAGCTCGACATCTACGGAGAGCTGCTGGGCTCCGCCGCGGAGCTCGTCCGCATGGGCGAGGATCTCTCCGAGTCGCTGAGCACCTTCCTCACCGAGGTCGCCGACGAGGCGTGCTCCCGGTGGCACGAGCCGGACGATGGGATCTGGGAGATCCGCGACGCGCGCGCCCACTATACCTATTCCAAGGTGATGGTCTGGATGGCGCTCGACCGCGCCCTCTGGCTGGCCGAGCGCGGACAGATCGAGGGTGATGCCGAGCGGTGGCGGGAGACGCGGAAGATCGTCCGGAAGGAGATCCTCGATCGCGGTCTGGACTCGAACACGGACGCCTTCAGCATGACCTTCGGAGATGCGGAGCTGGACGCCGCGAACCTGCTCCTGCCGATCTACGGCTTTCTCGAGCCGGAGGATCCGCGCCTCCAGGCGACGATCGACCGAACCCTGGAGGAGCTGACCGAGGAGGGCCTCGTCTACCGCTACCGCATCGATGACGGGCTGCCGGGTGAGGAGGGGGCCTTCGTCCTCTGCTCCTTCTGGCTGGTGGACGCCCTCGCGCTGAGCGGCCGGACGGAGGAGGCGCGGAAGCTATTCGACCGGCTGGCGAAGCGCGTCAACCACGTCGGACTCTTCTCCGAGCAGATCGATCCGCGCACCGGAGCATTCCTCGGCAACTTCCCGCAGGCCTTCTCCCACATCGGGCTGATCAACAGCGTCACCTATCTGGTGGTGACCGCCGGCGGCGACGTCCCCGGCCCAACGCCGCTGGGCTTCCGCGGAGCGGGGAAGGGTCCGGAAGAGTCATGAAACGTTTCTTCGCGGGCGTCTTCTGGATCGGCGTCTACCTCGTCTTCTCCCTTTCCCCGCTCGTCCTTGTGCTGGTGGGCGAAACGCCGCCCGGCCGCAGCTTCCTGGTCGAGCTTTCCGTCGCCTTCGGGCTGGTGGGGCTCGCCATGCTGGGGCTCCAGTTCGCGCTCACCGCCCGCTTCCAGCGGGTCACCGCGCCGTTCGGGATCGACATCATCCTGCAGTTCCACCGGCAGATTTCCCTCTTCGCCGTGGGACTGATCCTGCTGCACCCGATCCTGATCTTCATCGACGACCCCTCGCAGCTCGCTCTCCTCAACCCGATCGACGCCCCCTGGCGGGCGCGTCTCGGCCTGGCGGGTCTCCTGGCCCTCCTGACGCTCGTCGTTCTCTCCGTCTGGCGGGAGAAGCTGAGCGTAGACTACGAGGTGTGGAAGATGAGCCACGCCGCGCTCGCCGTGGCCGCCATCGCCTTCTCGCTGGGACACATCATACTGGTGGCGTACTACGTGACCCTTCCCTGGCAGCAGGCGCTCTGGGCGTTCATGTCGGTCGGCGCAGTGGTCCTCCTCATCTACATCCGGCTGTGGAAGCCGGTCCGCATGGCGCGGCGCCCGTACCAGGTGGCGGAGGTGAAGGAGGAGCGGGGTGACGCCTACACCCTCGTCCTCGAGCCGTCCGACGGGAAGGCGGTGGACTTCCGCCCAGGCCAGTTCGCCTGGATCAAGCTCTGGACCTCCCCCTTCGGCATCGAGGAGCATCCCTTCTCCTTCTCGTCGAGCGCCCGCGATCCCGAACGCCCCTCGATCACGGTGAAGGCGCTGGGCGATTTCACGAGCGAGATGGAGCACGTCGAGCCGGGAACGCGTGTCTATCTCGATGGCCCTTACGGAGCCTTCAGCAACGAGCGACACGAGGCCCCCGGCTTCGTATTCATTACCGGCGGCGTGGGGGTGACCCCCGTGATGAGCATGCTGCGGACGCTCGCCGACTGGGACGACCCGCGTCCCCTCCTCCTCATCTACGGCAATCCCACCTGGGAGGAGGTCATCTTCCGCGAGGAGATCGAGGACCTCCAGGAGCGGCTCAACCTGACGGTGGTGCACATACTCGAGGAGGCGCCCGAGGGGTGGGAGGGGGAGGAGGGGTTCGTGACCCCCGAGATCCTCGAGAAGCACCTTCCCTCCGGCGAGCAGCGCTACCGGCGGGAGTATTTCGTGTGCGGCCCCGCGCCTATGATGGACGCCGTCGAGGATGCGCTGTCCGAGGTGGGCATTCCCCATCGGCTGGTGCACACCGAGCGCTTCGAGCTCGTCTGAGCCCGCTACTCACTCTCCCGATCCGATCCAGGAACGATGACCAAGCATGACTATACCACCGCCGTGGTGGCGGGGGTGGGGACGCTGATCATCCTTGCCGGAGTGGTGTTCGCCCTGATCCGCGTGGGGTAGGCTCGGCGCCCGCGGCTCAGTCGGTGGCGCCTTGCTGCACCACGCCGCAGGCAATGCGGTCCCCCGAATCCCCGGCCGGGTCCGTCATGTAGTCGTCCTCGCCGTCGTGGATCACGAGCGCGGTCCCGCGCCCGGCCACCACGGACATCTCTCCGTCGTCCATGCGCGCGCGCGGCGCCATGACCTCGGCGTCCACCGTGCCGTCCGGCTCCACCGGGAGGTTCTCGGCGTCCCCGGCATGAAAGCCTCGGGGATTGTCGAAGCCGTGCTCCCGGTCGTCGGGGTTGAAGTGGCCCCCGGAAGACTCGAAGTCCGGACCCTCGCAGAGCGCGTCTTCGTGGAAGTGGATACCGCTCGGCCCCGGGGACAGGTTCCGGGCCACCACATGGATACGCACCCCCTCCTCCCCCTCGTCGGTGAGCGTGGCGGTGCCGATCTCGTTCCCCTCCCCGTCACGCAGGGTGACCTCCTTGTCCTGCGCGCGGAAGTCCGGCGCGGGCTCCTCCACGGCAGGATCCGTGAGCGGCAGCCCTTCCGGGTCGGGATCCCGATCGTTCGGCGGGCATGCGGCGAGCACCGCGCCCGCGGCAAGGAGGATCGTCGCTCGTGCAGCGGTCTTGCGATTCATCGGTCGATGGGCTCAGGGCGATCCATTCCGAAGATGGGCGCTTCGAGCGTCCACCTGTCCTCGGCCCCGCATCAGCAAGGATCGTACGTGCGGGCGGCACACCGGCTCCCTATCTTGCCGACGTCGACCGATCGTTCACTGCACCCCCCTCCCGGATCGTGATGAGACGGACCCTCCCCCCGGTGCTGACGCTGTGCATCTCCCTGCTCCTTGCCCCCTGGGCTCTCGAGGCGCAGGGGGCTCCCCAGGCCTTTCGGGGCGCCACGCTGATCCCCATCACCGGGCCGCCCATCGAGAACGGGGTCCTGCTCGTCCGCGACGGCAGGATCGAGGCGATCGGAACTGCGGACGCGGTGCCGCTCCCGGCCGATGCCGTGGTGCGGGAGCTTCCAGGCAAGACCATCATGCCCGGCCTGGTCGACACCCACTCCCACATCGGCGGGGGTGACGGGGGAGATCGCTCCGCCGCGCTCCACCCCTCGGTGCGCATCCTGGACACGATAGACCCCCGCAACGACCGCATCCACAGCGCGCGGGCGGGCGGCGTCACCACCGTCAACGTGATGCCGGGCTCCGGGCACCTGCTGAGCGGACAGACCGTCTACCTCAAGCTCCGTCACGGCCGCACCATCGACGACCTCCTCCTCTGCGACGACGCGCTCACGGAGATCTGCGGCGGGATCAAGATGGCCAACGGGACGAATCCCCGGCGGGATCCGCCCTTCCCGGGGACGCGCGGCAGGGCGCAGGCCATGTTCCGCGAGCGCTTCGTGGCCGCCCAGGCATACCGCGACGGCGACCGCTCGCCCCGGAACCTGGAGCTGGAGGCGCTCGTCGAGGTTCTGGAGGGCCGGCGGATCGTCCACTTCCACACCCATCAGCACGAGGACATCCTCTCGGTCCTCCGGCTCCAGGAGGAGTTTGATTTTCCGGTAGTGCTCCACCACGTGAGCGAGGCGTGGCGGGTGGCGGACCAGATCGCCGCCGCCGGCATCCCCTCCTCCATCATCCTGCTCGACTCTCCGGGAGGGAAGCTGGAGGCAAGCCGCATCCGCTGGGAGAACGGCGCCGCGCTCGAGCGGGTCGGCGCGCCGGTCGCCTTCCACACCGACGACGGCGTCACCGACTCCCGCCTCTTTCTGCGTATGGCCGCGCTCGGCGTCCGGGCGGGGATGTCGCGGGAGAAGGCGCTGGAGGCGCTCACCATCGAGGGGGCGCGGATGATGGACCTCGAGGACAGGGTCGGGTCGCTTGAGCCCGGGAAGGACGCGGATTTCCTGATCCTCTCCGGGGATCCCTTCAGCGTCTACACGCACATCGAGGAGACGTGGATCGAAGGGCGCAGGGTATTCGACCGCACGAACGCTCGGGACCGGCGCTTCGCGGTGGGTGGGTACGGTCTCTCGCGCACATACGACGAGGACCGTCCGCCCGAGGATGAGACCCCCGTGACCCCGCAGGAGGATCCGACCGATGGATAGAGCGATGAAGCCCACCGTACTGCTGGCGGCTCTTGCCGCCGGACTGCTCGCCGCACCGCCCCTTGAGGCGCAGATCGCCGTTCGCGGCGGCATGGTACACACCATGGAGGGGGCAGCGATCCCGGATGGGGTGGTGCTGATCCGCGACGGACGGATCGAGCAGGTCGGACCGGCTTCCGAGGTCACCATCCCCACCGCATACCGGACGCTCGAGGCTGCGGTCGTCACCCCCGGCCTGGTCGATGTGCGCGGCACGGTGGGGCTCAGCGGGATTCTGAACGTGGACGCGGATCAGGACGTCCTGGAGACCTCGAGCGCCATCCAGCCGGAGCTCCGCGCGCTGGACGCCTACAACGCCCGCGAGGAGCTGGTGGAGTGGGTGCGCGACCTCGGCGTCACCACCGTCAACACCGGGCACGCCCCGG
>SKRI01000216.1 GCA_007118565.1 Gemmatimonadota bacterium | reverse complement strand
GCCCAGCCCCTTCGCAGCCTGAATCTCCGTGATCGCGGCCGTCAACGTCGTCTTGCCGTGATCGACGTGCCCGATCGTGCCTACGTTTACGTGCGGCTTCGTCCGCTCAAACTTGGCCTTGCCCATTCCGCGATTCCGTTGTCAGACTGGTGATAGGGTGATTCGACTCGACCTACAGAGCTCACGACGGGACTCGAACCCGTGACCTCTTCCTTACCAAGGAAGTGCTCTACCGGCTGAGCTACGTGAGCCGGCATCCCCGCACGCCCACTCATGGTCGAATAGGGGCGAAGAAAAATCCTTGCCCTACCTCGGGCAAGGACAGAGCGGGAGACGAGACTCGAACTCGCGACCCTCAGCTTGGAAGGCTGATGCTCTACCAACTGAGCTACTCCCGCAAAATTCTCGGTGCGCCCCGCTTCCAAGTCGGTGAACGCCGCAGGCGTTCAGCGCACCGAGCTACTCCCGCAACCTGCATCCTGACTGGCGAAGCTGGCGAAGGGACTTGAACCCCCAACCTGCTGATTACAAATCAGCTGCTCTACCAATTGAGCTACGCCAGCGGCAGGCAAGACAGTGATCTTACCCTCATTCCAACGGAGTGTCAACCCTGTGCGCTCATACCGACCAGCGAGTGCCTTCCGCGGTATCCTCGACGGTCACGCCCCGCCCGGCGAGCTCGTCGCGGATGGCGTCCGCCCGGTCGAAATCCCGATCCCGCCGCGCCCGGGCCCGCGCCTCGATGCGCTCCTCCACCCAGCGCTGGAGATTGTCGTCAACCACCTCCTCCTCCGCATCCGCCACCGAGAGGATGCCGAGGACCCGGTCGATCCTCGCGAAAACGCGCATGCCGGCCTCGTGCTCCGCCTCGGAGAGGGGCCCCGGTCCGTGCTCGTCGAGCCTCGCATTCACCTTGCGCGCGAAGGCGTGGAGGGCCGAGAGGGCCACGCTCGTGTTGAGGTCGGCGTCCATGGCCGCCGCAAAATCGCCCAGCGCGCGGTCAGCGACCTCGTGAAGGGCAGGCTCGCTCTCCGGATCGGGAGCCCGGGTCACCGGGTGGTCACGCAACCGATCCCGCGCGGTCCGCAATCGCCCGACCGCCACCGCGCCGGCCTCCAGCCCCTCGAAGGTGAAGTTCAGCTTGCTGCGGTAGTGGGATTGCAGGAAGAGGTAGCGGATGGAGGAGGGTCTGATCTCCCGCTGGCGGAGGTCGCCGAGGGTGAAGAAGTTCCCCCGCGACTTGGCCATCTTCTCCCCCTCCACGAGGAGATGCTCCCCGTGGAGCCAGTACCGTGCGAACGGCTTGCCGGTGGCCCCCTCCGACTGGGCGATCTCGTCCTCGTGGTGCGGGAAGATGAGATCGACGCCACCAGCGTGGATGTCGAAGGTCGCTCCCAGCTCGGCCATGCTCATCACCGAGCACTCGATGTGCCATCCGGGCCGCCCGCGTCCCCACGGAGTATCCCAAGCCGCGCCCACCGCCTCGTCCTCGGGCTTGGCCGCCTTCCAGAGCGCGAAGTCCCGCACGTCCTCCTTCTCGTACTCGTCGTCCGCCACCCGTCCGCCGGGGCGGGCGGCGTCGAGATCCACGCGGGACAGCTTCCCGTACTCCTCGAAACGGGAGATGTCGAAGTACACCGAGCCGTCCTCGGTGGCATAGGCCAGACCACGCCCCTCCAACGCCCGGATCAGCTCGACCATCCCCTCGATGTGCTGCGTGGCCCGGGGGTACCGGTCGGCGCGCTCGATGCCGAGCGCATCCAGATCCGCGAAGAAGAGGTCGATGTAGGGAGCGGTGTACTCGTCGAGCGGCACCCCCGCGGAGCGGGCGCCGGCGATGGTCTTGTCCTCGACGTCCGTCAGGTTCATGACGAACGTCACATCGTACCCCCGGTACTCGAGGTACCGGTGGAGCACATCGGCAAAGAAGAAGGTGCGCAGATTGCCGATGTGCGGCGGCGCATACACCGTCGGCCCACACACGTAGAGCCCGACCCTGCCTTTCTCGAGCGGGACGAACTCCTCCTCCCTCCGGCTCAGCGTGTTGTAGAAGACGAGCGGCATATACGTTCAGCGATGAGCGCGATTCTTCGGACGAGCGGGCGGCGTCATCCTGCTGCCGGCGGAATTCCCGCCGCGCCTGGTGATACGGAACCGGCTCCCTCCGGGGCCTGCCCCTCCCCCCAGTAAAAGGTTCGGTGCGGGAACGGGATCTGGATCCCCTCGGCATCGAAGCGGTTCTTGAGCCTCCGCCGCAGCTCGCGGGCGGTGTCCCACTGCTTGAGCGGGAGGGTCTTGGCCATCATCCGGATCACGACCGCCGAGTCACCGAACGATTCCACGCCGGGCACGACCATCTCCTCCAGGAGGAGTGGTCGCCACGCCTCGTCCTCCCACATCTCCTGCCCCACCTCCCGCATCACCTCCATGACCCGGTCCACGTTCTCCTTGTAGGCGACGCCGATCTCGAGGACGGCGCGGGACCAGGAGCGGGTCAGGTTGCTGATCTGCTTGATCTCCCCGTTCGGGATGATGTGGACCGTTCCGTGGATGTCCCGGAGCACGACCACCCGCAGCGTCACCTTCTCCACGAGCCCGGCGTTCTCCCCCACGCGGATCACGTCTCCCACGCCGAACTGATTCTCCCAGAGCATGAAGAGTCCGCTGATCACATCCTTGACCAGCGATTGCGCGCCGAAGGAGACGGCCAGTCCGAAGACGCCGGCCGCGGCCAGTAGGGGCGCTACGTTCACCCCCATGACCTGCAGGATCATGAAGAGGGTGACGAGGGCGATGAAGACGACCCCCACCCCCTGCACGAGGCCGACCAGGGTGCGCACGCGCTGCTCGTGCGTCGAGTCGGCGCTCGGTCCGGCCTCGCCCACGGTGGCCGCGACACGACGGGTGACGCTCCCGAGGATCCACATCGCCGCGCCGGCGATGAGGAGCACGACCAGGATGCGGATCAGGTCCCGTTCGTCCACGCCCAGGCCTGCCGGGAGCCAGGAGACGAGGGCCGCCGGGAGGAGCGTGGTCAGGATGTGCAGTGGTGGCATCCGGAGGGAGATCGGGCCGGGCGGTCGGCCGGTACGTGCTACACCCCGGCGCCCGCGGGCTCCCTGGTGTAGCCGATCATCCTAGACCGGCCGGCGACGGAGTGTCAAGATCCGCGCGTGGTCAGCGGCGGATGCGGATCTCCCGTATGTGCCACCCGCCGGCGTCCGAGCGGACGCCGATGAAGACGGTGTGGGTCACCGGGTCTCTTAGCCCCCGCGGGCGGGCACTCCAGGTCAGATCGAGATAGCCCGCCCGGTCGGAATCGCGGCGAGCCGTGGAGGGGGCCACCTCCACAGAGGTCGCCTCGAAGCCGGCGAAGAGCTTCCTGAGCGCAGCAGCGGCGTGCCGCGCTCCCATGGTTCCCGGCCGCTCGCCTCCGACATCCATGAGGACGCCGTCCGGCCCGAAGCGGCGGGCCAGGCCGGCGGCGTCGCCGCGGGCCCAGAGGATAGCGACTTCCTCGGCGAAGCGATCCAGCGAAGCCACCTCCGGCGCATCCTGGCCGTTCAGCGTCCCGGGGAGCACGAGGAGGAGCAGGCCGAGCGCGGCGCCGGGGAGCAACCGGGCTCTCATACGGCCCCCGCGGCGCGGGTGGTGTCGCGCATCTCCCGGACGACCTCCCGGAACGCCGCCGCCGGGTCCTCGGCGGCGGTGACGGTGCGCCCCAGCACCAGGTGGCTCGCCCCGGCCCGGACCGCCTCGGCCGGCGTGGTGACGCGCCGCTGGTCCCCCGCCGCATCGCCCGCGCGGCGGATCCCCGGACAGACGAGGAGAATGTCACTCCCGAAGCGGGCTCGGAGCCCCGCGACCTCCGCGGGAGAGCAGACGACCCCGTCCATCCCCGCCTCGAGCGCCTGCTCGGTGAGCCGCGCCACCTCATCCGGGACGGACGCCACCTTCCTGCCCCAGACCGCTCCCAGCTCCTTCCCGTCGTGGGAGGTGAGGACGGTAACTCCGAGCAGCCGCGGCGGATCGTCGGTGCCGTCGGCGGCCTCCCGGGCCGCGCGCAGCATGCGCCCGCCGCCGCCCGCATGGAGGGTGAGGAGCCCCGCCCCGAGCGCGGACACGGAGCGGACCGCCCCCGCCACGGTGTTCGGGATGTCGTGGAGCTTGAGGTCGAGGAAGACGTCGAGCCCGCCGCGGGCGAAGTCCCGAACCAGGTCGGGCCCCGCTGCGCAAAAGAGCTCGAGCCCGACCTTGACGGATCCAAGCGCTTCACCCACGCTGTCGGTGAGGGCGCGCGCCGCGGCCGCCGTCGGAACGTCCAGGGCAAGGATCGGAACGGGCGCAGACGCTTTCATCGAGCGTGCTCCGCTTCCTCGGCCGGCTCGCCGGCCACCAGGCGGAAATAGTCGTGCACGGAGTCGCGCAGTCGCTCGGCGATCCGCTGCTGGTAGGCGGCGTCCCGCAGGAGCCGCTCCTCAGCCGGGTGGGTGATGAAGCCGACCTCGACCAGGACGGCGGGCATGAAGGTGCCGTTCAGCACCGCGAAGCCCGCCTGCTTCACGCCTCGGTTCGGCCCCGGATGGACCTGGGCGATCCGGTCCTGGATGAGCCCGGCCCAGGTGCTCGACTCGTGGAGATAGTGGTTGAAGAGCAGGTCGTGGAGAATGAAGGCGAGCGGATCGTCGCCCCCCGGCGAGCCGTTCTCCTCCTGCTCAAAGCGCTGGGCGGCATTCTCCCGCGCCGCCACCTGCCGCGCCTGCTCGGTGCGGGCCTCGGCCAGGAAGTAGGTCTCGAAGCCACGCGCGGAGCGGTTGCTGCTGGCGTTGGCGTGGACGGACATGAAGAGCGCCGGCTGGCCCTCCTCCCGCCACCGGTTGGCCATGCGCCGCCGATCCGCGAGGGCAATCAGGGTATCACGGTCTCGGGTCATCCGGACATCGTACCGGTCGTCGCCTCGGAGGAGCTCCGCGACCTTGCGCCCGATGGTGAGCGCAACGTCCTTCTCGCGGGTCCCGCCGGGGCCGAGGGCGCCCGGATCTCGTCCCCCATGCCCCGGATCGATCACGATCAGGCGCTTCATTCCTTCACCGGGGAGGGCCGCCGCGGGGGTCGGGTCAGGCGCCGGGTCCGCAGCGTCGGCACGGCGAGTGTCGTCCGCCCGGAAGATGCGCCTCTCTGCCTGCTCGACGACCAGGCTCGGGCCCGCGAGGATCGGGAGCTGATCCACCAGGAACTGCACCGGGAGGTACATCACCCCGTCCTCCTGATAGACGGGGTGGACGAGCTGGTAGACCGTATCGCCGGCGCGGAAGAAGGGCGAATCCGGGATGAAGCGGAGCTCGCGCCCACCCAGCCGCGCGCTCACCTCGCCACGTCCGGAGCCTATCTCCACCCCGAGCGCCACGAGGGAGGAGAGCGGGATGGCCGGATATCCCCGGGACCGCGCCTCCGGCACCGTCCGCTCCGCATGACCGCTCCCGAGGGTCCATGCCCCGCCCTGCTGCGCCTCCGCGGGCGCGGCGGCCAGCGGCGTGATCGCCAGCCCGAGGAGGAGCGCCAGGACGAGGCGGACCATAGCGGTCGTGTCAGCCACCCTTGTACCCACGCTCCATCTCCCGTTGCATCGTCTTCCGCTTCAACGTTTCCCGCTTGTCGTGCAGCTTCTTACCCCGGACCAGCGCCAGCGTCGCCTTGGCGACGCCGTTCTTGAAGTAGAGATCGAGGGGCACGAGGGTGAGCCCCTTCAGCTCCACCTGACCGAACAGCTTCCGCAGCTCCCCGCTTCGGAGGAGGAGCTTCCGCGTCCGCACCGGATCGTGATTGAACTGGTTCCCGGACTCGTAGGGGGAGATGTGGAGATTGTGGAGGTAGAGCTCCCCGTCGTGAAAGCGGGCGAACGCGTCCTGCAGATTGGCCTTTCCGGCTCGCAACGACTTCACCTCCGTGCCCCGCAGGACGAGCCCCGCCTCCCACCGCTCCAGGATCTCGTACTCGTGGCGCGCCCGACGGTTGCGGGCGATGATCTTGATGCCATTGCCGTCGTGCGAATCCGCTTTTGACATACGTCGGAAGCTTGCAGCGATGAGGGAGCGGCGATCCGGTCAGGACGACAGGATGGCCGCTCTCCGCCGGTCGCTCGGTGCAGAGAATCGAGCGGTCAGTAAATGATGACGGGGGTGCCGACCTCCACCTCGTGGAAAAGGCGGCGCACGTCCTCGTTCGTCATCCGGATGCACCCCGCCGAGACCGGCTGACCGAGAAGCTCGGGCTGGTTGGTGCCGTGGATGGCGATGCCGTACTCCATGTAGAGTGCAGTCGTGCCGAGCATGCCCGGCTGGCGGCGGCGCGGGTCGTCCCGGGGGGGGATCGGCTCGCCCCACAGCTGGAACTGCCAGTCCGGGACGTTCCAGATGGGATCCTTCTCCTTGGCCTGGATCCGGAACATGCCCCGCGGTGTGTTGAAGTCGAAGCGCTGGCCCGCCTCGAGCTGCGTACCCCGCCCCGTTCCCACGACAGCCGACCAGATGACCCGCTCCCCCTCCATGAGGTGGAGGCTGTGATCGGCTAGGGAGACCACCACGTAGCGCCCTTCCACATTCACCGGGGCCTCGCGGTAGCGCGCCTCGCCGTCCCGCTCGACCCCGTGGGCCACGGCGAGCGGCGCACCCGGGAGCTGGGCCGCGGCCTCGGCCGCACCCCCCCACAAGCCGCCCGTCAGGGCGACCAGCACGACCAGGATTCCGCGATGCATTGTCTTCATTCCAGCATTTCTTTCTGGCGTCGTCGAATGCGATACATCTCGTAAACCTGACCCACTTCTCCTCCGAGGACAAACACCACAGCCGAGTAATAGATCCAGAAGGCGATGACGATCAGTGTCGCCAACGTCCCGTAGGTGGTGGTGTAGGTGGCATAGCTGCTCACGTACCAGGTGAAGAGCGCCTTGATGAGCTCCCATGTGATGGCGGTGAAGGTCGCTGCCACCAGGGAAATCCGCCACGGGGTCCGCCGAGCGGGGAGGTACCGGTAGATCAGGGCGAACATGAGGAAGATGAAGAAGAACGCCGCCGCCTGCGCCCAGAGCGCACCGACCAGGCGCCTTCCCCCTTCGTCATCGATCCCGAACCACTCCAGTCCGTAGATCTGCACGGCCTCGAGGCCGATGGTGATTCCGGTGTTGATCACGAAGAGCGACCCTGCCACGAACACCATGATGGCGTCGAACAGCTTGCCCCAGAGGATGTTCCGCTCCTCCTGCAGGTCGAATACATCGCGGAGCGCGCTCCGCAGCGAGCCGATCAGGGAGGTCGAGAACCAGACGAAGAGACCGAGACCGAGCAGTCCGAAGCGCGTCCGCCCGGCAATGATGTCGTCCACCAGGCCGCGCGTCGTCTCCACCACGCTGCGGGTGGCGGGAAGGATGGAGATGACGTAATCGACCGCGACCTGGGCCGGATCGTCCATGGTAGCCTGGAGGACGAAGCCGAAGATGGCCACCAGGAGGAGGAGGAAGGGGATCGCCGCGATCACGGCGAAGAATGCGATCCCGCCAGCAAGGAAGAAGATGTCGTCCTGCCGGGCCTTGGTTGCGACCCTCCGCATGAAGTCGAGGCCGCCAGCCGCGAAGCGGACGACGGTATGCCGGAGCGCCTGAGCGAGTCTGGATACGACGGATGTCCCGCTCTGGTCGGCCATTCAGCGAACGTAGAGGCCGGCGCAACGGATCGTCAACCGGGTGCCCCGGCTGCGATCCGCACGAATCAGTCGATTCGTTCCTCGTCGGGGTCTGTCTCCGGGGTGACGTCGGTCACCACGACCTCGGCGCGCACCCGCGCCTCGCCCGGCTCGGGCTCTCCCGTACCGCGGGCGGTCTCGTACGAACCGGTCTTCGCGGCGGCGACCCGCGCCTCCAGGTCGGAGCGTGCGCGCGCTGCCTCGCGGCGCCCGGCGTCCATTGCGGTGCGCGCCTCGCTGGTGCGGTCATCGATCGACTCCCGCACCGAGCCGATCTGGTCGTGAAGGCGCTCGCGGGTGCGATCGACCGCATCGGCCACGGCGTCACGGGCCTCGTCCACACGCTCCTCGGCGGCGTGCCGGAGCCGGTCGAAGCCGGCTACCAGCTCTCGCTGTACCTCACGACCCGACCGGGGCGAGTAGAGCAGGGTCACCCCGGCGCCGATCAGCGCACCCCAGACGAACGGCATGAGGCCGCCGCGCTCGCGCTCGATGATGATGTAAGGGATCTCGTCGTGACCAGACATATCTCTCCTCGATTGTGGGGCGGCCGGAGCCGCGAACCTGCGGGATTTTCAATGCGGACCAGTGACTCTGAAGGGGCAATCCGCATGCCACCCCCGGGCCTGGGCCGTCAGGAAGCCGCGGTCGCCGATTCCGGGGAGAGGTACTCCGAGAGCTTCGACCGCAACTCCTCCTCGTCCATGCCGAGCATCCGGGCCGCCTTCTCGTGATCACCGTCGACGAAGGAGAAGGTCTTGAGGATGATGGTGCGCTCGGCCTGCTCCAGGGGGGCACCCACCGAGATCCTGATCTCCCGATCGCTCGAGAGGATCGTCTCGTGCGCCTGGAGGTCTTCCAGCGTCACCTCCGAACCGGAGGCCAGGATGACGGCGCGCTCCACCGAGTTCTTCAGCTCGCGGACGTTGCCGGGCCACCGGTGGTGGTTGATGAACTCGATTGCCTCGTCCGAGAAGGACTTGATGTTCTTCGAGTTCTCCTCTGCGAACCTCCGCAGGAAGGCCTCCGCCAGCAGGCGGATGTCGCCGCGCCGGTCACGCAGCGGAGGCAGCACGAGCGGGATCACCGCGAGGCGATGGTACAGGTCCTCGCGCAGCTCGTGGGCGTCGATGGCCTTCTGGATCTTCTTGTTGGTGGCCGAGATGACGCGGATGTCGACGCTGATCTCCTTCTTGCCGCCCAGCCGCCGGAAGCTCCGCTGCTCGAGGGCACGGAGCAGCTTCACCTGGATGTCGGGCTCCATCTCCGCGACCTCGTCGAGGAAGAGGGTGCCCCCGTTGGCCAGCTCGAAGCACCCCGGCTTCTCGTTCAGCGCGCCGGTGAAGGCGCCCTTCTCGTGACCGAAAAGCTCATTCTCGAGGATCTCCCGGGGAAAGGCCGCGCAGTTGATGGCGATGAACGGCCCCTTCTTCCGGTTGGATCGGTCGTGGATGGCCCGCGCCACGAGCTCCTTCCCGGTCCCGCTCTCCCCGATGACGAAGATGCTGGCCGAGGTCGGCGCGGCCGACTCGATCATCTTGTAGATGCTCCGCATCTCCTCGGACTGACCGGTCAGATCGCCGAACTTCGTGAGGTTGGCGACCCGCTCCTCCAGCGCCCGGTTCTTCTGCTTGACCTTGTAGGTCTCCAGCGCCTTGGGAATGAGGGCCAGAAGGCGGCTGGTATTGAGCGGTTTTTCGAGGTAGTCGTATGCCCCCTCACGCATGGCTTCCACGGCGCTGTCCACGGACGCCTTTCCGGAGATGATGATCACCTCGCTCGGAATCCCGGCCTCACGCATCTTGGCGAACAGCTCTAGACCATCCATCTCCGGCATGCGCAGATCCGCCAGGAGAAGGCCATAGTCGCCTCCCTGGACCATGTCCCAGGCGGCGGCCCCGTCGGTGGCCACATCCACTTCGTGCCCCTCCTCCTTGAGGAGCATCTGGAGGCCCTCGACGATGTGCTGCTCATCGTCGGCAACGAGAATCTTTCCCTGCATGCTGGAGTCGGTTCAGACGTGGAGCGGCCCGTCCGATCGGCGGACCCACCTCAAAAGGTAGTAGCGGGCCTCCCGGACGGTCAATCCGGAAGCCCCACTGATGAAGCTCATTCCGACACCGGACGGGGACGTTCGTTCCCGCTTGCGGGAAGCTCGAGGGTGATCCGCGAGCCGTCCTCGGCGGTGTGCAGGCGGCCACCCAGGCCGCGCGCCAGGGCGGCCACGGCCTCGATTCGTGGGTTCGCCTCGATTCGGAGGCTCGGGGTGGAGAGGGTGACGTCGAGACGAGCCAGACCATCGGAGGCGCGGGTCGAAAGCTCGGTCGTGGAGCTGTCGGGAGAAAGCTCCAGCACTCCCACCATGAGGTTGAGGACCGCGAGCCGGGCAACCTCCGGCTCTCCCGCAGGCATCTCCAGCGACTGGCCCGGCTGGAAGCGCAGCTCGACGGACCGGCGTTGCGCCTCGAGCCTGAGGAGCTCGAGAGCTCCGGTCATCAGCTCGTTGAGCGAGGCGCGCTGGTTGCCCCCCGCCACCCGTGTCAGGGCCAGGAGCAGATCCACATTGCGGCTGACCCGCTCGACGTCACCGGTAAGACGTGAGAAGTAACGCTCGACCTCCTCCTTCTCCCCGTTCACTGCCCCCGCCATCCGGCGGCGCAGGATCTCGAGGTGGAGCGACATCGCGTGGAGCGGATTCTTGATCTCGTGGGCCAGGTCGTCGGCCAACTTCTCGATCAGCTCGAGCTTGTTCGCGCGTAGCAGCTCGGTGACGCGCGCGTCCTCGGCTGGAGTCATTCTGGGTGGTGCGAATCCGGAACAGATGGGAAAAAAGGCCTCCTTCGGCACGATCCGTTCCCCCCTGCACCGCACGTGCTCGGGGAGGCCCCATCACGGCGTGAGCACGATGCTCCCGAACGCCGCTCCGCTCTCCAGCCTCTCATGGGCCGCCGCAACCTCCTCGAGCGGCAGCACCCGGTCGATCACCGGCCGCACCGCACCGGAACCCATCACCCGGAGCATTTCCTCGAACTCCCGGCGGGCCGCCATCGTCGAGCCGATGATCCGAAGCTGCTTCCAGAAAAGGAGGCGGAGATCCAGGCCGGCACGATGCCCGGTGGTGGCCCCGTAGGTCACCAGCCGCCCACCTCGCGCCAGCGCACGAAGGCTTCCCTCCCAGGTGGCCTCCCCCACATTCTCGACGACCACATCGACCCCCTCCCGGGCCGTGTCCTCGTAGACCCCGCGCGACCAGTCCTCCTCGAGCCGGTCGTAGACGCGGCGGGCGCCGAGCTCCCGCACGCGCCTCACGTTCTCGGGCCCACTGGTGACGGCGAACACCTCCGCGCCGGCGTGAGCCGCCAGCTGGAGGGCGGCGATCGCCGTGCCGCCGGAGGCACCAAGCACCAGGACGGACTCCCCTGCCCGCACCGCGGCCCTCCCGATGAGCGCCCGCCAGGCCGTGCCGTAGGAGACCGGGAGGACCGATGCCTCCTCGAAGGAGAGCGGCTCCGGGATCCGGTAGAGCTTCTCCGCGGGAACCACCGCGTACTCCGCGAAGCCGCCGTCGGTATGCTCTCCAATGATCCGGTACTTCCGACAGAGCGGGTGCTCGCCCCGGCCGCACCCCGCGCACCGCCCGCACCAGAGGGAGGGATTCACCACCACCCGCTCCCCGACCCACTCGTCGGACACTTCCGCTCCCACGGCATCGACCACCCCGGCGATGTCCGAGCCGCCGGTGTGGGGGAGAGTGGTGTCGATGGGGAGCCCTCGCCGCACCCAGAGATCCAGGTGGTTGAGGCCCGCGGCCCGCACCGCGACCCGCGCCTCCCCCGGCCCGGGATCCGGCTGCGGAAGCTCGTCGAGCCGAAGCACCTCGGGTCCTCCGTGCTCGTGGAAACGGGCGGCGCGCATCGTGCTCGGCATGGGCTTCGGGGTTGGCGGGAGGCGCTCTGTCATCGGCTCGGATCCCACGCTACCTTTCCCGCATGAGATTTGCCAGCAGCGAGGACCGGCTGAACCCGGAGCCGCCGCCGGAGGCGGACGAGTCGACCGTGGGCGGATACCAGGCCATCCACGGCCGCGCCGCCACCTTCGAGGGGTCGGACGGCCACGCCTACTCGGTGGCGGTGGAGACGGAGAGGTCACCCGAGCCGCAGGACCCGGAGAACCCCTGCGCCGGCTACTTCGTCTTCCTGCGGTGGGCTCACACCGGCAGTGCCGTGCTGGGACACGTGGAGACGGAGGACATCGTGACCGCTCCCTCCGAGGAGGATGCCGCATCGCGGATGGGCGACATCTCCCTGACGCGTGCGAAGGAGATCCTCGAGGAGGCCATCGCCGGCCGCGACGATGCGGACTGAGCGCCGAACGGGGCGGGCAACGTTCTGCCGGCTCACACCGAACCATACGCCATGCTGAGACAGACCCTCCATCGCCTGAGCGAGAGCTCCACCGCCGAGCGCGTCATCACCCGCGCCCCCATCTCCCGCCACATGGTCAGCCGCTTCGTGGCGGGGAGCACGCTCGCCGAGGCGCTCGACGTCGCCGAGGCGCTGAACTCCGCCGGGCTCAGCGTCTCGCTCGACTATCTGGGCGAGGCGGTCTCGAGCCGCGAGGAGGTGGCGCAGGCCACCGGCATGGCCATCACCTGTCTCGAAGGGATCGCCGAGCGGGAGCTCTCGGCCAACGTCTCCCTCAAACCCACCCAGCTCGGCCTGGCCCTCGACGAGGAGCTCTGCCTGCAGGGGGTGGCCGCCATCCTCGAGCGGGCGCGAGCGCTGGGAGACGGGGAGGGGGAGATCTTCGTCCGCCTCGACATGGAATCGAGCGACTACGTGGAGCGCACAATCGTCCTGGTCGAGAGGCTCTGGGAGATGGGCTATCGCAACGTGGGCACCGTGCTGCAATCGTACCTGCACCGGACACCGGAGGACGTGGAGCGCCTCAACGCCCTCGGCTCGCGCGTCCGGCTGGTGAAGGGGGCGTACAAGGAGCCGGAGCAGGTAGCCTACCAGGACAAGGCCAAGGTCGACGAGATGTTCATTCGGGAGATGGAGATGCTCCTGCGCGACGGCACCTACCCCGCCATCGCCACGCACGACGAGGCGATGATCGACGCGGGCCGGCGGTACGCCTTCGAGCACGGCATCGACAAGAGCAGCTTCGAATACCAGATGCTCTACGGGGTCCGGCGCGATTTCCAGGCGCGCCTCCGCGAGGAAGGGTACAACGTGCGGGTGTATGTCCCATTCGGGGATTCCTGGTATCCGTACCTCATGCGGCGGCTGGCCGAGCGGCCCGCCAACCTGATGTTCATGGCCAGCAGCGTCATGGCCGAGTCGCCGCTGCGGAAGATCGCGAGCCCCCTCGCGATCGGCGTGGGCGCTGTGGCCGGCGCGATCGGCGCCCTCAGCTGGCGTCGCAACGGCCGCTGACCTGCAAGCCTGCCGGGTCACCGCTCCCCGGTCCCCTTGCCGACTCCGCACTTTCCCCTTCACCCCATCGTCACTCCATGAGCGCACCCGCCGTCCGGTACCGACTCTCCATGCCCGAGCCGCACACCCATCTCTACGAGGTGGAGGTCGAGACCGAGGCGGCGGGCGCGTCGCTCGATTTCGTGATGCCGGCATGGACGCCCGGCTCGTATTTGATGCGGGAGTTCGCCGGCCAGGTGGAGGGATTCCACGCAGAGGACGAGCGCGGCGCCCCCCTTCCCTGGGCCAAGCAGGACAAGTGCAGCTGGAGGGTGATAACGGACCCGGCCCGGGGACCCGTCCGGATCCGCTACCGAGTCCATGCGAACGAGCTGACCGTGCGGACCAGTCACCTGGACGCCTCGCACGGATTCGTGAACGGCACCGGCGTCTTCATGTACGTGGCGGGACGCGGCGGCGAGCCGGTCGGCCTGGCGGTCGATGCGCCGCCCGGCTGGCGGGTGGTGACGGAGCTCGACGGGGACGGCACGTCCTTCCGGGCCGAGGATTACGACCACCTGGCCGACAGCCCACTCGAGATCGGCCGCTCCACCGTCGTGGACTTCGACATCGACGGGATTCCGCACCGCTACGCCTTTTGGGGGGAGGGGAACTGGCACCGCGAGCGGCTGATCCGGGACACCACCCGGATCGTCCGCGCCAACCGCTCCCTCTTCGGAGCGCTCCCGTACGACAGGTTCACCTTCATCGTGCACCTCATCCCCGGCGGCCGGGGCGGTCTGGAGCACCGAGATTCCACCGTCCTCCAGGCCGACCCCCGCGCCTTCGAGGGTAGCGCGTACGAGCGGTTCCTGGGGCTGTTGGCGCACGAGCACTTCCACGTCTGGAACGGAAAGCGAATACGCCCCGCGCCGCTCGGCCCCTTCGACTACACGCGGGAAAACTACACGCGCAACCTCTGGGTAGTGGAAGGGCTCACCACCTACTACACCGAGCGCGGGCTGCTCTGGAGCGGTACGGTGACGCCGGAGCGGCACCTGGAGCGGCTCTCGAAGAGCATCGATCACTACCTTTCCCAGCCCGGCCGGTGCCGGCAGACGCTCGCCGAGTCCTCCTTCGACGCCTGGATCAAGCTCTACCGGCCGAATGCCCACGCCCAGAACTCACGCATCAGCTACTATCTCAAGGGCGCGCTGGTCGGCCTCGTCCTGGACCTGCGTCTCCGGGAGATGACGGGCGGGGCGCGCTCCCTCGACGATGTAATGCGCGTCCTCTGGGAGCGCTATGGCGTTCGCGACCGCGGCTTCCCGGAGGGGAGCCGTGAAGGGATCGAGCCGCTCGTCAACGAGGTGGCGGGCACCGATCTCTCCGACCACTTCGACCGGTGGATCAGGTCAACCGAGGAGCTGGAGCTAGGCGAGGCGCTGGAAACGGCGGGGCTGCGCCTGCACCGACCCATGGGGTCCGGCGCGCCATCCTCGGCCGCGGACGTGCGCCGCTGCATCGACCGCCACCTCGGACTCCGCATCGACGAAGACTCATTGCGTGTGAACGCCGTCCGCGCCGGCACTCCCGCCCACGACGCCGGCATCAATGCGGACGACCTCATCGTCTCCGTGGACGGCTGGGCGCCGGACCCCCTCGGGCTCGCCGCGCTTGCCGCCCCCTCGCAGGAGACGGTGCGAACGATCCTCGTGGAGCGGCGCGGCCGCCATGTGGGGCTCGAGATGTCAGTGCCGCCCGGTCCGATCCGCGGCCCGCTACAGATCGAGCGGGTACCCGACCCAACCCCCGGACAGGCGAGGCGCCTCGGCGAATGGATGGCCCCCCGAGGCGGGACGCACGGCACCGAAGCTGGTTGACGAACCGGATCTCCCCGGTTATTCTTGAAAATTCCGCAGCAGATGCGGGCGGGACGTGGCGCAGCCCGGTAGCGCACCTGAATGGGGTTCAGGGGGTCGCCGGTTCAAATCCGGCCGTCCCGACTGGAAGGAGAAGCCCGGCAACGGTTTACGTTGTCGGGCTTTTTTTCGTTCGGCGTTTCGCGCGTCCACCGCGAGAGGGGACTCTGCTCGACTTTTCGTGAGCCTATGGCGACTCTCGGGAGGGTGATGTTGCGTCGGGCCGAGGGAAATACAAATTTTTCCGAGCCGTACCGTCATCCGGACCACCAGACGAAATACGCGTACGAATGGAATCGATGATCAGGAGCTCCGCAGAAAGACATCGCTCGTTGGTGCTCGGAAACGTCGCTGCCCTGGCGCTTCTCGTCTTGATGGTCGGTTGTGAAGGGGTGACCGAGCCGGAACCGGATCCCGACCCGGATCCAGACCCGGTGGAGTTCTCCGGCCAGCTCGCGTACGAGGAGGTGGCGAACTTCGGGACGATGATGAGCTATGGTACGGCTCCGGAGGGGGACTCCCGCTTTTTCGTGTCGGAGCTGGCGGGTCGTGTCTGGATCATCGAGGACGGGGAGGTCCATGACGAGCCGTTCCTCGACATCTCCGACGTGGTGAGCGTGGGGGTGGGAGAGCGGGGCTTCCTAGGGATGACCTTCCACCCGCGGTTCCCGTCGGAGCCGTACTTCTACGTCAACTACACCACCGACGACGGCCACAACCAGATCCAGCGTTTCACGGTCAGCCCGACCGACCCGAACCGGATCGATCGGGCCTCCCGGCACCACATCATGACGATCGAGCAGCCGAATGCGTACCACAACGGCGGTGAGCTCGTGTTCGGGCCGGACGAGATGCTCTACGTGGCGCTGGGTGATGGATCGGTGGGCTACGACCAGGCCGGGCACGGGCAGAATCCGCACACCCTCCTGGCGTCGATGCTCCGCATCGACGTGATCAACGGCGATCCGTACGGGATCCCGCCGGACAACCCGTTCGCCGATGGCGAGCACGGCGCGCCGGAGGTCTGGCACTACGGTCTGCGGCATGCCTGGCGCTTCGACTTCGACCGGGAGGCGAACCTGCTCTACCTCCCGGACGTGGGGGAGGACAGCTGGGAGGAGGTCAACGTGGTCCCCGCCGACGAGGGCGGGCACAACTTCGGCTGGGCGGTGGCGGAGGGTCCAGATTGCTTCGGCGGGGACGACTGCGACCTGAGCGGGATCACCATGCCCGTCCTCTGGTACGGCCCGGAGGACGGCTGCGCCGTGATCGGGGGCTTCGTATACCGCGGGGAGGCGATGCCCGTACTACAGGGCCGGTACTTCTTTGCCGATCACTGCCAGAAATGGGTCCGCGCCATCCGGTACGAGAACGAGGAAGTCGTGGAGGACGACACCTGGACTGCCAACTTGTGGCAGATTCCCGAGCAGATCAACTCGTTCGGCCGCGACGGAAACGGAGAGCTGTACCTGCTGACCCGGAACGGCAGCGTGATGAAGATCGTGGAAGCGGAGGAGTAGAGGGGGGGCGTTCTGCGGATCCCCGCATTGCGCCGTTCCGCGCGGCGGAGCTATGGTGAGGTAGCCCACCGAACCATCGCCCGAACCCACCCCGGAATCATGCCTCGTTCCTCTGCCCCTGCACATGCCGCCTGCAGCCGTCGGCGGACAGGCTCAACCCTCGCCGCGCGACCGGCGATCCTCCTCCCGCTGATCATCGGGCTCCTGGCGCTGCCGCTGATCGGCTCGTGCGCGACGGCGGGACCCGCCGGGGAGCGAACATCTCCCAACATGATCGTGGCCGACCAGATCGAGCCACGGCACACCACCGCTTACGACGTCGTGCAGGACATCCGGCCTCGATGGATGCGGACCCGCGGGACCGATTCGATGCGCAACCCCTCGGCGGTGCGCGTCTACCTCAACTCCACCCCGCTCGGCGGCGTCGATGCCCTCCGGGGGATCTCCGCCGGCGAGGTGACGTCGATCCGGTACTTCGGAGGCGCGGAGGCCACACAGCGTTTCGGCCCCGATCACGGGAGCGGAGCGATCGTGGTGGCCACGCGGTAGGGCGCGACAGATAGACGCCAGGGCGCTGGCTGCCCCGGCGCCTATCTGTTATCGGGCGCTCGGACGCTCGTCGCCATCGTCTCCCGGTCCCTGCCGATCTTGCGGTGGGCGCGACGGAAGCCGGACGGTGAATGTCGTCCCCTCCCCGCTCGTGCTCTCCACGCTCACCTTCCCGCCGAGCAGCTCCACGAGCTGACGGGTGACCGGAAGGCCGAGCCCCGTCCCCGCGACACGTGCGTGCATCTTCGTCTCGGCCTGCCAGAAGGGCTCGAAGATCCTCTCCCGGTCCTCCGGCTCGATCCCCACACCGGTGTCGTGGATGCGAAAGACGACGTCGTCCTGTTCGGGCCGAGCGCTGAACGCAATCTCCCCGTCCTCGGTGAACTTGACCGCATTGCCCAGCAGGTTGAGAAGGATCTGCCGAACCTTGCGCGGATCCGTCTGGAGGGTCACCGGCTCATCCGGAACGTCGGTCGTAAAGGCCAGCCCGCTCTTCTCCGCGAGCGGCTCGATGATGGCCGTCACCTCCTCCGCGAGGGCGTGGAGTGAGACGGTTGCGGTTTCTACACGCTCTCGCCCCGCCTCGATGCGGGAGAAGGTCAGGATCTCCTCGATCAGCTGGAGGAGATGCTCGGCGCTCAGGCGTATCCGCTCCACATGGACACGCGACGGCTCCGGTATCTTGGCGGGCACACCCATCTCCAGGAGCTCGGCGTACCCGATCATGGCGTTGAGGGGCGTGCGCAGCTCGTGGCTCATCGTGGCCAGGAAGGCGGACTTCGCCCGGCTGGTCTCCTCCACGGCCTCGCGCGCCCGGACCTGCTCGGTGACATCGACGCCGTGCGCGAGGATTCCGGTCACAGACCCGTCAATGTCGTGGAGCGGTTCGTATACGTAGTTGAGGAAGTGCTCCTCGAGTGCGCTGCCCGGCTCCGGCTGGAGATGGATCGATACTTCATCGCCAACGAACGGCTCTCCCGTCGAATAAACCTTGTCCAGCAGGTCGATGAATCCCTGCTCCACGACTTCGGGCAGCGCTTCGCGCACGGGCTTGCCGACGATGTCGCGGTGGCCGACGAGCTGGTAGTAGGGTGGATTCGCCATCTCGAAGACGTGATCCGGCCCCCGTAGCGTGGCGATGAACGCCGGTGCGCGCTCGAAAACTCGCTGCAGGCGGTGCCGCTCCACGTCCAGCTCCTGGAGCAGGCGTTCGCGCTCCTCGGCGGAGCGCACCTCGGCGTCGATGTCCTCGATCATCGCAAGCCCGGCCACCGTGCGGCCCTCGGCATCGCAGATGGGCGCGCCGGTGATCTGGACCCATGCGAGGGTCCCATCTCCCCTCCGGTACCGGTACTTGTCGGGCCCCACGATCTTTCCGGTCCCGATTGCGCGTGACAGCGGAAACTCTGGCCCTTCCACGCGCCGCCCGTCCGGGTGATACGCCTCCCATTCTCGGTGGGCCTCGATGTTCTCCGAATAGATGACGGGATGACGGAAGATTTTCTCCGCCATGGCATTCCCTAGCGTGACACGCCCCTCCGGCGCTTCGGCGATCACGATTCCGGCCGGTGCGTGCTCGACAATGGCGGAAAGACGCGCCCGCTCCACCTCCAGTGCCTCGATCAGCCGCTCCGTCTCTTCCTCGGAACGCTTCTCCTCGGAGATATCGCGCACTTCTACGACGGTGCCGACCGCCCGGTCACCCTCGCGCACCGGGCTCGCGGTGAAGGAGACGGGGTAGAAGGAGCCGTCCTTGTGAACGAAGACCTCCTCCCCCTCCTCTCGCATGTTCCGTGGAGCCGCCCGGTCGATGGGACACTCTTCGAGAGGGTAATGCGAGCCGTCCGGGCGGGTGTGATGAATGACGTCGTGCAGCGCCCTCCCCTGCAACTCCGCGAGTGTGAAGCCGGTGAGCCGCTCGGCCGCCGGATTCATGAAGGTGCAGTGATGACGCTCGTCCATGATGAAGAGCGCCAGCGTCGCATTGTTCGCTACCGTCTCCAGCTGGCGGCGGTAGTGG
>SKRI01000119.1 GCA_007118565.1 Gemmatimonadota bacterium | reverse complement strand
CGTCCGCAGAGAGGCCGAGGCGGCGGCGGCCGGCATCCTCGCCGCCGTGTCGGGGATCGCCGTGCCCGGCTGGCTCAGCGCCGCCCTCCGGGACGAGGTGGAGGCCCTCCACCGGCGTCTGTGCGACGAGGGGGAGCCGGAGGCCGCCCTCCTCCTGGGTGCGGCCGGCACCGAGACGGCCGCGGTGCGGCTGATCGAGGCGGCGCGTGACGATGCGCGGCGGGCCGAGGCCGCGGCAGGCCTCACCCTCCTCCCCGCGGAGGTGGCCCTCGCCGCCATCATCCCGCGGCTCGCCGATGCGGGGGAGGAGCGGAGGATCCTCCTCGTCGCCCTGCCGCCGCTGCGGAACCAGGGGCACTTCGCCCTGGTGGAGCGTTACCTGGCGGACGAGGATGCCGAAGTGCGGGCGGAGGCCGCGGAGCTGCTGGCCCGATCGCCCGTTCCCGACCGGGCCGACCGGCTCCGCCGGCTCCTCGACGATCCGGAGCGGCGGGCAGGCGCCGCCGACGCGATCTCCCGCCTCCCCGATGCGCCCGAGGAACTCCTTGCCGAGCTGCTGGGGGATCCCGACCCGGCCGTCCGCCTGGCCGTGGCTCGCGGTCTCCAGCAGGCGGCGCACCGCTCCCTGGCCCCTTCGCTACTCGAGGCGCTGGCGAAGGAGGAGAACCGCCGCGTCTCGCGTGCGCTGGCCCGGGCCGCGGGGGCCACCGGCGATTCCGCCGCGATCGGCGAACTCGACCGGCTCCTTGCCCACGAGGACACCGGGATGCGGTATGCCGCAGCCCAGGCGCTCGGCTGCTCGGGACGACCCGAGGCTTACGATCCGCTCCTGCGGGCGCTCGACGATCCCTCGGCGGAAGTGCAGGCGGCCGCCCTCCATGCGCTGGGGCTCCTGGGGAATGCGGAAGCCGCACCACGGATCACCGAGCACCTGGACTCCGGGCCGCGGGACGTGCGCAGGACTGCGGCCGGCGCCCTCCGCCTGCTCGCCCCGCCCTCGGCCGTGTCGCGCCTCCGGGAGGCCGCCGCCGACCCGGATCCGGAGCTTCGCCTGGCCGCCGTCCGCACCCTGCACCGGATCGGTGGAGCGGAGGCCGAGGAGACGGTCGCCCGGTGCGGACGGGAGGATCCGGAACCCTTCATCCGGGCGGAAGCAGTGCGCCTGGCGGCCCGCTCACCGGAGGAGAAGGGCCGGAGCTGAGATGCCGCCACGCCTGACGGATGAGGAGTTTCGCCAGTTCAGCGACTGGATCGCCGAACGGTACGGGCTCAGGTTCGAGCCCGCCAAACGGGAAATCCTGCGCGCCCGGCTGGAGCCGCGCCGCGCCGAGCACGGATTCCCCACCTTCCAGGAGCTTCTCTTCCACCTCAAGTTCAACCCGGACCGGGATCAGGAGGCAAACAAGCTGATTCCGCTCCTGACCAACAACGAGTCGTACTTCTTCCGGGAAAAGCGGCAGCTAGCCGCCTTCGAGGAGGAGATCCTCCCCGCGCTCCGGAAGCGGAACCGCGTCCGCGAGAAGCCGGTCCGAATCTTGAGCGGGGGGTGTGCCGGTGGAGAGGAAGCCTACACCCTGGGAATCATCGCGCAGCGCACCGGTGCACTGCGCCCGCCGGCCCCCGCCGAGGTGATCGGCATGGATCTGGATCCGCAAGCGCTGGAGAGGGCGAGGGCCGCCGTATACACGGACCACGCCTTCCGCGGAGTCCCCGACGAGGTGAAGCCCCGATATTTCGAGGAGGAGGATGGCGGTGATCGCTGGAAGGTCAAGACCTCGATCCGGGAGCGTGTCAGCTTCTTCGAGGGAAACCTCGTGGACGCGGCGTGGCCCCGGCGAGTGCCTCCCCTCGACGTCGTCTTCTGCCGAAACGTGCTCATCTACTTCGACCAGGAGACGAGCGCCCGCGCCGTGGAGAACATCTTCACCGCGCTGGCACCCGGAGGCTACCTCTTCCTGGGGCACGCCGAGACGCTCCGGCGGATTCCGGACAATCCCTTCGACGTGGTGCGTCGGCCGGGGAGCGTCTTCTACCAAAAGCCGGAGGATTGAGCTGAGCCTGTTGCCAAGCGCATCGATTGCCGCGGAGTGGAGATGAGCCGCCCGCTACGCGTCCTCCTTGTGGACGACTCGTCGTTCGTCCGGCGTGCTTCGGAGCGCATGCTCACGCCCGCGACCGACATCGAGGTGGTCGGTACCGCAGCCAACGGCCGCGAGGCGATCGAGCGGGTCCACGAGCTCAAGCCCGACGTCGTGGTCATGGACGTGAACATGCCGGAGATGTCGGGTCTGGAGGCGCTCGAGCACATCATGCGCGAGCGACCCACCCCGGTCCTCCTGATGAGCACCACCACCAAGGAGGGAGCCGACGTCACCCTGCGCGGGCTGGAGCTGGGCGCCGTGGACTTCCTCGACAAGGGGAGCGTGGGTGCGATGATCAACCTCTACGATCTCGCACCGGTCCTGCGCGAGAAGATCCGCGGCGTGGCCGCCATCGACGTATCGCGGGCGTTGGCCCGCACCGAGTCGGCCGCCGCCGGTCGGGCCGACAAACTGTCGTGCGCGGAGTGCGACGTGATCGGCATTGGCGCCTCCACCGGCGGCCCGCGGGCGCTCTCTGCGCTCATCGAAGAGCTCCCGGCCGACCTGGACGCGGGAATCGTGATCGCCCAGCACATGCCCGACGGGTTCACCGAAACTTTCGCCGAGCGCCTGGATCGCAAATGCCCCCTCCGTGTCCGCCAGGCGAAGGACGGAGACCAGATCGTGGCCGGGACCGTGCTGGTCGCACCGGGGAGGCGTGATGCCACTGTGGAGAAGGGTGCCGGGGACAATCTCCGTATCCGCATCAGCGATCTCCGGGACGACCGCGGCTCTCACCCCTCCGTCGATCTGCTCTTCACCTCCCTGGCCCGGGCCGCCGGCTCCCGCGCGGTCGGGGTGATCATCACCGGGATGGGGGAGGACGGAGCCGTCGGTCTCCGCGCCATCCGCGAGGCGGGTGGACGAACCATCGCCGAGAGCGAGGCGACGGCCGTGATCTACGGGATGCCGCGGGCCGCTGCCGAGTTCGCCGATCAGGTCCTGGATCTCCCGGACATCGCCGCGGCACTCGGGCAGCTCGCCCGGAGCCCTCAGGGTAGCGGAGGGATCTCCTGATGGCGCGTATTCTCATCATCGACGACCAGAAGATCCCGCGGGTCACCACCTCGAAGATCCTGGCGGAGGCGGGGCACGAGGTGGAGACGGCCGGGAGCGGCCCGGAAGGGCTGAAGCTGGCGGAGGAGTGGAGCCCCGACGTGATCGTCCTCGACGTCCATATGCCGGAGATGGACGGGTTCGAGGTCGTGAAGCGCCTCAAGGCGGATCCGAAGACCGAGCCGGTCCCGGTGATCTTCCTCACCGGGACCTCGTCGTCCGATACGCTGGTGGCACGCGGCCTCGATCTGGGGGCCTACGACTTCCTCACCAAAGGGTGCAGTCGCGAGGAGCTCCTGGCCCGGGTCGGGGCCATGGCGCGCATCAAGCGGAGCAGCGACGAGATGTCGGCCATCGCCCGCATCTCCGAGACCCTCATCCAGTCGCTCGATCCGGACGACCTGACGCAGCTCTTTCTCGAGCAGGTCCGCGAGATATTCCGGGCCGACGCCGCCTTCATCTCGTACTCCGCCCTGGGGGAGTCGAGATCGAGCCTGACGGCGGTGGGCGTGGATGAGAGCGACCCGCTGCTCGATACCCTGCCGGGGTTCATCGTAGAGCGTCTGGATGGCGAGAAGGTGGATTTCACCCTCCTGGAGATGCGGCACTTCGAGGGGCCGATCGGCGCCTTCGTGCGCAGGCACGATCTCCGGTCGGCGGCCGGGGCACGCCTGCGCAACGACGATCGTCCGGCCACGGTGCTGGCCGTCTTCTCCCAGAGGCCGTCCGGCTTTCGCAGGGACTCCGACGCCCCCCTCCTTCAGCTCCTCGCGGGCCAGGTCAACATCGCCCTCGACAACGCCACCCTGCACACCCGCACCCGCAAGCAGGCGGAGGAGCTCGAGCGATCGGTGGACGAGCGATCCCGGTTCTTCGCCTCCATGAGCCACGAGCTGCGCACCCCCATCAACGCGGTGATCGGCTACACCCAGCTCCTCCAGGAGTCGGCGTACGGCGGGCTCGAGGAGAGCCAGCTGAAGGCGGTCGACCGGATCGAGAGGAGCGCCCAGCACCTCCTCGAGCTGATCAACGATGTGCTCGACATCTCAAAGATCGAGGCCGGGAAGATGGACGTCCATCCGGAGGAGACCGAGCTGGGCAGCCTCGTCCGGGATACCGCCACCTCGCTGCAGCTGCAGGCCGAGAGGAAGGGGCTCGCGCTCCACATCGATGCGCCGGAGGAGGTGCGCGTGGAGACGGACCCCTCGCGCGTCCGCCAGATCGTGCTCAACCTCTTGGCGAACGCGGTGAAGTTCACCGAGGTGGGAGAGATCCGGGTGAGCGTGGAGGATACGACCGCCGAGGCGGCCGGGGAGGATGCCGTGGCGGTGAAGGTGACGGACACCGGCCCTGGAATCGATCCCGACCACCTCGAGCGGATCTTCGAGGAGTTCGAGCAGTCCGGGAGCGCCCCCGGGGGCACCGGCCTCGGGCTTCCCATCTCGAGGCGACTCGCCAAGCTGCTGGGCGGGAGTCTTTCGGTCCGGAGCACGCCGGGGGAGGGATCGGCCTTCACGCTCGTGCTCCCCCGCAAGCTGTCCGTCGCTTCGCAGCCGACGGCGGGCGCCACGCAATCCGCCTGAGCGAGAAACCCGTCGGTATGCTCCTTGCGCGATCTGAGCAGCCGTTCTATCGGGCGGTCCGGTTCGGAGAGATTCAGGTCCGATCCGTTTGCCTCCCCTCTCGCCGGCTGCTTGCCGGCGAGTCCCGAATGGCGTGTGAGAAATAGATGTCGAAGCGCTCGACCATACTGGTCGCGGAGGATCACGCGGACAGCCGCGAAGCCGTGCGGGCACTGCTCGAGGCCGTCGGGTACCGCGTCCGTGTGGCCGTCAATGGCAGGGAGGCCATCGACTCCGCGCTCGCCGACCCCCCCGACCTCATCCTCATGGACATCATGATGCCCGAGGTCGACGGCCTCGAAGCCACACGTGCCCTCCGCCAGCAGAAGGAGACGCGCGACGTCCCGATCATCGCGGTGACCGCGATGGGCGCCTCCGGCGAGGTGAGCCGGGAGGCCGGCTGCAACGGCCACGTCGCGAAGCCGATCGACGTTCCCCGCTTCCTGGACGCGATCTCCCACTCCCTCCGGACACGCAACCATCGCGAGAACGGCGCGACGGCCTGAGGCCTGCAGGCGGATCTACCCTGTCCGTGCGTACCACATATCGAGAGAGCGGCACGGCCCGGGGCCGCTCCTCACCCGCCTTCGCTACCTTCCGCAGACATGAGCGACCCCCGGCAGGACTCCCCCTTCTCCGAGATACCGCCCACCGGTGAGCCGACCGGCCCGACCGAGCCGACTGAGCCGGTCCGACCAGGCGATCCGAGACCGGAGAGCGAGGCTGTGCCCGCCGGGATCCCCTGGGAAACGCGCCTCTCCGAGGATCCGCTCGGCGCAACCTGGCAGACATGGCGCGAGAGCGTCTTCAGTCCCGACTCCTTCTACCGCGCTCTGCCACCGCGCGGAGGCTGGCTTCCCGCACTGGGGTATCTGGTCCTCTTCTCGATCATCGGCGCGTTCTTCTCCCTGATCTGGAGCCTCGCCTTCTCCGGGATCGCGGTGCGGGCGGGCGAGGGGGCCGAGGCAGGGCTCAGCCCGGTGGCCGAGGCCTTCCTCAGCTTCTTCATCACCCCCTTCGCCGCCGTCCTCGGCGTCTTCCTGATCGGCGGGCTCTACCATCTCCTGCTCATGCTGATGAATGCGGCGGGCGGAGGGTACAGGGGAACGGTGCGCGTGCTCTGCTACGCCGCCGGCCCGGTGGTCTTCGGGATCGTTCCCATCCTGGGGAACCTGGTGGCAACGGTCTGGTGGGTGGTGCTGGCCATCGTGGGGCTTCGCAACGTGCACCGGACGGACACCTGGAAGGCCGCGGTCGCCGTGCTCGTTCCGGTCGCGCTGCTGATGTTGATCACCATCTTCGCGGTGATCGCCGCGGTCGCGGTGGGGCTGATGGTGCTCTGACGAGGATCGTCAGCGCACGCGGGCCAGGGTGAGGAGGGTGAGGAGGACCCACCGGCATCCGAGGTGGCTGTCGGTGGTGTCGAACCACTCGTCCGGGGAGTGGGCGCCCTCGCTGTGCCCTCCGCCGCCGACGGTGACCGAGGGAACGCCGAGGCTCAGCGGGTAGTTGGCATCGGTGCTGGAGACGCTCTCGGCGGGGGTGAGGCCCAACGCCTTTCCCGCGCCGCGGACGTGCCTGAGGATCTCCGCATCCGGCGGCTGCGTGGCAGCGGGCCGGCGCCCCACCTCCTCCACCTCCACTTCGAGCGGAGCCTCGTGCTCACAGCGCGCCCGCTCCGCCTCCAGCGCCTCCTGCACCGCAGCCCGGAAGCGCCGGTCGAGCGCCTCGAGCGCCGCCGGGTTCGACGAGCGGAGGTCCACCATCATCACCGCCTCCCGGGAGATGGCGTTGACCGAGGTGCCGCCCTCCACCCGTCCGACGCTGAAGGTGGTCCGCGGCTCCTCCGGGACCGCGATCCGGGAGATGCTCTCGATGGCGCGCCCGAGCGCGTGGATCGGGTTCGGCGTCCCGAAGTCGGCGTAGCTGTGGCCGCCCCGACCGTGGAAGCGGACCCGGTAGCGGTTGCTCCCCACCCCGCTCGTGATCATCTGGATTCCGCTCCCGTCCACCGAGATGAAGCGATCCGGCCGCGCCTGGAGGGTCTGGTCGAAGAGGTGGCGCACCCCGCGCAGATTGCCCTCGCCCTCCTCCCCCACGGTCCCCGCGAAGATCACATCTCCCCGCGTACGCACCTCCGCCGCGTTCATCGCGTCTAGCACGGCCAGTACCACGGCCAACCCGCGGCAGTCGTCGCAGATCCCCGGACCGCGGAGGATGCTCCCGTCGCGGGTCACGGTCACGTCCGTCCCTTGCGGAAAGACGGTGTCGAGGTGCGCGGAAATGACGACGCGCGGGCCGTCTCCCGACCCGGGCCGCACCCCGAGCACGTTCCCAGCGCCATCGATGAAAACGTCCTCGAGGCCGGCCGCCGCGAAGCGCCGGCGGTAGTCCTCGGCCCGCGCGCCCTCCTTGAAGGGGGGCGCGGGGATCTGGCAGAGCTCGATCTGCCGCTCGATGGTGCGGGACTCGGCGGCGGTGACGGCTTCCAGGGCGCGCGCGACGGACGGATGCGTCAGCGGAACGGCAGGATCGAGCGCGCGCCTTGCTGGGCCGGCAGCGGCCGGACGGTCCATGGGAGGGGAGATGGGGAGCGGCGCGGGGATCGAGTACTATGCGGCGTCCGCGGCGTCGGTCCGGTGACGCTGCAGCGCGGAGAGAACCTCCGGCCCGTAGAACATGGAGATGTACTTGGCCTGCACGTCGGTGACGCTGCGCACCGCCCAGACCAGCTCCACATGGTTCGGCTCCGCCGGAGGATGCGTCAGATGCATGCCGCACTCGGAGGGGAGGTGATCCGCCTTCCGATTGTTGCACGAGGTGCAGGCGGTCACACAGTTGGCCCAGTCGTTCTCCCCACCCCGGGAGATCGGGATCACATGGTCCCGGGTCAGGAAGGCGCGCGCCTTCAGCTCGGAGCGATGCTTTCCGCAGTACTGGCAGCGGTATCCGTCGCGGGCGAAGAGGAAGGTGTTGGTCACCTGGCGCCGGAAGCGTCGGGGCACGTGCACGAAGCGGACGAGCCGGATGACCGCCGGGCAGGAGAGGTCCCGCCGCTCCGAGCGGAAGCGGCGCTCCCCGTCCACCTCGAGCAGCTCCGCCTTCCGGTCGATGACCAGGCGGAGGGCGCGGCGGACGGGAATGATGGTGAGCGGCTCGAACGAGGCGTTCAGCGCGAGGCAGTTCATGCGTCCTCTCCGGATGAGACACCCTTCATACGTCGCACATCATGAAAAGTTCGCTCGCTCCGCGCAATACGCTCTTGCGTCGCGGAAAAGGCGGATCGCGAACGCTCGTCAGCCAAGGAGGCAGGTACGCCGGAGCGGGAGATGGCGGAGCGAGGCGACCCTGCACTCCCTCGGACGGCGTTTCCGCCTCCGGAGGTTCCGGAACCGACTCTCCAGCGGCCTGCTAGAGCAGCGCCACGGGGTCGCGGTCGATGGCCAGCCGGAGATCGTGGCGACCTTTTCGAACGGTGTACCGCTCGCTGAAGTAACGGCACACCTCACCCAGCAGCCGGGCGCTCCCCGACCGGAGAAGCAGGTGCCACCGCCAGCGCGCGCGGATCCGCTCGATGGGGCACGGCGCCGGCCCCAGGACGCTCACCCCCGCGAGCTTCTCGCTCCGGACCAGCCCGCCGATCCAGTCCGCCGCGCCCACCGCCGTCTTCCGCACCTCATCCTCGTCGCGGCCGCTCACCACCAGATTGACCATGCGGGTGAAGGGCGGGTATCCGGGCTCTCGCCGCTCCTCCAGCTCCCGCTCGATGAAGCCGTGGTAGTCGTGGCGGAGCGCCGAGCGGACGGCGTAGTGGTCGGGCATGGCGGTCTGCACGATCACCTCGCCCGGTCGCCGGCCCCGCCCCGACCGCCCCGCCACCTGCGTCAGGAGCTGGAAGGTCCGCTCGGTGGCGCGGAAGTCGGGGAGGTGCAGCCCCACGTCGGCGTTGATGACTCCCACCAGGGTCACGTTGGGGAAGTCCAACCCCTTGGCGATCATCTGCGTGCCGAGGAGGATGTCCACCTCCCCGCGCTCGACCCGCTCCAGGATCCGGTGGTGGGACCACTTCCCCGAGGTGGTGTCCACGTCCATGCGCGCGAGCGAGGCGGCGGGGAAGTGCTCCCCCACCTCCCGCTCCACCTGCTCGGTCCCCACCCCGCGGAAGCCCACATCCGTGCTTCCGCACCGCGTACACTTCTGCGGCGCGGCCTCCTCGTGGAAGCAGTAGTGGCAGACGAGCCGCGCGCGGCGGCGGTGGTAGGTGAGGGACACGCTGCAGGAGGGGCACTCCCAGACCTCGCCACAGTCGTGGCAGCGAACGAAGGTGGCGTATCCCCGCCGGTTGAGGAGAAGGATGGACTGCTCCCCCCGCTCCAGGCGCGCGGCGAGCGCCGCCTCGAGCTGCTCCGAGAGGATCTCCGGTCCGAGGGGAGCCCCTTTCGTCCCGTCCCGCCCCTCCGAGCGGTCGACCACCCGGATGCTCGGGAGGACGGCGCCTCCCACCCGGTCGGGCAGGGTGAGGAGACGGTACTTGCCGTCGCTCGCGTTTCGCCAGCTCTCGGCCGCCGGGGTGGCCGACCCCAGCAGGCAGACCGCGCCCGCCAGCCGCGCCCGCACCACCGCCACCTCCCGCGCATGGTAGCGCGGCGAATCTCCCTGCTTGTACGACGACTCGTGCTCCTCGTCCACCACGATGGCCCCGAGCTTCTCGACCGGCGCGAAGACGGCGGAGCGGGCGCCCACGACCACGCGCTTCTCCCCGGAGCGTAGCGCCCGCCACTCGTCCAGCCGCTCCCCGTCCGAGAGCGCCGAGTGCAGCACCGCCACCCGGTCGCCAAAGGCGGCGCGGAAGCGCGCCACCGTCTGCGGGGTGAGCGCGATCTCGGGAACGAGGACGATCGCTCCCCTTCCCTGTGCCTCCACCACCTCCCGGAGGAGCTCCACGTAGACGCGGGTCTTGCCAGAGCCGGTGACGCCGTGCAGGAGGAAGGTTCCGGGATCCTGGGCGCGGGCAGCCGCCAGGAGCACCTCCACCGTCTCCTCCTGCGCCGGGGTGAGCGGCGGGATGGGGAGCGCCTCGGCGATGGGCACGGCCGCGTACGGGTCGCGCGAGACCTCCTCCTCCTCGAAGATCGCGACCCCTCGCCCCACCAGCCCGTTGAGAACCGTGTGGGAAAAGCCGAGCTGGGCGGCGAGATGCGCGGTCTCCGCCGTGCCCCCCATCTCCTCCAGCACCTCGTACAGCTCCCGTTGCCGGCGTGCGCGGCCGAAGACCTCCTCCCGGCGTCCCAGCGTGGGAAGGGAGTCGGTGATCCGCAGCAGGCGCCGAGTGCGGACGGGCGGATCGGTCCGCGGCTCCTCCCGCTCCACGGCCACGATCCCCCACTCCTGGAGGCGGCGGATGACCGGCCACCAGCTGTGCTTTCCACGCTCGCGCCGGAGCCGGGCCACCGGCTGCGGCTCCTCCCGCCCGGCGAGCCACTCGACGACCGTCCGCTCCAGGTCGGTCAGCTCGCCGGGGAGCGGCCCGTCCGAATGGACGAGGGATACGAAGTCGCGCGACACGTCCGACAGCCCCGCCGGCAGCGCCGCGCGCAGCACCTGCCCGAGCGGCGCCACGTAGTAGTCCGCCACCCAGCGGCAGAGTCGCAGGAGCGGCTCCGGCACCGCGGGTCTCTCGTCGAGCACGTCGTCGAGCGGCTTTGCCGACGCCGCCGGGGGGCCGTCGGAGGGGCGGTCGATCCACCCGATGCGCTGCTTCCGTCCGATCGGCACCAGGACGCGCGCGCCCGGAACGGCCCGCTCGCGGAGGTTGTCGGGGACGCGGTAGGTGAAGGTGTGGGAGACGGGGAGCGGGAGCGCGACCTCCACGGCGGAGGCGGGCGGGTCTCTACCTGGGCTCACCCGTCCTCCACTCCCAGCCCCGGCGCCTCGTTGAAGCGGATGGCCCCGTCCGGACCGATCCCCGGCCCGGAGAACGGATCGTTGGCCAGGAGCGCCGCGCCGTCCAGATCGAGATAGTCGATGAGCGGGGAGAGCTGGATGGCCGCAGCAATGCCGAGCGTCGACTCGATCATGCACCCCAGCATCACCGACATGCCGTGGGCGCGGGCGCACGCCACCATGCGGAGCGCCTCCCGCAGGCTACCGCACTTGGCGAGCTTGATGTTGATGCCGTCCACCCGCCCGACCAGCTTCGCCACGTCGGAGAGCGTCTCGCACGATTCGTCCGCCACGATCGGCAGGGGGGAGCGGGCGGTCAGTTCGGCCAGCCCGTCGAGGTCGTCCGGCGCCAACGGCTGCTCCACGAACTCGACTCCGTGGTCGGCGAGCATGGGGATGGCGGCCAGCGCCTCCTTCACGGTCCAGGCGGTGTTGGCGTCCACCCGGATCACCGCGTCGGGATGCTCCTTGCGGATCATTGCCAGGATCTCCCCGTCCCGCTCGGTGCCCACCTTGAGCTTGAGGATCGGGTAGCCCCGCGCCTCCTGCACCTTCTCCCGCATCGCCCCGATCTCGTCGATGCCGATGGTGAAGGAGGAGGGCGGCGCGACCGGATCAAGCCCCCACATCCTCCAGACCGGCACCCCTAAACGCTTCCCGGCCAGGTCGTGCAGCGCCGCCGAGAGCGCCGAGCGCGCCGAGGCGTTCCGGTGGAGCCGTGACTCCAGCCGCTCCTCCATGGCGTGCAGGCGGAAGGCGTCGTCGGCTTCGGCCTCCTCGATTACCGCCCGGTAGCGGTCGAGCGCCGCGGTCACCGTCTCCGCCGTCTCCCCGTAATAGGCGCTGGCCGCCGCCTCGCCCCACCCCTCGCGCCCCTCGCCGTCGCGGACGCGCACCCGCACGGTGCGCCAGGCGGGCGGCGCCTTCTCGCGGGCGATGTTGAAGGCGTGGCGCGTGTGGAGCTCGAGAATGTCGACGTCGAGTTGCATGGAAGCGTAGGAGGTCGGAAACGAGGAAGCGGGAATCAGCCGGAGATCCGGTGGATCTCCTGCTGCGGGTCGGGGGTGGTGACCTCCGGGCCTTCGGGGGAGATGTACACGTTCACCTCCGATCGCATCCCGACCACATCCGGGATGTAGACGCCCGGCTCGACCGAGAAGCCGATCCCCTCGATCAGCGCACGGCCGTCGGCCGTCTCCAGGTTGTCGAGGTTCGGCCCCGAGCCGTGCATCTCCCGATCGATGGAGTGGCCGGTGCGGTGGATGAAGTAGTCGCCGAAGCCGCGCTCGCGGATGAGCTCGCGCGCGGCATCGTCGACCTCCGCGCCGTGCACCGCCCGCTTCGCCTCCCACCCGTCGCGCACCCGGCGCACCGCCGCCTCCCTCGCGTCGCGCACCGCCGCCCACACCTCCCGCACCCGCTCCGGAATCTCCTCTCCGAGGTAGCCGATCCAGGTCTGGTCGGCGGCGATCCCGTCCGGCTCGGAGCCCCAGCAGTCGATGAGGACCACGTTCTCCGCGGTGAGCTCGTCGGCCCGCCCGGGTGACGGCCGGTAGTGGGGATCGGCCGCGTTCGGACCTAGCGCCACGATCCCGTCCGGCCCCTGGGTGAGGCCTGCGTCACGGAGGCCGGCCCGCATCCGCTCGAGCGCCTCGAACTCCCGGAGCGGAGATCCGGCCGCCGCGGCCTCGCCGATCGCCGCGAAGGTGCGGAAGACCTGGTCGCGCACGATACGCGCGGCGCGCCGGTGCTGCTCCAGTCCCTCCGCGGACCACCGCGCATGGAAGGCCGTAACCAGGTCCGCCGAGCTCACCACCTCGGCCCCGCATCGCCGCACCAGCTCGACCACCCCGGCGGGCACCCGGTCCAGGTAGGGGACCGCGTCGAAGGGGGAGTACTCCATCGCCACCCGGCCGGCGCCCCGGACCAGCCCCGCGAGCTCCTCCTCCATCTCCCTCCAGGAGAGGTAGACGCGCCGCTCCCCGGTCCACTCCGCCCAGACCTGCTGCTCGATGCGGTGCGTGAGCGCCACGGCCCGCCCCTCCACCGGGATCCAGACGAAGTAGCGGCGCGAGAGCGAGCCCAGCCCCAGGATCGACTGGGAGATGGGGTTGATGCCGTGGAAGTCGTAGAGAAGCCAGCCGCTCAGGCCGCGCCCACGGAGCGTTTCCTGGATGCGACCGAGGGTGGCGTCCTCGAGGCGGGCGGGTGTGGAATCGACGGCCATGGGTCGGTGGAGCGGGTTCTCGAGTGGGCGCATCCCGGGCGGAGGAGGTGCGGCTGCGTGCAGCCTGTTGCGCCTCAGGACACGCCGGCCAGGACGCGCAGGTGATGTACCACCGCATCGCCGGTCGCCGCCGGATCGTAACCTCCCTCGAGGACCGAGACCAGCCTTCCGCCGGCGTGGCTCTCGGCCACCTCCAGCACGGCGCGGGTGAGGGCCGTGAAGTCCTCCGGAACGAGCGGCATCTCCGTGGTCGGATCGCTGGCCAGCGTGTCGAAATCGGCCGACAGGAGCACGAACTCGGGCTCGAGCTCCGCGCCCGCCGCCGCGACCGCCTCCCGGAAGAGCGACGGGAAGGCGTCGCCCCCCCCCACATCGGTCGACCTGCTCGCTGCCTCGCTCCCGGAGAGCGCGGGGCGGAGCGCGACGACGCGCACCTCCGGGTCGTCCGCGAAGATCTCCTCCGTGGCGGGGGACGGATCCGCCCCCCAGTCCACGATCAGGATGCGGGAGATGCCCTTCCGCTGCCGGAGGTGCTCGGCGGCGATCGCCACATTGTTGAAGAGGGAGAAGCCTCCCGGGGCGTCCTGCCGGGCCGACTTCCCCGGCGGGCGCGCGCAGGCGAAGGCGTTGCGCGCCTCCCCGTCCAAGACAGCCTCCACCGCGGTGATGGCGGTGCCGGCGGCGGCGAGCGCGGCCTCCCACGAGGCGCCGGAGAGAACGATGCCCTCTTCGAGCGGAAGGGGCGATCCCTCCTCTCCGGAGCGGGCGGCGTGCTCCCGGATCCGCTCGATGTGGGCGTCGGTGTGGATCAGGCGGAGGTCGTCCACGCCGGCCGGCCGGCCGACGATCTCGTGCAGGTGCTGGTGGAGGGTGGGAAGGTCCTTGTACACCGCCCGCACCAGCGCGCGGAGGCGGCCCTGGTGGTCGGGGTGCCGCCAGCCCGTGTCGTGGCGGGAGCAGTCCTCGTGGGCGACGAAGCCGGTGGAGCCCATCTCCCCGGTCAGCGGCCCCCTTCGGGAGCCGGGTGCTCGTCGTCTCTTTTGCCGGCCTCCTTGCGGAAGGCGAGCGCCACCAGGAAGGCGAAACCGCCCCAGACGAACCCGGCGATGACGACGAAGGTGATCCAGGCTCCGGTCTCCATGATCAGCGCGCTCGGTGAAAGGATGATCCGCCGCGGACCGTCGAAGGTAGACCGCGGGCGGCGCGGGTGGCAAATCTCCCGGGGCTCACCCTACCGCCGCGCCGTTCAGCGGCGCGAAACGCGCGGTGAAGTGACGCAGGACGGGCGCCTGCTCCACGATGCGAAAGCCGCCGATTCCCTCCCGGCGCCGCCAGACGTTGAGCACCGCCTCGACCACGTAGTCGATGTGGCTCTGCGTGTAGACGCGCCGGGGAATGGCAAGCCGGACCAGCTCCATCGGTCCCGCGATCTCGTCCCCGGTGTCCGGATCGCGGCGTCCGAACATGACGGTGCCGATCTCTACCCCGCGAATGCCCGCCTCCCGGTAAAGCTCGACCGCGAGCGCCTGACCCGGAAGCTGGAGGGGCTCGATGTGCGGCAGGAACTCCGCCGCGTCGATGTAGATGGCGTGACCTCCCGGCGGCTGCACGATCGGAACCCCCTCGCGGGAGATGTGCTCGCCCAGGTAGCGCGTCGAGGTGATACGGTACTCCAGGTAGTCCGGGTCCAGCGCCTCCTGGAGGCCAACGGAAATGGCGTCCAGATCCCGCCCCGCCAGCCCGCCGTAGGTGGGGAAGCCCTCGGTGAGGATGAGGCGGTTGCGCGCCTCCTGCGCCACCCGTGCGTCGTCGGTGGCCAGGAAGCCGCCGATGTTCGCGATGCCGTCCTTCTTCGCGCTCATGGTGCAGCCGTCCGCGTGGGAGAAGAGCTCCCGCGCGATCTCCTCCGGCGAGACATCCGCGTACCCCTCCTCCCGCTCCCGGATGAACCAGGCATTCTCCGCGAACCGGCAGGCGTCGATGTAGAGGGGGATGTCGTACCTGCGGCAGACCCCGGCCACCGCGCGCACGTTGGCCATGGAGACGGGCTGCCCCCCGCCCGAGTTGTTGGTGATGGTGATCAGGCAGAGCGGCACCTTCTCCCGCCCCCGCTCCGAAAGGAGACGCTCGAGCGCCTCCACATCCATGTTCCCCTTGAAGGGGTGCGTGCTCCTCGGCTCGCGCCCCTCCGGAATCACCAGGTCCACCGCCTCGGCACCGGTCGCCTCCACATTGGCGCGGGTGGTGTCGAAGTGGGTGTTGTTCGGGACCACGTCACCCGGCTTGCAGACAACGTCGAAGAGGATGTGCTCGGCGGCCCGCCCCTGGTGGGTGGGGAGGATGTGGTCGAAGCCGGTGATCCGCCGCACCGTCTCGTCGAAGCGGTAGAAGGAGCGGCTCCCCGCGTACGCTTCATCGCCCCGCATGATGGCCGCCCACTGCTCGGAGCTCATCGCCGACGTTCCGCTGTCGGTGAGGAGGTCGATCAGCACGTCCTCCGCCTTCAGCAGGAAGACGTTGTAGTCGGCCGCGCGGAGTCGCTCCTCCCGCTCCTCCCGCGTGGTCATGCGGATGGGCTCGACGCTCTTGATCTTGAACGGTTCGATGATCGTCTTCATGTCCTGGTCGCTTCGTTCAGGGAGATGGCTCGGCGGCAGGTCCGGAGATCCAGCGAATGGAGAGCGGGTAGCGGAACCGCTCGCCGCGATTGGCCCGGACCGCGGCAATGATCACCACGACGAGCGCGGCGATCACGGCCGCCGCAGTGACGACCATAAGCGCGACGAACGCCGCGAGCGCCTCCAGCGCGATCGATACCACGCCCAGCACCGACAGCGCGAGGAGATAGACGACCAGGCTGATCTGGAAGTTGACCGCCTCCCGGCCATGGTGGTCGAGCAGGGCGGATTCGTCGCGCTTGAGGAGCCAGATCACCAGCGGGCCGAGCACGTTTCCGAACGGGAAGGCGAGTCCGATGAACGCGGCGAGATGGACGATCGACGCCCACCCCCGCTCCGAGCCACCTCTGGATGCTTCCATGCTTACCTTCCGGGTTCGGGTACGTACCGGCCGATCGTTCGTCACGCGGCCGTCTAGTGTACTGTGGCAGAAGTCGCGTGTCCGCACCGAGAGCGTCGAAGCGCGCGGCTGGCAAGGAGCGACGAGGCGGAATAGCAGCGCTATTCCAACCGTAGGTCACGCTGTTCGCGTCTACCGAAGGTCGCGCTGTTCGCGCTCACGAGGAGCGACGCCGTCCAGACGGGATGCAGCGTCGCTCGAATGCAACGTCACTTCTGCTACAGTACACTAGCTCTCTCCCTCCAGCCCCAGCTCCGACGCCACCTCCCGCATGGCCCCGATCACGAAGTCGATGTGCTCGCGCAGATCGCGGTCGATCATCTCCGCCCCGCGGACCAGCTCCTCGCGGTCCACGCCGGCGGCGAAGGAGCGGTCCTTGAACTTCTTCATCACCGACTTGGCCTTGAGGTCGTGCAGCGACTTCGAGGGCCGCACGAGGGCGGCCGCGGTCACCAAGCCGGTGATCTCGTCGCAGGCGAAGAGGGTGCGGTCCAGGAGCGTCTCCGGCTCCACCCCGGTGCGGGGCGCGTTGTGCGCCTGCACCGCGTGGACGAGCGGATCGGGATAGCCGCGCTCCCGCAGGATCTCCACCCCGGGAAGTGGGTGCTCATCGGGATGGCGCTCGTAGTCGAAATCGTGGACCAGCCCGGTCAGCCCGTACAGCTCCTCGTCCTCCCCCCACTCCCGTGCATAGGCCCGGCAGCATGCCTCCACCGCGTACATGTGGCGCCTGAGGCTCTCGCTCTCGACGTGCTCGTGGACGAGGGAGAGGGCGTCGGCGCGGGTGGGGATGTCGGTGGGCATGGCAGAGTCTGGTGTGCTCGCGTATGCAGTTGATGTTTGAACAGCGCGGCTCGCTGCTAGAACGCTGCGCTCCCCGGCGTCCGCGGGAACGGGATCACGTCGCGGATGTTCGCCATCCCGGTAGCGTACTGGATGAGGCGCTCGAAGCCGAGCCCGAAGCCCGCGTGCGGCACGGTGCCGTAGCGACGGAGGTCGCGGTACCAGCCGTAGTCGACCGGGTCGAGCCCCATCTCCCGGATCCGTTGGTCCAGCACCTCGAGCCGCTCCTCGCGCTGCGAGCCACCGATGATCTCGCCGATCCCGGGGGCGAGCACGTCCAGGGCCGCCACGGTGCGCCCGTCGTCGTTCTGGCGCATGTAGAAGGCTTTGATCTCCTTCGGGTAGTCGGTGACCACCACCGGCCGTCCCACGTGCTCCTCGACCAGGTAGCGCTCGTGCTCGCTCTGCAGGTCCGTTCCCCACCCCACCGGGAACTCCCACTTCCGGTCCGCGGCCTCCAGGATATCCACCGCCTGGGTGTACGTCATCCGCTCGAAGCTGGACTCCACGAATTGCTCCAGCCGGGTCACGGCCTCCGGCTCGATCCGCTCCGCGAAGAAGGCCATGTCGTCCTCCCGCTCCTCGAGCAGCACCTGGAAGAGGTACTTGAGAAAGTCCTCTGCCAGCGCCGCGAGCGCGTCCAGATCGGCGAAGGCGATCTCCGGCTCGATCATCCAGAACTCGGACAGGTGCCGGCTGGTGTGCGAGTTCTCCGCCCGGAAGGTCGGCCCGAAGGTGTAGACGTCGCTCAGCGCCTGGCAGTACGTCTCCACGTTGAGCTGTCCGCTCACCGTGAGGAAAGCGTTGCGGCCGAAGAAATCCTCGGAGAAGTCGACCTCGCCTTCCTCAGTCCGCGGCACGTTGAGGAGGTCCAGGGTGGACACCCGGAAGAGCTCGCCGGCTCCCTCCGCGTCGCTGGTGGTGATGATCGGCGTGTGAATCCAGTAGAATCCGCGCTCGTCGAAGAAGCGGTGGACCGCCTGGGACAGGGTGTGCCGCACCCGGGCGATGGCGCCGAAGGTGTTCGTCCGCGGCCGCAGGTGGGCCACCGTCCGCAGGTACTCGAAGGAGTGGCGCTTCGGCTGGACCGGATACGTTTCCGGATCCTCCACCAGCCCCACCACGTGCACCGCGTCGGCATGGATCTCCACCGACTGCCCCCGCCCGGGTGACTCCACCACCGTACCCTCCACCACGCACGAGGCCCCGCTGGTCAGGTGCAGCACCTCCTCCTCGTAGTTCGGCAGCTCGTTCTTAGCGACCACCTGGATCGGGTCGAAGCACGACCCGTCGTGGAGGTTGATGAAGGAGAGACCCGCCTTGGAGTCGCGACGGGTGCGCACCCACCCCTTGAGGACGGCGCGCTCGCCCGGGGCGACGCGTCCGGCCAGGACGTCCGCGACGCGAGTGCGGGGAAGGGAGATGGGGTCGGTCATGGTCGAGGGGCGGAAGACGAGGGTCGAGGGGCGAGCGAAGCTGCTCGACCGCCCGGCCGTGAACCGTTCTGCATGCGCTGCGGAAGTCTACGCCGGCCGCCGTCTCGCGCAAGCCGCGGGGTGAGCGTCTCGCGCGCAGCCACCCTTACGCCGCCAGCCGCTTCACCCCGGTCGGGCAGATGTCCGCCAGCACGCATCGCTCGCAGCGTGGCCGGCGGGCGACGCACACCGCGCGGCCATGGTCGATCATCCGGTGCGTGAAGACGACGCGCTCCTCCTCGGGGACGAGCGGGAGAAGATCCTTCTCCACCTTCTTCGGGTCGCTCTCCCGGGTCAGCCCGAGACGATGGGTGATGCGCTTGACGTGCGTGTCGACCACGACCCCCTCGGCGATGCCGAATCCGACCCCGAGGACCACGTTGGCCGTCTTGCGTCCCACCCCAGGGAGCTCGACGAGCGCGGCCGGATCGTTCGGGACCTCCCCCCCGTGCCGCTCGAGGAGCGCCTCGCCGATCCCGCGGAGCGACTTCGCCTTGCTCCGGTAGTAGTTGACCCGCCCGAGATCCTCCTCCATCTCCTCCTGCGAGGCGGTCGCGTAGTCCCCGGCCTCGTGGTACTTGGCGAAGAGGTCGGGCGTGACCTGGTTGACCAGCGCGTCCGTGCACTGGGCGGAGAGCACGGTGGCGACCAGCAGCTGGAGCGGGTCGTCGTGCACGAGCGAGCACCGGCTGTCCGGGTACTCCCTCCCCAGCCGCTCGACGATCTCCGCGGTGCGCGTTCGCTTCGCCTTCCCGCTCTCCCGACCGGGACGGCGGAAGTGGTGAATCAGCTCCAGCTCGCTCAAGCCGG
>SKRI01000047.1 GCA_007118565.1 Gemmatimonadota bacterium | reverse complement strand
GTGGCCGTCACCTCTCTCGTGCGTGCCCTCCTGCTGCGCGCGCCCTCGCTCGGCAAGACAGCGGCGACCGAGCCGGTGGTGCCGGTCCTCTTCGCGCGGGCGGTCGCCGAGGCGGACCCGCTCGCCGGGCGCGCCCTCGCGGTGGCCTGGTGGTCCGGTGCGGATCGGGAGCGGACCGGGGCGTCGCTCAGAAAGGCGGAGGCGGTGGTCGCGTACGGGAGCAGCGAGACCGTAGAGCGGGTCCGGGAAGCGTCATCCCCACACGCCCGCTTCCTGGGGTACGGCCACCGTGTCTCCTTCGGGATCGTGACGCGCGAGGTCACGGACGGGGAGGCGCCCGGTCTGGCCCGCGAGGCGGCCCGCGACGTGGCTCTCTTCGACCAGCAGGGGTGCGTTTCCCCGCACCTCTACTACGTGGAGGAGGGGGGAGATGTGGACGCCGCGGCGTGGAGCCGGCTCCTGGCGGATGCGCTGGCACGGGTGGAGGAGCGCCTCCCCCGCGGCGCGCTCGACCCGGGTGAGTCGGCGATGATCCGCGAGCTGCGGACCGAGGCGGAGTTCGGCGACCTCGCCGATCGCGGCGGAGCCGTGCACGCCTCCGCGGAGGGGACGGCCTGGACCGTGCTCCACGACCCGGATCCCGGCTTCGCAGCTTCCTGCCTCAATCGGGTGGTGCGGGTGAAGCCCATCGCCTCCATGAAAGCGCTTCGCGAGCGGACCGCCCCGCTCCGGCACCTCCTTCAGACCGTAGGCGTCGCAGGGTCGCCGGAGCGGCGGCGCGCGATCGCCGGCTGGCTCGGTGAGATGGGGGCGAGCCGGATCGTTCCCTTCGGGAAGATGGCGTGGCCGCCTTCCACCTGGCATCACGACGGTCGCCCCCCTCTGACCGAGCTGCTGCGCTGGTGTGACCTGGAGGGCTGACGGCCCGTTCCATCTCCCTCCCAGCCCCGTTCCCGCGGCACCAAGATTGCTCGGTAGGAACCCCCCTCTCCACCACGGAACAAGGCCGAAATTTCGATCGAAAGGAAGACGCCGATGAAGCCCCGCAAAGCCCGCAGCCTCGCCGATGTGCCAGCAGGAAGAACAGTCGAGATCGTGAACATCCTCTTCGACAGTCTCCGGCAGAAGTACCGCGAGGCGGGTGTGCAGGCGGGGACGCGAGCCCGTTTCGAGAAGCGGACCGACGACGGGATCCGCCTCCGGCTCCCCGACGGCTCTCGGGCGCGGATCGCGGCGGACCAGGCGCGCTTCATCGAGGTCCGGGTGCTCCCGGACAGGCCTCCGCTCGGCACCGTGCCGGTCGTCGGAGGAACGGTCCGCGCGTCACCTCCGATCAATCACTGACGGGCTCCGCTTGCGGCCCGACCCCACCGAGGAGTCCTTTCGATGTCCATGCACCTCTTCGCCACGCCGGTGGAATGCCGGCAATGTGGCACACAGGTAACCGATCCCACGCTCGACAAGTGTCCCGAATGCGGCGCCCTCCTAAAGGAACGGCGGACGCCGGGACGGCTCGCGGGTGTCGAGCAGCGCTACGGAGAGGTCCGCTTCCTGGTCGGCACCCTACGCTTCCTCGGCGTCGCCTTCCTGCTCGTGGGAGGCCTGGTCCTCATGTTCATGCTGGGTGAAACGGGGCCGCTCAACATCTTCGCGCTCGTGGTGGGAACCATCGGGTTGTCGGTGGCCATGTTCGTGGTGGCCTCGCTCTTCGCGATCGCCGTCGACATCGAGGAGAATACCCGCGCCATGTTCCGGGTCCAGCAGCAGCTCATGGAGGGGGGGCTGAAACGGCAGCGCCCCACGTCGAAGCGGCCGCCGGAGCCCGACCCCGCTCCGACCCCCGAGAAGGACTGAGCCGGATGCGCACCTCGCTCGTCCGGCTGATCCCGCTCGCCGCCGCGATCGTCGTCGCCTCGGCACCCGCCTCCGAGGCGCAGGCACCGCCGCCCCTCCAGGAGCAGGCCCGCAGCATCGTGGAAGGGGTCAGCGGCGAGTGGGGCGCCGTGGCCTGGTCGCTCGACCGGAACGAGGTGCTCTTCTCGATCAATCCCCACCAGGTGCTGGTCCCCGCCTCGACCAACAAGATCTTCACCACGGTCTGGGCACTCGACCGCCTGGGGCCCGATTTCCGCTTTCACACCGACCTGCTGGCCACGGGGGCCATCGAGGACGGCACCCTCCGCGGTGACCTCTTCCTGCGCGGCTCCGGGGATCCCTCCTTCGGCTATCCGGACTTCACCGAGGACACGATGGATCCGCTCCGGATAATGGCACGCCGCCTGGCGGAGCGGGGCGTGCGCCGGGTGGACGGCGCGGTGTTCGGGGACGGGTCGGCCTTCGACACCACCTACATGGCCGCGGAGTGGCCCGCCTCCGCCGCCGGGGGAAGCGCCGAATACGCGCCCCGGATCTCCGGTCTCGCCTTCCAGCGGAACGTGGTCACGATCCGCGTGGGCCCCGGCAACGGAGAAACCGGCCTCCGCCTTACCCCGGCCGTGCGGGAGGTACCGGTCGTCAATCAGACGCGAGCAGGGGGCGGACGCACCTTCGCCGTCCGTCATCCGGACGGCGACACAATCTTCGTGCGCGGCGGCGTCCCGGCGCGGGGTACGGACAGCTACCGGGTGGGCGTGTCGCAGCCGGTGCTGATGGCCGCGGCGGCGCTGCACGCGGCGCTCACCGAGGCGGGCATCGAGGTCCGCGGCCGGGCGCGGGAGGGGCGCGCCCCGGAGGAGGCGAAGCTGGTCCACCGCCACGTCTCCATCCCCCTCTCGGCCATGCTCGCCAAGGTCAACCGGGATTCCGACAACTTCTTTGCCGAGCAGATCTTCCGCTCCACTGCCTTCCGCGAGGCCGGGCTTGGAAGCTTCTCACGAGGCGGCTCCCACCTGGCGCTGCACATGATCCAGCACGGCGGCGCGCGGGAGGGGGAAGTCTACCCGGCCGACGGATCGGGCCTCTCCCGCCTCAACCGGACGAGCGCCCACGCCCTCCTCTCGGCGCTCATCCACGCCCAGAACCAGCCGTGGCGGGACGAGTTCATGGGATCGCTCGCGGTCGCGGGAAATCCGGGGGGCACCATGCGGCGCATGTTCCGCGGGACACCCGGAGAGGGACGCATCCTCGGCAAGACCGGCTTCATCAACCGGGTCCGCGGCCTGGTGGGGTACGCTCCCACCGCGGACGACGAGCGCGTCGCCTTCGTCTTCCTGTACAACGGTGGCAACGCCTCCGGCGCGCGCAACGCCCAGATCGACCTCGGCAATCTGCTGGCCGAGTACCGCCGTGGGGCGCCTCCCCCGGCGGTCGAGGAGAACGACGACGACGCGGACGACGACGGATGACGCTTCCGGCGGAGCTCGCTCCGCTCCGTGATCGAGTCGTCGAGGTCATCCGCTCGAACGGCCCGGCCGGGGAAGTCCCCTCCCTCCTCCTCGACATCTTCCGCTTCCAGTACGCTCACAATCCGGTCTACCGCGCCTACTGCGACCGGAGCGGACACACCCCGGCGACGGTCGACGACTGGTCGAGGATTCCCGCCGTCCCGGCGGCCGCCTTCAAGGTGGCGCCGCTCGTCTGCGGGGATCCCGGCGAGGCCGCGGCGGTCTACCGCACCAGCGGAACCACACGGGGCCGCGACCGCCGTGGAACCCACTACGTTCTCGACCTCGCGCCCTACCATGCGGCGCTCGACCACGGCTTTCGGCGACACCTCCTACCGGAGGGCGGGCCGCTCCGCATGATCTCCCTCGTCCCCGACGCTGCCCAAATCCCGGATTCCTCGCTGGGCCATATGGCAGCGCGCGTCATGGAGCGGCATGGAGACGGCGCGGGCGGGAGCTTTGCCGGGCCGGGCTCGGTGGACGTCGCGGGATCCAGCGCTCATCTCGAGCGGGCGGAGGGAGATGGGACGCCGGTCTGCATCCTCACCACCGCCTTCGCCCTCGTGCACCTCCTCGACCACCTGTCGGATCGAGGGAAGCGCCTCCGGCTCCCGGAGGGCTCCCGGATGATGGAGACCGGCGGGTTCAAGGGACGCACGCGCGAGGTTTCGCGGGCCGAGCTGTACCGGGAGACCGGTGACCGGCTGGGGATCCACGCCCAGTGGATCGTCAACGAGTACGGGATGACCGAGCTCGGCTCTCAGCTCTACGACGCCGAGGCGGGCAGGGGAGAGCCGCTCCCAGACCGCCGCCACCGGGCACCACCCTGGCTCCTCCTCCAGGCGAGGGATCCCGACTCGCTCCGGCCGCTGCCGGCCGGCGCGACCGGCGTGCTGCGCTTCTGGGATCCGGTCAACGTGGGCTCGGTCGCCGTCGTCCAGACCGAGGACCTGGGGATCGTCGAGGAGGACGGGTCGGTGCGCCTGCTCGGAAGAACGAGCGGTGCCGAGCCGCGCGGCTGCTCGCTGGCCATGGAAGAGGTGGAGCGTGCCGTGGCGGAGGGTGCCGCTGAGCGGCCTGTCTGAGGCGGTAGGGCCGCGCGCCCGCACCCGAGCGTCAGCCATCCTCGGCCTCCTCGCGCTCGCCGGCTGCGCCCCGACCGAGAAAGCCGCCGACTGCGCGCCGGATCCGATCGCGGTGGAGACGTTCATCGCGACAGCCGACGACGCGGCGGGGCTGACCCTCACCGTCTACCCCCTCCCCTGGCCGGACGGCAATCCTCACGACCCCGCGCTGGCGGGAGACGGGGCCATCTGGTTCACCGACAGCTGGACGAGCTGCGTGGGCCGGCTCGACCCGGAGACGGACCGCATCGGCGGGTGGGGCACTCCGACAGCTGGCTCGGACCCGCACGGGATGACGGAGGATCCCGACGGTACCGTCTGGTACGCCGGCACCGGCGCAGGGATCATCGGCCGGGTGCATCCGGAGACGGTGGAGATCACCGAGCACCGGCTCCCCGAAGGTGCGGGTTCCCCCCACTCCCTGGCCGTCCACCACGGCGAAGTCTGGTTCACCTTGCAGCGGACCGGCGCACTGGGACGGCTGGACCGGACCACGGGGGACATCTCCCTCCACCCGCTACCAGAGGAAGCCTCCAGTGCCTACGACCTGGCCGTCGATTCCGCCGGTCACCTCTGGACCACCCTCTCGGGAATCCCGGCGCTCGGAAGGATCGATCCGGCGTCAGGAGAAATGCGTGAGGTGCCGCTCCCGGAGGGCGCGCGACCCTCCGGTGTCGCCGTTGACGCGACGGGTGGGGTCTGGTACTCCGACGCCGGACGCAGCCTCCTCGGCGTACTGGATGCCGGGACTTTCGAGGCAAGCGAGTTTCCGACGGCGGGAGACCGCGCCTTCCCCAGGGCCGTCTCCTCCGGCCCCGACGGCCGGATCTGGTACTTCGAGGAGCGGGGAGCCCGCCTGGTCGGCCTCGATCCGGCCGGCGGAAAGCAGGTGATCCTGACGGTCCCCGATCTCCCCGCCCCGGGTCGCACCGTCCGCCGCATCGCCGTGGACCATGAAAACCACCGGCTCTGGGTCGCCTTCGGGAGCGGGGGAGCGCTGGGACGGATCGATCTCCCACCTCCGGCCGCCGAACGCTAACCGGCCGCCCCCCGTCCCGCCGCGCGCCCGGTGGCCCACGCCCAGAGAAAGTTGTAGCCGCCGATGGGGCCGAAGGCGTCGAGCAGCTCGCCGCATAGGTAGAGCCCCGGATGGAGCCGGCTCTCCAGCGTCCGCGGATCGACCTCGCCGAGTTCCACCCCGCCGCCGGTCACCTCCGCCTTCCGGTAACCCTCGTCTCCGGTGACCGGGAGCGCGTAGCGGGCGAGGGCCTCCACCAGCCGCTCCCGCTCCACCCGCGGGAGCTGAGCCAGCGGCCGCTCCGGCGCGCTCCCCGCCTCGCGGATCAGCGCCTCGGCCAGCCGCGTGGGGAGATGCGGCCGGACGGTGGAGCCGACCGTGGCTGAGCCGCCTTCCCGCAGGGCCGCGTCCCACGCCTCCGCGTCGCGCTCGGTCCAGCGTACCCGGACCACCGGCGGTGTGCGCCCCTCCAGCCGCGGCCGCACCACCAGGTGGGAGACGTCGAGCACCGCCGGGCCGCTGTAGCCGCGGTGGGTGAAGAGGAAGCCGTCATGCGTCCGGAAGCCCACCTCGGGAACCTCCACCGTCAC
>SKRI01000165.1 GCA_007118565.1 Gemmatimonadota bacterium | reverse complement strand
TGACGGCCAGCCGGAATCCCCCGGTCGGGCCCCGCATGCTCCTGAGAATCCCCTGCTTCGCGAGCACGTTCAGCGTCTTCGCCAGGTATTTTGGTGGCGCGCCGAGCGCCTCGGCGATCACGTCCGCGGGAACGGAGGTGTCATCCGGCTGCCGGGCCAGGTACAGGACGGCCCGAAGGGCGTGCTCGGAAGTCTGGGACAGCATATTGGCTCCGTTTCTGGACGAGACACAATATCGTCTGTGGGTGCCACATCGGCCACCGGGGGAGTTCCGCGTCGGCGGGTGGGGAATTCCGACCTCTTCCTGTCGGAGATCGGCGCCCGCCGCCGCTCGCCCCTTCGCCAATGCACGGACCGAACCGGCCGGAGCGGCTGGAGCCGCCGTGTCGAGGGGAGAGCTTGCGCCCGTGCGGGGCGGGGCGTTGCGGGGATGGTAGCGGGGAGCCGGCGCGCGTATCATTCACCCCGCTCGGACTACATAAGGCTATGCGCTGCAGCCGCTCAACCTCGCTCAACGATCGTGACGTCGAAATCTCTTCCCCTGCCAGTTGGCGGGGCATCGGACCGCCGGGGGCGAACGCTCCTCCTCTTCATCGGTCTCCTTCTTCTGGTGCCGCCCGCCGCGGCCGCGCAGCCGGCCGCGGCGCCCGAGCTCGCCGACCAGGTCGAGGTCCGGCGCACCGCCTACGGCATCCCCCACATCCGGGCGGAGAACCTCCGCGCGGCGGGGTACGCCCTCGCGTACGTCCAGCTGGAGGACTACGGCGAGCGAGTGGTGCGCGGCCTGGTCGGGGCACGCGGGGAGCTGGGACTGCACTACCCGGACGGGAGCGTCGACGCCGATTTCCAGAGCCGGCGCAGGCACGGGCGCGCGCGGGAGACGTACGACCACCTGGAGGAGGACACGCGGGAGGTGCTGGAGGGGTTCGCGGCCGGGGTCAACCGCTACATGGCGCTGCATCCGGAGGAGTTCCCTGAGGGCGTGCGGCCGATGTTCACTGGCGTGGACGTGCACGCGCTCGGGATTGGCACGGCGGAGGGGGCCACGGTCCGCCGCTTCCTGCAGCGGATGGCCGCGCGCGGGGACCGGGTGCTGGGAGAGGAGGTGCAGGCGGCGCATCCCGAGGACGGCTCGAACAGCTGGGCCTTCGCCCCCTCCCGCACCACCTCGGGGAGCGCCATCCTGATGCGGAACCCCCACCTCTCCTGGGACGCCGGCTACTACGAGGCCCAGATCACCGTGCCGGGGAAGCTGAACTTCTACGGTGACTTTCGGATCGGCGGCCCGCTCGGGATCGTCGGCGGGTTCAACGAGCGGCTCGGCTGGTCCACCTCGAACAACAGCCCGCAGCTGGAGGAGATCTACGTCCTGCGGGCCGACCCGCAGCGGCCGGACCGCTACCACCTGGACGGCGGATCGCACCCGCTGCAGCGGGAGGAGGTCACGGTCGAGCGACGCCGGCGGGGAGGAATCGAGCGGGAGACACGTGAGTTCTGGCGGACCTCGCTGGGCCCGGTCATCCACCGCACCGGGGAGCAGATCTACATCGTCCGCTCGGCCGACGACGGCGAGTTCCGCATGGGAGAGCAGTTCCTGCGGCTGATGCAGGCGCGCGATCTAGAGGAGTGGAAGGAGGCGATGCGGATGCGGGCGCGGACCGCCTCCAACTTCGTCTACGCGGACGCCGACGGGAACATCTTCTACGTCTGGAATGCGGCACTCCCGTCGCTCCCCCACCCCTCGGGTGGCGCCACCTTCGCCACCCCCGTCTCCCGCACCTCCCAGGTGTGGAGCGATCTCGTCCCCTTCGATTCGCTCCCGCAGCTCCTCAACCCGCGGGGAGGGTACGTACGCAACGAGAACGATCCGTTCCACTTCACCAACCTGCACGAGCCGCTCAAGGGAGATGGGATACCGCCCAACACCCCCGCTCCGCGCCTCGGCCTCCGCAGCCAGCTAGGCCTCGATCTCGTTCACGGCGAAGACCGCCTGAGCCTGGAGGAGGTCGTGGCGCGGAAGCACAGCATGCGGATGCTGCTCGCGGATCGGGTGAAGGACGATCTGATCGCGGCGGTCCGCGCCGCCAGTCCCACGGACGAGCTCCTCGCGGCGGCCGACCTGCTCGAGCGCTGGGACAACACCGCGGCCCCGACCAGCCGGGGGGGCGTCCTCTTCGAGCGCTGGTGGGAGCGTTACCGGACGCTCACCCCCGGCGGACGCCTGTTCGCAACGGAGTGGACTGCGGACGAGCCCATCTCCACGCCGCGCGGTCTCGCGCGGCCCGGGCTGGCCGCCGAAGCCTTCGCCTGGGCGGTAGAGGAGACGGCCCGGCAGTTCGGTGGTTGGGACGTTTCATGGGGAGAGGTGCACCGCGTCCGGCGCGGAGAGGTAGACGTACCGGTGGGCGGGTGCAGCGGCGCCCTCGGCTGCTTTCGGGTGCTCTCCTTCGAGGACGCGGAGGACGGCCGCCGGGTGGCGAACCGGGGAGACGCCTGGGTGCTCGCCGTCGAGTTCACCGACCCGGTCCGCGCCTACACGGTGCTGGCATACGGGCAGAGTGCCCGGGAGGATTCGCCGCACTACTCGGATCAGGCGGAGATGTTCGCCCGGAACCGTATGAAGCCGGTCGCCTTCACCGAGGAGGACATCGAGCGGACGACGATCCGACGGTACCGGCCGGGAAGGGAAATGGACCGCTGATCGGTCCCTTCGCGGCAGCGCTGCGCAAGGCCCCCGGCTCCCGCCGGGGGCTTTTCGTTCCTACCCGGCGGGCGCCCCCGACGAGCCGAGAGGGGGGCTCGGCCGCCCGTGCGTGAGTGGCTGAACGCGACGCGGCGGGAGACGGCCTCGATCGTCCTCCGCCTCGCCACGCCCATCGTGCTCGCGAACCTCCTGGCCTGGGCGGTCGGGTTCGCCGACGTGTTCATGGTGGCCCGCCTGGGCGAGGAAGAGCTCGCCGGGCTGGGTATGGCGAATCAGGTCTTCTTCCTGGTGGTGGTCTTCATCCTGGCCGTCACCACCGGCACCATGGTGCTGGTCGCCCGCTTCAAGGGGGCGCAGGACGAGGACGCCGCCTCCTTCGTCTTCCGACAGTCGCTGATTCTGGCCGTGGCACAGTCGGTCTTCATCGGCGCGGTCGGCGTGATGGTCACCCCCTGGCTGCTCACCTTGCTGGGGGCCACTGGCGGCATGGCGGACGCCGGGACGATCTACCTGCGGATCATCTTCATCGGGGTCGCTGCGCCGATCATCGACTTCACCATCGCCAGCACCTTCCGCGGAGCGGGGGACTCCCTGACGCCGCTCAAGGTCACCGGCATGGTCGCGGTGCTGAACATCGTGGGGAACTACCTGCTGATCTTCGGGCCTGGGCCGTTCCCGGCCCTCGGCATCGCCGGAGCCGCGCTCTCCACGGTGATCGCCAGGACCGTCGGCGCCTGGTGGGGGTGGCGGAAGCTGGTCGCGGGGCAGGGGGGAATACGGCTCCGGCCGGGCGACTGGCGCCCCGACCCGGAGATGATGCGCCGCATCCTCCGCATCGGCATCCCGAGCGCTTTCGAAGGCGTGCTCCGCGCCGGCTCGAGCGTCGTCTTCCTCGCCATCATCGCCCGCACCGGGCCGGGTGCGGCCGCTGTGGCCGCCCACACGGTCGGGCTGCAGCTCGAGTCGCTGGCACGCATGCCCGCCTTCGGGATCTCGGTGGCGGCGACATCCATCGTGGGACAGCGTCTCGGCGCGGGAAATCCGAAGGGGGCCGAAAGCGCGGGGCTGACCTCGACCGTCCTGGGGCTCGTCCTGATCGGCGGGCTCGCCATCATGCTCTTCACCCTGGCTCGCCCTGTCGGCCTCCTCTTCACCGACGACCCGGAGACGCTGGCCCTCACGGTTCGCTACCTGAGGATCCTGGCGGTCGCCCAGCCCGCCTTCCTCGCTGCGGTAGTGCTTTCCGGTGCGCTACGCGGGGGCGGGGATACGCGCTATCCGATGTGGGTCGGCTTTCTGAGCGGGTGGGTCTTCCTGCTGCCGGTGGCATACATCGTGTCGATCCGGGCCGGTCTGGGGCCGGAGGCGGCGTGGATGGCACAGGCGGGAAACTACCTTGTCTCGGCACTGCTCGTCGGCCTCCGCTTTCGTGGCGGCCGCTGGAAGACCATGGCGGTCTGAGCCGATCTTCCTTTCACGTCGCACCTGCCACCGCAGTAAGGTTTTTCCCCGCCAGGGGTTGCGCGATTGGGCGGTCCGAGGTGGTGGGCTCCTCCCGACTGACCCGCTTTCGGGGTTCCGGTAACTTTCGCTCAGAAATCAGGACCGGCCCGTTACAACTCAGGAGCGGAATGCCATGCGACAGATAGATTCCCAGACGCCGGCGCTCGACGCGGTGGAGCCGACCGGGCTCCGGACGCCGCCGCCGCTCGGGAGGCCGCTCAGGATCCTGTTGGTCGAGGACAACCCGGGAGACGTTCGTCTCATCCGGGAGGCGTTTCGCGAGGCCCACCTCGCCTACGAGGTCGAGGTCGCAGAGGACGGGGTCATTGCCATGGAGGCTCTCCGGGGGAACGGCAACGGGACGGCTCGTCCGCGTCCGGACCTTATCCTCCTCGACCTCAACCTGCCCAGAAAGGACGGGAGGGAGGTGCTCGCCGAGGTGAAGGCGGATCCGACGCTGAGGAGCATCCCGGTGATCGTGCTCACCACCTCCGAGGCCGAGCAGGACGTCGCGGGGGCGTACGACCTGCAGGCCAACTGCTACGTGACGAAGCCGATCGACTTCTCCCGTTTCATGAGCGTGATCGGCTCCATCGAGTCGTTCTGGCTGCAGACGGTCAAGCTGCCGTCGTGAGTGACGGCTGTCGGGTCCGGGCGGAGTGTACGCGGGCCTTTTCGCCAGCGAGCCTCCACCCTTCCCGACGGCCAATTCCGGAAACGTTCCGATCCCCTTCCGATCCGTACGCCGGACGCGTTCGCCCGGCGGTCGCGGGGATCGCTGTCAATCAACCGAGGAGAAATTCGCGATGACGACCAAGACCGCTCCCAGGACCGTCCGTGACGTTATGCAGCTCCACGTCATGAGTGTCACTCCCGACATGTCGGTCCGCCGGCTCGTGCAGCTGCTGTCGACGAACCGCATCAGCGGCGCGCCGGTCCTGGACGAATCGGGCAAGATCCTGGGAGTCGTGTCGAGCTCCGACGTCCTGCGTCTGGCGGCCCAGGACCCGGGCGTCTCCTTCGGAGGCGGACTCTGGCGCGAGCCGGCCGCACGGGGGGAGGAGGGCAACGACGAGGATGGGGAGGAAGTGCCCTGGTACTTCACCACGCTCGACCCGGGGCTCACCTTTCCCGAGGAGGGGCTGAACGGCGAGCTAGACGATTACCTCGTCGAGGACATCATGACGCCGGCGGCCTTCACCATCGCGCCCGACGAAGCCCTCTCCGAGGTCGCCCGTTTCCTGTACCGGGGGCGGATCCACCGTGCCCTGGTCGTGGATCACGGAATGCTCCTCGGAATCGTGACGCCCTTCGACCTCCTGCCGATCCTGATCGAGCGGGAGGAGCCGTTCGCTGCCGGACCGTCCGGGAGCCGGCGGGAAGGCTGACCGTGCTCCCTCTTCCCGGGAGGCGACATTGAGAGAGGAGCGCGCTGTCGCGCGGGTCTTCGACCGAGTGGCGCGGGTCTACGATCGGCTGGATGCTCCGGAACGGCGCCTGGGAGGGACCCGGCGCAGGAGGCGCCTCCTGCGGGAGGCGCGGGGGGAGGTTCTGGAGGTCGGCATCGGGACCGGCCTCAACCTCGCTCACTACCCGGACGACACATCCCTCACCGGGATCGACATTTCCGAGCGGATGCTGGAGCGTGCAAGCAGGCGCTCGCGAAGGATGGGGCGGGCGGTGCGGCTCGAGCTGGCGGGCGCGCAGAAGCTGCCATTTCCGGACGGATCGTTCGACACGGTGGCCGCCACCTGCGTCTTCTGCTCGGTGGCGGATCCGGCGCAGGGGCTCCGGGAGGTCCGCCGCGTCCTCAGGCCGGGGGGGAGGGCCCTGCTCCTCGAGATCGTCCGACCGCGCACTCCGTTGCTGGGCCGCGCGGCGGACCTCGCCACCCCGCTCACCCGCAGGCTCATGGGGGCGGAGGTCAACCGACGTATCGAGGAGGAGGTGACCTCGGCCGGCCTGGTGATCCGCGAGGTGCGCGCGAGCGGCATCTGGCGGGAGATCGTGGCCGAGCCGGCGTGATCGGCCCGCGAGCGACCGGGGCGGTGTGCCCTGGCGACGCACCCGGCCGACCGGCCCGCCGGGGCCTCCGATCCCCCGGGCGGAGATAGCCGTGCCGCGCATCGGTTTGCTCCGCCGTCATCCGGACCACGAGCCGCCCTTCGGCCCCGCGCTCGTCCGGCATTATCTCCGCGACCTGATCTACGGGGCGCACGACGGCATCATCACCACCTTCGCCGTGGTGGCCGGCGTGACCGGTGCGGCGCTCGAGGCGCGCACCATTCTCATCCTGGGCTTCGCCAACCTCCTGGCGGACGGAATCTCCATGGGCGCCAGCAACTACCTCTCGATCCGCTCGGACGAGGCCGCCCGGGCCATGGACGGCGCGGAGGTCGCCGAGCCGTTCCCGCTCCGGCACGGGGCGGCCACCTTCGGCGCCTTCGTACTGGCCGGTAGCCTGCCACTCGTTCCCTACCTCTTCACCACGGGGCCGGTGGGGTTCTGGGCGGCCTCCGCGGCCACCGCTTTCGCCCTCTTCATGATCGGGGCGCTCCGCTCCCTGGTCACCCGCCTGCGCTGGTGGAGGGCCGGACTCGAGGTGCTGGCCATTGGCGCGGCGGCCGCGGTGGTGGCGTATCTGGTGGGCTATCTCCTCGGCGGCATCGTCTGAGCCCGGCGGGCGGGGAGCTTCCCCGACACGGCGGTTCGCTCTCCGGCGGACAGCGTCCGTCCACTGCCGGCGGACGGTCGCGTACTCCGGATCCCGGCATTGGCGACGGGGAGGTGTGGATATATTGGATATGGAGGAAGGAGCGGCCCCTGACACCCAATCCGCGGGAGGCATGTAATGACCAGGAAGATCGACACGGTGGTCGTCGGTATCGCCATGGTGCGCCGGGAGGATCCGGTTCTCGAGCCGGCCATCCGGCTGGCGGCCAGCCTCGGCGCGCACCTCCATGTGGTGCACGTGTTCGAGCTCCCGGACCCCCTCCTGTCGGCGTACGGTCAGGCCGGCTATCTGGGCGAGGATTTCGGAAGAGACCACGGGGATGCGCTCCGCACCGATCTCGAGAAGATGGTGGCCGCGCACGAGCCCGCCTCGCCGGTCACCTGCCATGCCGTACTCGGCAGCCCGGCCGAGCTTCTCTGCCGAACCGCCGGGAAGCTCGATGCGGATCTGATCCTGGTCGGTTCGACCCGCGAGGGGAAGCTCGCGCGCAAGATCCTCGGAACGACGGCCGATCGTGTCATCCGGCACGCTCACCTCCCGGTCCTCGTGATGAGGCGCGGCGGGGTGGTGGAGCCGCGGCGCGTCCTCCTGACGACCGACCTCACCGAGAGCAACGCCGGGCCGTACGAGCTCGGCTACGATCTCGCGCACGCCCTCAACCCGGGAAGCACCCTCGAGCTCCGATGCCTCCTCGCCATCTGGTATGGCCTGACGCTCCCGCCGCCGCTCAAGGGGGATCTGGCTCGTCAGATGGCCGAACGGGAGCTCGAGCGTTTCCTGGAGGCGCGCGGCGAGCGCGGCCACGGGGTGGAGCAGAGCGTTCGCATCGGCACCCCCGCCGAGGAGATCGTGCGCGAGGCCCGTGAATGGGAGTGCGACCTCCTCGTCCTCGGCACCCATTCCCGGCATGGTCTCGGGCGGCTCTTTTTCGGAAGCGTGGCCGCTGCATCCGCCCGCGACGCCTTCTGCGACGTGCTGGTGGTTCCCCCGACGAAGGTTCCGGCCGAGACCCACGCGTCGTCCAACGACTTACCTCTTGAGGAGGCGGCGTCATGACCGGCGAAATCCGCTCCATCCTCGTGGCCACCGATCTCGGGGAGACCTCCGACCGGGTATTGCAGGCCGCGGCCGCGCTCGCCGAGGTCACCGGGGCCGACCTCCACCTCGTCACCGTGGACGACGCCGGGAACGACGGGGCGGGGGAGGAAGGGCGCCCGGCGCGGCGCAGCACCGACCCGGAGCGCCTCATGGAGGGGCAGGTCGGCCGCACGGTGAAGGGCCGCGCCCCCGCCAGCCTGCACGTGGCGCGGGGGAGGCCGTTCCGGGAGATCGTGAGCCGCGCCGAAGCTGTGGGGGCGGATCTTCTCGTGCTCGGACGGCACACCCGCCGCCGAATGGGAGATCGGTTTCTCGGCTCGACCGCGGACCGGGTGGTCCGGACGTCGCCTGGACCGGTCCTGCTCGTCAACAGCCCCCTCCACCTTCCCCTGCGGCGGATCGTGGTCCCGGTGGACCTCTCCGAGAACTCCGCGGCGGCGCTGGGCGCGGCCTTCCGGCTCGGGCTCGCCACGGGTGCCGCTTCCGGAGAGCGCGGGGTGGTCGAGGTCATCCACGCCGCTCCCGAGACGCCGGAGGATCCGCGTCAGGCAGGAACGGCCCCCCAGCGCCTCCGCAACCGGGTCGAGGGGTTCGCCGAGGCGGACGAGGCGTCGCGGCATTTCGAGGTCCGACCCTGGGTCACCCGGGGAGGGCCGCCGGCGGAGCTGCTGCTGGAGCACATCGGCAAGGCGCAACCGGATGTCGTGGTCATGGGAACGCATGGGCGGGGGGACCTGGCCCGGGCCCTGGTCGGAAGCGTGGCCTCCCGGCTGGCGCGGGAGGCGGACGTGCCGGTCCTTCTCGTGCCCCCGGCCAGGGAAGACGGCTGAGCGCGGCGAAGCGTTAGGGACGTCTCCGGCGCTCCCGCCGGACCCCGGCTGCCGGAGATGCGCCGTGTGCGCCATCTCCCCACGCCCCCTGCGACGATCCCCCCACGGGTCGGCACCGGCACCGTCCCTCAACGACGGGTTCGCATCGGCTGACAGACGTTTCGTGGGTTGCTTCGCATCTTCAGGGAGGCGGCCGATCACTCCGGACGGAACCCCCGTCCACAACGAATTCGCAGGTGATGTGAGATGAACGAAGAGCAGCCCGGCATCAGGACCATCCTCGTTGCGGTAGCGATGATGAGGACGGCCGATCCCGTGCTCGGCGCGGCCGTCGAGCTGGCCCGGGACCTCGGCGCCACGCTGCACGTTGCGCACGTTTTCCAGCTTCCCGGGCACACCATTGATGTGCAGGGCTATCTCGGCCCCGACCTCCGGCAGCTCTATGCGGAAAGGGTTCGCAACGAGCTCGAGGAACAGGTCGCGGAGCACGATCCGGCCGGGAGCGTCTTTCTCCACGCGATGCACGGCTCCCCCGGGGAAACCATGGCCTGTCTCGCTCGTACGCTCGGTGCCGACCTGGTGGTGGTCGGAGCCACCCGGCAATGGAGGCCGCTGCGGGGCCTCCTGGGGACAACGGCCGAGCGGGTCATCCGTGCCGCGCCGGTCCCCGTCCTCGTGCTCCGAGCCCCGGTCCGGCGGCCGCTGGAGCGGGTGCTGATGACCACGGACCTTGCCGGGACGAGCGGGTTCGTCCACGAGCGCGGCGCAGACATCGTCGAGGCGCTGCATGCCAACGTGGACCGACCCGAGGTCCGCTGCCTGCTCGCAATCTGGTACGGAAACGGTCAGCGAGATCGGGCCGGGACCAGCCAGCTGGCCGCGGAGGACCTCGATCGGTTCCTGGACGGACGACCGGCGCGGCGCTTCCCGGTGCTGGCGCGGGTTCGCGGCGGGAACCCGTCGGAGGTCATCACCTGCGAGGCGAGGGAGTGGGACGCCGACCTGCTGGTGATGGGGACGCAATCCCGGCGCGGCGTGGAGCGACTCCTCCGCGGAAGCGTGGCAGGGGACCTGCTGCGGGACGCTCCCTGCAATGTCCTGGTGGTGCCGGCCCGGCAAGCTGCGCTGGACCGGACGAGGGAGAACAGGGGCTCGCCCGAGGTGGAGGGGAAGATCGAGCCGCCTGCCGGTTCGCGCCCCGGCCGCATCCAGGCCGACCGGCCTTGGGTTTGAGAGATCGGCTCGGATCGAGCGGGCCGGGTCCTTGCGAGAGGGCGGCTGCAATCGAGCGGCGCTCCTCCACCGGTGAACGCGAGGTGACTCTTGGCGGTATGGATCGGGATCGGGGTGGTCATCGGAATTCTTCTCGGGCTCTACGGACTCTTCCTCGGCCCGATCAACCTCCGCCGGCGCGAGCACGGCGCCACCGGACCGCTGGAGCGGCTCCGCATCACCTTCTTCACCATTGCGCTGGGGGCCATCCTGGGGGGCGTCGTGGCCTACCTCCTCTACCTGATCGCCATCATGATCTGACCGCTCCGCACCACCGCGCCTCTTTCCCGTTGCGGCCGCGGTCGGCCAGAAACGGAGTGCGCCATCCGGCGGAGACATGCCTCGGAACATCGCCCGACGACCGCAAGACCTTTCGGAACCCGAGACCCAGGAGAATACGATGACCGGAAAAGCCGCCGAGCGCCCCGTTTTCCGGGATCTGTGGGACGGGGAGAGCGAAGAGCTCCTCGCCCGCAACCACACCGGGCGCCTGGCCTACGCATTCAAGGACCGGGTGGGGATCACCCCGCTGCACTACGTCTTCAGCGACGGGTGGATCTACGGCCGCACCGGGTCGGAGGAGCCTTGGAAGACGATCCGGTCCGAAGCCGAGGACTCCAAGCTCGCGGCCATCCTCCACAACCGGTGGGTCGCCTTCGAGGTGGACGAGGTAGAAGGAATCTTCCAGTGGAGGAGCGTGGTGGTGCGGGGGGCGCTCTACATGCTCTCGCCCGACCATCCGCAGGACCGGGAGCCCCGCGAGAAGGCCATCGAGTTGCTTCGGGACCTCATACCTGAGACCTTGACCGAGGACGACCCCACGCCGTTCCGCGACCTCTTCTTCCGGATCCAGATCCAGGAGATGTCCGGTCGCGAAGCCCGTTCCACCCCCGCAGCGAAGAACCCTGCCAATGCCCAGCAAAGCTGACGTGTCCGACAATCCGAAGCGTGACGCCGGCTACCCCGCGGCCGGCACTGTCCGGATCCTCCTTGTCGATGACCACGCCGTCCTGCGGGCTGGGTTGGAGGCCATCATCGACTTCGAGTCGGACATGGAGGTGGTGGGGAACGCCGGGACCGGGGAGGAGGCGCTCGAGCTGATCCCCAAGCTCACGCCGGACGTCGTGGTGATGGATCTGGACATGCCCGGTATGGGAGGGCTCGAGACGACCCGCAGGGTGGCGGCGCTGAAGGACCCGCCCAAGGTCCTGATCCTCACCTCCCATGCGGAGGACAACTTCGTGCTCCCCGTGCTGGAGGCGGGAGGGAGCGGCTTCCTCTCGAAGCGCGGACCTGACGAGGACCTGCTGCGTGCCATCCGCACCGTTTCGCGGGGAGAGGTCTTCCTCTATCCCCACGCCGCCAAGCTCCTCCTCAACCGGTACCGCGTGGGCGAGGGAGAGGATGACCCGCTCTCCGAGCTGAGCGAGCGTGAGCGTGACGTCCTTTCCCTGACGGCCAGCGGGTTCAGCTCGCGGGAGATCGGAAAGAAGCTCTTCATCTCCCCGAAGACGGTCGACACCTACCGCTCCCGCCTCATGCAGAAGCTGGGGCTCACCCACCGCTCCGAGTTGATCAAGCTGGCCCTCCGCACCGGGCTGCTCAAGACCGAATAGCGTCAGCCGGCCGGCGTCTCCGCCGCCGCAGGTACGCCGGGAAGTCGTCCGCACGATCGCTCCGCCGAATTCCTACATCGCCCGCTCGAGGTCGCACTCGACCCGCGCGAGCCCGACGCCCGGTGCCTCCCCGCGCTGAGGTCGAGCACTACATAGCCGGCCCGCCAAGCGCCATCCCCGGGGAGGCGCACCGAGCCGGTATTCACGAAGTGGATTTCGTCGACCTTCCTTTGCCACGCCGATCGGTGTGGCCGAAGCGAATCACGCCCGCCTTCGCCCCGTCCCAAGGCCTTTCGTAGGGGAAACCCCCCCAAGGGGTCGGGGCAAATGCGAAAACCTCCACGCCGCGCGTTGAAAGAAAGCCGACGCTCCCTTCTGCATCACCCCGACAGACCCGGCCCTCCCGATATCCGATATTTACATCCGAATTACCGAGCGGGGTGAAACGCACCTCGCCACAACTTCAAGTCGAGGTGCAAGGATGTATTCGACTCGCCTGTTCTCATGGTTGCCCCTCCTCCTCGTGGCGGCGCTCGTCGGCTGCAACGGGGACGTTTCGGATACCGCCCGTCCCGCGGCGGACGACCAGGCAGCTTCTTCGGTGGAGCTCACCGGCGAGGTGATCGAGGTGGAGATGATCTCGGATCCGAGCCGGGGTGAGCTCTTTCTACCGAGCGACATCACCGCTCGGCAGGGAGACGTGTTGCGCTTCGTCCTGGTGAGCGGGGTCCACAATGCCCGCTTCCCTGAGGACCGCAACCCGGGCGCGACCGACCTCCCGGACGCATCTCCGTACCTCCAGGCTCCGGGCCAGACGCACGACATGGTCGTGACCATGGGCCCCGGGGAGTATGAGTTCGTCTGCGACCCGCACATCCCCCTCGGGATGATCGGAACGGTGACGGTCGTGGAGTGACGACCGGGAAACCGGACGGCCGCGCCTGAGGGCGCGGTCGTCTGCCGGGCGGGGTCCGATGCGGTGGCGGTCCCCCGGTAAGGATACCACCGCAAGCCTGACGTTCCGCCGCGCACGGTGGGACGAGCACCGTGACGGACTGACCGTCATGCACTGGCGGTTCGGCCGCCAAAACCGACAGCAAGGAAAGAGCGATGTCGAGAGTATCGAAGAAGATGAAGTACCTGGGGCTCGGCGCCCTGGCGGTAGCGCTGCCAGTGTTCCTGGTGGCCTGCCCCACCGCCGAAGGCGGCCCCGCCGGGGACGCGGCGACCCAGACATACGTCGCCCCGGGTGAGTACGACGAGTTCTACGCGTTCCTCTCTGGTGGCTACAACGGCCAGATGAGCGTGTGGGGCCTCCCCTCGGGCCGGATGTTCAAGAACATCCCGGTCTTCAGCCAGGACCCCGAGTCGGGATACGGCTATTCGGAGGAGACCAAGGCGCTCCTGAACACGAGCTTCGGCCCGCAGGCGTGGGACGATTCCCACCATCCGCACATCTCCCAGACGGACGGGGATTCCGACGGGCGCTGGATTTTCATCAACGCCAACAACACCCCGCGGATCGCGCGGATCGACCTGACCACCTTCGAGACGGTCGAGACCATCGAGATTCCGAACACCGGGGGCAACCACGCCTCCTCGTTCGTGACCTCGAACACGGAGTACGTGATCGGTGCCACCCGCTTCAGCATCCCGGAGGAGATGGACGCCGACGTTCCGATCGACTCCTACAGGGAGAACTTCGGGGGCAAGATCTCATTCGTGGCCGTGGACGGAGAAACGGGCCGGATGAGCATGGACTTCCAGCTCCGCGTTCCGCCGTACAACTACGATCTTGCGCGCGCGGGTAAGGGCCCCTCGGCCGACTGGGCGTTCTTCACGACGTACAACACGGAGCAGGCGCACACGCTGCTCGAGATCGGCGCTTCCCAGAACGACAAGGACTTCATCCTTGCCGTGAACTGGCGGAGGGCAGCCGACGCCGTGGCCAACGGCCAGGCGCGTCAGGTGCCGGCCGAGTACTACCACAACTACTACGAGAGCTACGGTGGCTACGCGATCAGCGACGTTCACAATGACGTGCTGCTGCTCGACCCGCGCGACGCGGAGGGCATTCTCTACTTCCTGCCCACGCCGAAGTCTCCGCACGGAGTCGACGTGGATCCCTCGGGTGAGCTGATCGTCGCCGGCGGCAAGCTGGCCACCGTCATCCCGGTGCACTCGTTCTCCCGGATGCTCTCCGCAATCGAGAACGAGGAGTTCGAGGAGATCATCGACGGCATCCCGGTGCTTCGTTACGAATCCACCATCGCGGGTGAGGTCGAGAACCCCGGCCTCGGGCCGCTGCACACCGAGTTCGACGGGCGGGGCAACGCCTACACCTCGGTCTACATTTCCTCGGAGGTCGTGAAGTGGTCGCTGGAGACCTTCGAGGTGCTCGACCGCATCGAGTCCTTCTACTCGATCGGCCACCTGATGATTCCGGGCGGCGACAACGTCAACCCGGCCGGCAAGTACCTGATCGGCATGACGAAGACGGCGCGCGACCGGTTCCTGCCGACCGGTCCGAAACAGGCGCATCCGGCCCAGCTGTACGACATCTCGGGTGACCGGATGGTGATGCTGTCGGACTTCCCGACCTTTGGTGAGCCGCACTACGCGCAGGCCATCGAAGCGAGCAAGATCCAGCCGAACAACAAGCGGATCTACGACCTGGAGGCCAACGAGCACCCGCACGCGATCAAGCGGACGCAGGACGCTCGGGTGGAGCGTGAGGGCAACGTCGTCCGCGTCTACATGGCGCACCTGCGCTCGCACCAGCGGCCGGACAACATCGAGGGCATCGAGGTGGGCGATACGGTCTACTTCCACAACACCAATGTGGAGCAGGACTGGGACGTGCTGCACGGTATGGCCATCAAGGGCATGGGGAACGCCGAGGTGCTGATTGCACCCGGGCAGACCAAGACCCTGAAGTGGGTGCCCACGCGCACAGGAATCTTCCCCTTCTACTGCACGGCATTCTGCTCGGCGCTCCACCAGGAGATGCAGGGGTACGTCCGGGTATCGGCGCAGGGGGAGGCCCCGCCGCTGATGTGGCGAACGGGCGACGAACAACGAGTCGCGGGCCAATAACCTGATAACCAGTCGGGGTGCGGGCCAACCGCCCGCACCCCGTCGCAACCATTCGACGACTCAACGACCATGCGGAAGGAATCGAGACTCATCCTGGCGCTCGCCGCCCTGCTGTTGCTGCCGGTGTTCTTTCTGCCGCTGTGGTCGATCGGGGTCGTGGCGCCCCAGTACAGCGACGGGCTGGGGATGTACATCATGATCGACGATGTCGTGGGGCACGAGCGGCACGACATCCAGAACCTCAACATCCTGAACCACTACATCGGCATGCAGCCGATCGTGCCGGAGGAGGTCCCGGCGCTCGACATCATGCCCTGGGCGGTGGCCTTCCTGATCGGCTTCGGGCTCCTCGCCGCGGTGGTGGGGCGGCGGTTCATGCTCTACGGCTGGCTCGGATCCTTTGGTGTCCTGGGAGCGGCGGGAATGGTCGAGTTCTACAGGTGGTTGTACGACTACGGCCACAATCTCGATCCGACCGCCCCGATCAAGATACCGGGGATGACGTATCAGCCGCCCCTGATCGGCACGGAGCAGCTGCTCAACATGCATGCGAGCTCGTGGCCATCGTGGGGAACGCTCTTCATCACCCTTTCCATACTTCTCGGAGGTCTCGTGCTCTGGAATGAATTTCGGCCCATCCGCTTCCTGCAGTGGAAGCGGGATCAGAAAGATCGGACGGAGGATCGCACGGTCCGGACCCGGCCCCGGAGTGGACAGCTTCCGACAGCGGCGGCCATCGTCTCCCTCGTCGCGCTGCTCGGTGCGTGTGGGCAGGCCCCGCAGGCCTCCGCTGAAGCGGAATCGTACGATCAGACGCGGAGCGTCCTCGCCGGACACGAGGACGACTACTGCGGAGGGACCATCGGCGAAATCCGCTTCGGCGGTGAGCTGGTGACGACCGACGGGGACACGTTCCGCTTCCTGTCCACGGAGTGCATGGCCGGCTTCGTGGCTGAGAACGGCATTGCGAATGGGCAGGTCCGCTCCATGAAGGTCGTGGAGTACACGCACGGGAGCCGGTTGATCGACGCACGCGAGGCGCGCTTCGTCCGCAGCGAGCAGCATTCGAGCCCCAGCGGCCTGGACATCCTGGCCACGGACAGGGAGCTGATCGCGTACAACCTCCGCCGTTTCTTCGGCGGGGACGAGCTCTCGTGGGACGAGGTGGTGGAGCTGGTCCGCCACGAGTGGGACATCCGCTGAGGGAGGAGATGATGACCGTGACCGCCTCGCCCCGTTCCGCGCGGCCCCTGGCACTGCTGGTGGCAGCCCTCCTGGTGCTCGCCCTGCCGGCCTGCACGGTGGGACCGCAGGAGATCCACTACGGAAGCGAGACCTGTGATCACTGCCACATGGTGATCAGCGAGCCGCGGTTCGCAGCGCAGGCGGTCACCACCACGGGGATGGCGCACAAGTTCGACTCGATCGAGTGCATGGCCGACTTCCTCGAGAACGACGGCGTGGACGCGGAGGCGCTCCACTCGCTCTGGGTGGCGGATTTCTCCGAGCCGCACGACTGGACGCCGGTCGAGGATGCCGCCTTCCTGCGGAGCGACGCGCTTCAGAGCCCCATGGGCCTCTCCCTCTCCGCGCACGCCGACCGCGCGTCCGCCGAGGCGCACCGCGAGGAGCTGGGCGGGGAGTTGCTGAACTGGGACGAGGTGCGTGCGCTGGTAGCCCGGGAGGGACTTCAGATGGGAGGTGGACATGCGCACCATTGAGAACCGAACCTTCAAGAACGTGCTGATCCCCGCGCTGATCGCGGCTCTCCTGCTGATTCTGGCCCTCCCGGCCAATGCGGAGCAGGCGCGCGAGATCGTGGTCGGACCCGGCGAGGAGGTCACGACCATCACCGCGGCCCTCGGGCTCGCGGAGGACGGGGACCGGATCCTCGTGCGCAGCGGCACCTACCGGGAGGGGGAGGTGGTGGTGGACCGCTCGGTGACCATCGTAGGCGAAGGCCGGCCGGTGATCGACGGTGAAGGGGAGGGCGGGGTCATGCGAGTCACCGCCGACGGGGTGGAGATCCGCGGCCTCCTGATCCGCGGCTCGCAGAGCAGCCACGTGCGTGACCACGCTGCCCTTCGGGTGGACGGGGCGAGCAACTGCCTGATCGAGGACAACGTCTTCGAGGACAACTTCTTCGGTATCTACCTGGCCCGCGGCGAGGGGTGCCGGATCCGCGGCAACGAGCTGCGTGCAACCGCCGCCCGCCAGTCCGAGGCGGCGAACGGGATCCACGCCTGGAACGCCAACCGGATCATCATCGAGCGGAACCTGATCCGCGGCCACCGGGACGGGATCTACCTGGAGCACGTGACCGGCGCGCGCGTCCGTGACAACGTGAGCGAGCAAAACCTCCGCTACGGGCTCCACTTCATGTTCTCGGACGACACGCACTACGAGCGCAATACCTTCCGGAACAATGCGGCGGGGGTCGCGGTGATGTTCACGCAGAACGTGGTGATCCGGGACAACCTCTTCATCGACAACTGGGGAACCGCGGCATACGGGCTCCTGATCAAGGACATCCGCGACAGCCGGATCGAGGGGAACATCTTCCGGCGCAACACCGTGGCCCTCCACTCCGACGGGGCGGACCGGGTAGCCATCGAGGGCAACCTCTTCGTCCGTAACGGCTGGGCGGTGAAGATCATGGCCAGCAGCCAGGAGAACGTCTTCACCGGCAACGACTTCGTGGACAACTCCTTCGATGTTACCACGAACAGCCGCCGGAACTACAACACCTTCGTGGGGAATTTCTGGAGCCGCTACAAGGGCTACGACCTGACGGGGGACGGCATCGGCGATGTTCCCCATCGCCCGGTGCGGCTCTTCGCCCTCCTGGTGGAGCGGCACCCCTCCGCGCTCATCCTCCTGCGGAGCCTCTTCGTGGACATCCTCGACGTGGCCGAGCGCGTGATTCCGGTGCTGACGCCGGAGACCCTGGTAGACGACGAGCCCCGGATGAGGGGGATGACGACATGATCCGCGTAGAGAAGCTAAAAAAGAGATACGGCCGCCTCGAGGTCCTGCGCGAGCTCGACCTGGAGATCGAGACCGGGAAGGTCACTGCCATCCTCGGGCCCAACGGGGCCGGGAAGACGACGCTCATCAAGAGCCTCCTGGGGCTGGTGCGCCCGGACGGCGGGGAGATGACCATCGACGGGAAGCGGGTGGAAGGGAGCGAGTACCGGCGGGAGATCGGTTACATGCCGCAGGCGGCCCGCTATCCCGAGAACCTGACCGTCGAAGAGATCCTCCACATGATCAAGGATCTCCGAGAACGTTTCGACGATCTGGACGAGGAGCTGATCGCGCTCTTCGACCTGGAGGAGCAGTTCGAGAAGCCGTTCAAGACGCTTTCCGGTGGCAACCGCCAGCGGGTGAGCGCGGCGCTCGCCTTCCTCTTCCGTCCCCGGCTCCTCTTCCTCGACGAGCCGACGGCGGGTCTCGATCCGCTCGGCAGCAGCTATCTCAAGGACAAGATCCTCAAGGAGCGGGCTGCCGGCACCACCATCGTCCTAACCTCGCACGTGATGAGCGAGGTCGAGGAGCTGGCCGACACGGTGGTCTACATGCTGGAAGGGAAGGTCTACTTCGAATCGTCCGTCGCGGACCTCCTCGCCGAGACCGGCGAGGGGACGCTGGAGCGGGCACTTGCCCGAAAAATGTTGAGGTCAGCCGCATGAGCACGCTGAAGATTGCCAAGTATCAGCTCCGGGACGTCTTCCGGAATCGGTGGGTCGTTTTCTACACCCTTTTCTTCGTGCTGGTGACCGACGCCCTCTTCCGTTTCGGCGGGCGGGGGGACCAGGTGGTGGCGAGCCTCACCAACGTGGTGCTGATCGTCATTCCCCTGGTGGCCATCGTGCTGGGGACCATCTACCTGTACAACTCGCGGGAGTACGTGGAGCTTCTGCTTACCCAGCCGGTCCGGCGCAGCAGCCTCTTCACCGGCCTCTTCGCCGGTCTTTCGCTCCCCCTCTCCGCCGGCTTCGTGGTCGGCGTGGGCGGGCCGTTCCTCTACCACGGCGTGGGGGAAGCGGGGCTCGTGAACATCGGCATGCTCCTGCTCACCGGGGTGGCGCTCACCCTGATCTTCGTGGCGCTCTCCTTCTTCATCGCGCTGGTCACCGAGGATCGAATTCGCGGGCTGGGGATTGCCCTGGTCACCTGGATGTTCCTGGCGGTGCTGTACGACGGCCTGATTTTGATGGCCATCCATACCTTCGCCGCCTATCCCCTGCAGCAGCCGGTCATCGTGCTCTCGCTCCTGAACCCGGTCGATCTGGGGCGAGTCCTCCTGCTTCTGAACTTCGACGTCTCGGCCATGATGGGCGTGACGGGCGCGGTCTTCCAGAGCTTCTTCGGGAGCATCACCGGGCAGGCGGTGAGCGCGGCCGCGCTGGTGACCTGGC
>SKRI01000295.1 GCA_007118565.1 Gemmatimonadota bacterium | reverse complement strand
GATCTCTCCGCCTTCGCCAGCCCGGCCGCGACTCGTCCATTCCAGGATGGCCGTGTCGCCGTCCTCCAACACGTGGCGGAAGTCTGAGTGGATCTCGTCGAATGTACCGCGGTACGACGACCAGAAATCTCTCGCTCCGCCTGGCCCCTCGTGCTCGTGCCGCGCCACCGGATTGGAGATGTCCGCGCCCTCTGCGTAAAGTGAGACGATCGGCTCGACCTCACGGTGTTCTTCAAGCTTGTGGAGCGCGTCGATGAAGGCCTGCGCGCGTTGCTGTTTCATAGGGAGCTCCTGTACAGAGTTTGTGCATTCCGCGAGAAGGTTCCGCAAGGAGCGAACCGGCGTATGGGCGGACGTTACCGTCAGCAGGTCGCCGACCGTCGAGCACCCGGCCCGACACCCGGCTCCAGCCGATGTTGCGTTCGATGTCGTGAATTCAGGACCCTAGCGGCAGAGTTGAGGGAGGGATGTGCGGGCGCAATGAACCGATGCTGACGGTGCCTGAGCATTCGGGGTGGCGTAGCTTTCTTCCTCCCAACCCACCTGCCCCGTGACCACATCGGTTCCGCGCTGAGCCCGGGCCGTCTTCGGCTAATCCTCGGTAATGCCGCGGGGCTGCTCATGGCCTCCGCCACGACGGCGCCGGGTAGGCGAGCCGGTGTCGGTAGATCCGCCGTATCGCGTTCAACCGGTGGACGATGCGACCCGTTTCGGCTAACTTCCCCGGATGCGACGACTCGTCCTCATCCTGACCCTCCTGGCCTTCGCGCCGGCACAGGCGCTCGCCCTCGGCTGCCCCATGGGCGAGCACACGCACGAGGACGGGCCGGCCGATGAGGCCGCGGCGTATGCACACCACGCCGGCCACGCGCACGCTCCATCTCCCCCGGCAGACGAGCCCCCGTCTCCCGTGGAACAGTCGTCCGAGCACGGCGGAATGGACTCCTGCCTTACCGCCATGAGCTGCGGCTCGGTCATCCCACCCTCTCCGGGTGGCCATCCCGCCCTTCCTCCGATGGGGGGCGACGGAGATCACGCCATTGCGCCGCTCTGCGACGGCGTGCCCCGCACCGACGATCCCCCTCCGCCACGATCCGCCTGACATTGCTCGGCTCACGCCGTCCCCGCGCAGTGCGGGAGCGGTCACCATTGTCAGACAACTGGATCTAATTCATGACCGGACGTATTACCGCGGCCCTCGCGGCCGCATTCGTCGTGCTCTGCTTTTCGGGGATCGATCTCCACGCCCAGATCGGCGAGCACGACCATGCCGACCCCCATCCCCACCACGTCGGGGATGCCCATGCGGAGGACGGCTGCCCCTGCCCGATGTGCGCAAAGCACGGTGCGGACGAGGTCCACGGGCACGAAGAGGAAGCTCCGGGCGGCTGCTCGATGTCCGCCGCGAAGAAGGCGGAGGGCAAGCCGATGCAGTGCGGGATGATGGGTAAGGGACACCGCGGTATGCCCGGCGACACCCTGCGCCATGGGGATCACGGCCACGGCGCCCAGCCGCACGACGGCCATGCGATGTGGATGACGCAGCTCGGCGGGGGCTGGCACCTCATGGGGATGGCGCACGTCTTTCCCGCCGCCACCTTCGCCGCCCCCTTCTCTTCCGACAGCCCGCTCCAGAGGACGACGCTCGACTTCCCGCACGCCGCGATCATGGGGAACGTCGAGAGCCCGGGCTCTCGCTGGGTCTTTCGGTTCATGCCGAACTTCGAGGGACTCACCATGCCGGACGGGGAGCCCACCTTCGGCGGCTGGGGCGAGGGATTCATCGACGCCCGCCACCCGCACACGCTCCTCCACGAGGCGATGCTGAGCTGGAACTGGTGGAACGCGCCGGGGGGCGCCCTCTCCATCTCCGCGGGGCGCGGCTTTGCCCCGTTTGGCACCGAGGACCCGATGTATCGGCCGGCGCTCAAGTACCCGACCAACCACCACCTCTCGCAGATCCTGGAGCGCTGGACGGTGAACCTCAGCTACCTGAGCGATGCCGGGCTCGGGATCGAGGTCGGCGTCTTCGACGGTGACGAGCCCGAGGACTGGCTCGACATCGGCAACTACCGAAATTTCGGCAACTCCTTCTCCGGGCGTCTCTCCTACCGGTTCGGCCAGACGGTGGCTGGCACCGCCCCGTGGGAGGTGTCAGCCTCCTTCGGGCACGTCCGGGAGACCCACGGCGGGCACCACGAGGACGTCACCAACCTCTTCAACGCCGCGCTCCGCCACGACGCAACCTACGGCTTCGGCAGCCTCTACGGCCTGGCCGAGGCGTCGCTCAGCGACCCGGAGGAGGGCGAGGGCTACTTCTCCCTCCTCGGCGAGACACAGCTGCGACTGGGCGCCGGCGCCCGTCACCGCCCCTTCTACCGGGTGGAGCTCGCCACCCGCCCCGAATACCCGCGCGACGCGCAGGAGGGCGACGGGTTCTTCCGTTACGACCATGGTGTTCACGCGCTGGGCGCGACCCGCTGGCTGATCAACACGATCGGGTACGGCTTCGAGGCCACCCGTCTTCCGGTGAGCGCCCGTCCGTTCGTGGAGGCGAGCCACCATCTGGTCCGCCACGAACGTGGCCCGGACCGCCTCGACCCGGAGAACCTTTTCGGCGGAAGCAGCTTCTGGAGCTTCGCGGCCGGCGTCCGGCTCTACCTCGGCGGCGGTCCGATGCGAATGGGCACCTACGGGGTCATGGATCCGATGACGCTCTCCATGCGGGAGATGGAGATGCACGATCACCCGATGATGCACGAGGAGCACGAGCATCACCCCATGCCGCACCGTGATGGGCACGAGCACCATGAGCACGAGGAGGCGGAGGCGCACGTCGCTCCGGAGCACGAGGAGCGTGAGGAGGAGCACGTCCATCCGGAGCGCGAGGCGCCTGCGGAGCACGCCCACCCCGATCCCGAGGCGCACGAGCGGGAGGAGGAGCATGAGCACCCGATGTACGACCGTGCCGGCACGCAGCGGGCGATGGGGCTGGTGGTCCGGCTGCTGGACGACATAGAGGTGCAGCGCCGGATCCATTCCGTCCCCGAGTACCACGAGGCGTGGGAGGATGATGGCGTCCAGCGTCAGCTCGCGATGCTGCGGGAGATGCACGGCGACGATGCCCCGCACGAGGAGCGCGATCACCGCGCGATGATGCCGGACGAGGCCGGGATGCAGCGGGCGATGGGGCTGGTGGTCCGTCTCCTGGAAGACCCGGAGGTGCAGCGCCGCATACACGCCGTGCCCGAATACCACGAGGCGTGGGAGGACCCGGCGGTGCAGGAGCACATTGCGATGATGCGTCACATGCACGAGGACGGGGAGGACGGAGCGCACCAGCACCAGGATTCCTCGCCCCACCAGCACTGAACACGCGCGCTCGCGCGCAGCATGGCAGGAGGAGGAGGGTGGCGCTCGCCGCCCTCCTCCTCCTGGTCGCCCCCAACCCCCCGGCCTTCCCGTACCTTCGCGCCTCCACCCCCGCGCTCTAAGCGAGGACTACCGGCCGAGGAGCTGTCCCCGGCCGTCCCGCCGCTCGTACTCCATGTAGCGGGCCGTCTCCCGGGCCAGCGACTCGCCCAGCGTCCGCTCCACCACCCGGAAGGCGGCGTCGATCCCGGCGGATACGCCGGCGGCGGTGATCAGCGAGCCGACCTCCACGAACCGGCGGTCACCCTCGACCGTCGCCGAGGGCACCTCCGTACGGAGCCGATCGAGGGCGGTGTGGTGGGTGGTGGCCGGCTTCCCGTCGAGCAGGCCGGCGCGTCCCAGGAGGAGGGCGCCGGTGCAGACGGAGAGGACCAGCTCCGCCCCGCCTTTCTGACGCCGGATCCAGTCGACTACCGCAGGCCGCTCGGCCGCGGCCCGGGTCCCGGATCCGCCCGGAACGACGGCGATGTCAACATCTCCTGAATCCTCGAAGGACAGCTCCGGCCTGATGCGGAGTCCGCCGCGCGCACGAAGCCCATCTCCCCCCTCCGCGACCGTGCGGATCTCGAACCGCTGCTTGCCGGCCACCTCGTTCGCGGCGTGGAAGACCTCGTACGGCCCGGCGAAGTCCAGCACCTCGACGTCGGGGAAGAGGAGGATGTGGACGGTGCGCGGAGCGCTCATCCGTGGCCGAGACCGCGGCGCAGGTCCGCGATCAGCTCGTCGACATGCTCGATGCCCACGGATAGGCGGACGAGCCCCTCGCTGATCCCCGCCGCGCGACGCTGCTCCTCCGGGATGCAGGCGTGCGTCATCGAGGCCGGGTGCTGGATGAGCGTGTCCACCGTTCCGAGACTCACCGCCAGCGAGCAGAGCTCGACGCTCTCCATCAGCCGCACCCCGGCGTCGTAGCCGCCCTCGAGCTCGAAGGAGATCATCCCCCCGTACCCCCGCTCCATCTGCCGGCGGGCCAGGGTGTGCTGGGGGTGGGAGGCGAGCCCGGGGTAGTGGACGCGCAGGACGGCCGGGTGTTTGTCCAGCCAGCTGGCGATGCGCGCGGCGTTCGCGGCGTGCCGCTCCATGCGGAGCGCAAGCGTGCGGATCCCGTTCAGCATCAGCCAGCAGTCGAACGGGCCGGCGATGCCCCCGAGGTTCTTGCGGAAGGTCCGGATCCGGTCCATGAGCTCCGGATCCCTTCCCACCGCCGCCCCGCCGACGCCGGTTCCGTGGCCGTTCAGGTACTTGGTGGTGGAGTGGACCACGAGGTCAGCGCCATGGACCAGCGGGCGCTGGTGATACGGCGTGGCGAAGGTGTTGTCGGCGCAGAGGAGTGCCCCGGCCTGGTGGGCCAGCCCGGAGATCGCCTCGAGGTCGCAGAGGCGCATGGTCGGGTTGGCCGGCGTCTCCACGAAAACCATGCGGACGTCGTCGTGGGTGTCGATCGCCTCGGCTACGGCCTCCGTGCTCGTCGTGTCCACGAAGGTGACCTGGATGCCGAGTCCGGGCGCCTGGTCGCGCAGGAAGTCGTGCGTGCACCCGTAGAGCGCATCCTGCGCCACGATCCGGCCGCCCCCCGCGGCGGCCAGCATGACGGTGGAGATTGCCGCCATGCCGCTTCCGAAGGAGAGCGCCATGACCTCGGCCTCCACCCCGCGCCCTTCGAGCGCAGCGATGGCGCTCTCCAAAGCCTGTCCGGTGGGGTTGTTCAGCCGCGAGTAGATGTGGCTCGCGCCCCCCTCCTCCCGGGCGAAGGCTCGCGCACCGCTCTCCACACTCTCGAAGGAGAAGGTCGAGGTCTGGTAGATGGGGGCGACGTGTGCGTGATACGGGTCGTCCCGGGGAGGACGGCCGGCGTGCACGGCGAGGGTCTCGGGCGAAATATACTCGGTCATGTCACGGCCTCCTCGATCTGGATGGCTCCCCCCTCCTTGAGGGTGGAGAGGACGACGGAGCTTCGGATTCGCTGCACCCCCGGCAGTCCCAGGAGGTGCTCGCGGAGAAACGCCTCGTACGAGCCCATGTCGGCAGCCCGCACCTTGAGGAGGAAGTCCGCCTCCCCGGTGAGGTGGTGGCACTCGAGGATGCCAGGGAGGGCGGTGACGGCGGCGCGGAAGTCCTCCACCGCCCTGAGCTCGTGCGCCTCCAGGGAGACGGAGGCGAAAACGGTGAGCCCCATGCCGACCGAATCTCCGTCGATCCGCGCGGCGTAGCCGGTGATGACCCGCTCGCGCTCGAGGCGGCGGACGCGCTCCAGGGTGGGGGCGGCGGTGAGGCCGATGCGCCGGGCCAGCGCCGCGTTGCTGATGCGCCCCTCCTCCTGGAGGATCTCCAGGATCTTGCGGTCCGTATGATCGATTTCCGCAGGCATGACGTTCGGTGTAAGGGGGGGTTCGCCGAACGATCGCCTGCTGTGAGCCTCAAGTCAAGAAGGATATTCCGGAAGGAGGAGTGCGGCAGGAGTCCGAGCGATGGAGTTGGAGGTGCCGGGAATCGAGGCTCCGGACCGCGCGAATGACGGTAGCAGCTGCGAGGGATAAATCCGCCGGGCCCGTGGTCAGTCGATGTCCGGCCCGCTCAGGGACACGACGTCCACGAAGGGGACTACGCCCGGCATAGTTGCACGGATCGCCTCCTGCACCGCGCGCCGGACCGCGCTCTCCACCGCCTCGGCGGTGCCAGGCAGCGCCTCCACGTGGATCTGGATCAGGAGCGCCTCCCCCTCTGCCCGGTCGAGGT
>SKRI01000063.1 GCA_007118565.1 Gemmatimonadota bacterium | reverse complement strand
GGGGGAAGGCCCGCACTTCGGCGGCCTCCAAAGCCGCTCCCCCTCGCGGCGCCCCGATCTTCCCGAAAAGAGCACCCCGGTCGCGAGGCCGGTCCGCAGAGCCGGGGATCTCCGTCCGGAGATAGTCCAGCCGCCGAGGAAGCTTCCATCCACCTCCCTCTCGGAGGCCGCTTCATGAAGTTCCTCAAGACCCTCCCGGTTCTCGCCGGGGCCGCTGTACTGCTGTCAGCCTGTGCTGACGAGATCGTTCAGCCGATCTCGCCCGATTCCCCGCTGGCATCCATTAGCCAGAGCGAAACCGTCGCTGGTTCTGAATTCGTGGGAAGCAACCCGGAGCCCACCGGGAGTTACATCGTTCTCACGAGGTCTGGGCGGATCGCCTCCAACCTTTATTCCCAACTTGAGGCCGCCGGCGGCGCTGTTACGCATTTCATCCCGGAGATTGGCGTCGCGATCGTCGCTCCAATCTCCGAGGACTTTCAGGACCGCGCCGCTCGGATCCAGGACGTGGAGTCGGTGACACCTGACTACGTCGTCCAGTGGATCGATCCAAGCACGTTCCAGGCAGGGGAGGCGTTCACGGCAGAGGCTACGACATCGGGTACCGACGCAATCGGATCGACAGCCGTGTTTCGCTCGTTCCAGTGGGCGCCCGATGCCATCGACGCGCCGCAGGCGTGGGCGTCTGGCTTTACTGGTCAGGGCGTTCGTGTGGCGATCCTCGACGGCGGCATTTTCGACGACCACCTCGACCTCACCGACAATATCGACCGGGCGGCGTCACGCTCATTCACGACAGGGGAGTGGAATAGCGATACGGGCACCTTTTGGCACGGCACGCACGTGGCCGGGATCGTAGCGGCAAGCGGAGACGTCGGCGTCGTCGGCATCGCTCCACGGGCGACGCTTGTCGGCGTGAAGGTTCTCCACAGCGGGTCGGGTCCTTTTGCGAGCATCATCAACGGGATCGTCTACGCTTCCAAGCCTCAGTCGGAGGGTGGAGCCGGTGCCCACGTCATCAATATGAGCCTCGGAGCGACCCTCAATTACCGTGATAATTGGGGGAGCAAGGCTTACCGGGATTCATTCCGCGAGCTCACGAAGGCGGTCGATCGCGCCACACGCTACGCATACCAGCAGGGCACCACAGTTATCGCATCGGCGGGCAATGGCGCCACGAACTTCGACGTGGCGAGGGAGTTGTTCAAGATTCCCGCGCAGAACGAGCACGTAATCTCGGTATCAGCGACGGGGCCGCATGGCTGGGGCTTTGGCAATACCAACTTTCACAACCCGGCTTATTACTCCGACTACGGCAAGTCGCTCGTGGACATCTCCGCGCCCGGCGGCACGGTCGGCCTTGCGATTGTTGACGGAAACTTCAACCTCTGCACCATCGTCGGCGAGTTCCGGACGATCACAAACACTTGCGCGGTCTTCGACCAGGTGATGAGCACCGTCCGCGGCACCACGACTGCATCCTACAACTGGGCGCAGGGGACGAGCATGGCGGCGCCCGCCGCGGCTGGCGTTGCGGCGCTCATCGTCGAGCGGAATGGCGGCCGTATGAGTCCGCACGCTGTCCGGACAGCGCTCCATCGTACCACGGCGGACATCGGAATTCGCGGCAACCACGAGTTCTACGGACACGGTTGGGTGAATGCCGCCCGCGCCGTTGGAGTGACCGATGGCACCGGCCCCGCACGCGGACAGCCTGCACGTGGAGCTTCGGCCAGCGCAGGACGGAACTGATGTAGGAACAGCGCGCTAATGCGGAGAGGGCACGGTGGATTCTTTCGCCGTGCCCTTTTGCATTGAACGCCATTATCAACTACTCACCCACCAGCACCCGCACCGCGTCCGGCACCGCCCGCAGCGTGAGCGGGGTCTTCCCGTGCGGATCCCCGTCCACCTGGGTCACCACCGGCGGATCGGACTCGATGGTCACCTCACGCGCCTGCAGGTAGATCATTCGCTCGTCGCCGGCGAACTGGCCGCTGGCCACCCGCCAGAGGACGGCGGCGACATCGGGAATGGACTTCGCCGCGAAGACGCAGACGTCGAGGAGCCCGTCCCGCACTGAGATCTTCGGTCCGAGCTTCACACCAACCGGAATCAATCCTGTGAGAATCTCTCCGACGTTGGCGACCAGGACGGTGGAGGCCTCCACCTCGATCGTCTCGCCGTCGGCGGTGATGCGGTAGCGGGCCGACGCGGGCGCGAGCGATTCGCGGATCCCCGCGTAGAGGTAGGCGCCGAAGCCCCAGCGGTCCTTCATCTCCCGGGTGGCGATGGCCATCACCCGCGCGTCCCATCCCGCTCCCGCGATCAGCGCGAAGTAGCTCCCGTCGTCGAGCTGACCCAGATCCATCGGCTCGGTGTGGCCGGCAACGATGACGTCGACCGCCTTCTCGAGGTTGTTCGGGATGCCCAGGTTGAGCGCCACCTGGTTGGCGGTTCCCTGCGGCACGATGCCGAGGGGCACGTCGCTTCCGGCCAGACCGGTCACCACCTCGGCGAGCGTGCCATCTCCCCCCACCGATACCACCGCCCGGTACCCGCGCGCCACCGCCTCCCTGGCGAGCTCCTCCGCGTGCTTCGCCCGCTCGGTCTCCACCAGGTCGAAGGCGGCGCGGCGGTGGGCGAAGGCGCCGCCGAGCATGCGGCGGAGGCGCCCGGGCTCGAGCGCGCCGGCCGTGGGATTGAGGATGACGAAGAACCGGTCGCTCTGCCCGGGAAGCCGGAGGGCGTCGCTCACGGAAGCGAGGGGAGACGGGGCTTGGCCAGCCCCTCCCGATCCGGGTGGGAGATTATTGGTACTCCTCGACCAGGTTCACCACGTCCTCGACCGTGCGGACGTTGTTGACCACGTCCGTGTCCTCGGAGGGGAAGATGATGTCGAACTCCTCCTCGATCCCCGCCACCAGGCCGAAGAGGTCCACGGAGCTTATCCCCAGATCACGGACGAGGTCGGTCTGCGGGGTCAGGTCCGAGGCGGGGCGGCCCAGCATGCGGGCCAGGAGATCGATGACGCGTGCTTCGGTACTGGTCGTGGTCACTTGATCTGTCGTCAGGGTTCATGTCGGGAGATGTCAGGCGCGGGCCGCTTCGCCCTCGAGCGTTTCCCGCAGCGTCTCGTCGGCCCGCCGCGGGGTGAAGCCGAGTTCGCGCCGCGCGCGGCCGGCATCGACGTACCAGAAGTGCCGCGCCATCTCCATCTTCATCGGATGGATCCCAGCGGCACGCTCCGGCGCCAGGCGGCGGAGGACGCGGGCGCCGAGAACGCCGGCCCGGCCCGGGACCCCCACCGTGGGGACGCGCTCGGCTCCGCACGCTCCGAGCCGGCGGAAAAAGTCGGCGAAGGTGCAGTTGAGCGAGGCGAGGAGGTAACGCGCGCCGACCTCCCCGCGCTCGAGGGCCGAGATCGCGGCCGCGGCGACGTCGCGGACGTCCACGATGCTCGGTCCGCCGGAGGGGACGAAGGGAATCCGCCCCGCCACCGCGTCCTCCACGATCCCGGTGGAGGTGACTCCGCCCACGCCCGGCCCCAGGAGGAGCGAGGGGTTGAGCACCACCGCGGGAAGCCCGTCGCGCGCGGTCCGGTCGAGGACGAGCTTCTCCTGGAGCATCTTGCTCAGGTAGTACGGCCAACCACCGATGGTCCCCACCGGGTATCCCGCCGACTCATCATGCTCGCGCGGCTCGCGGGAGACGGCGGAGACCCCGGAGGAAGAGAGGAGCACGAAGCGCTCACAGCCACGCTCCAGCGCCGCGTCGGTGAGAAAGCGGGTCGCGTCCACGTGGAGCGCGTGCATCTCCCGGGCGGCAGGCCCATCAAAGGCGACGCGGCCCGCCATGTGGATCACCCGGCACCCTTCCGGAAGCTGCGCCGCGATCCACTGCTCGTCGTGAAGCGAGCCGACGCGTACCTCCACCCCCTCCGCCTCGAGCTCGGGGGCGGGGCGGCGGACGAGGGCGATGGGGGTACCGTCACCCCCGTTGGCCGCCAGCTGCCGGACGACGTGCCGGCCGAGGTATCCGGTGGCGCCGGTCAGGACGATGCGGCTCACCCGGCCGCCTCCCGCGCACCATCTCCCTCCTCCCCCCTTCCCTTCTCGTCGGCGGGCCGCCTCCTCCCCTCCACCCACCAGAAATCGTCCTCCGCAACGGACAGCACCGCCCGCCGCACCGTCTCCGCGATCCACCGGTCGTGGCGGATGGTGGCGCCCGTATCCTCGAGCCCGGCCTCGAGGAGGTCGATCTCCAGCGGCGGGCCGACGCGCACGGTTGCGGTGCGGCCCCGCGGGAGCGCCTTCCCCTTGGGCAGGATGTCGGATGTACCGGAGATGTGGATGGGGAGGACAGGCGCCCGCAGGGTGCGCACGAGCGTGCCGAGCGAGGCCTTGAACTCGTGGACCTCGGCCCCCGGGGTGCGGGTGCCCTCGGGGAAGATGAGGACACAGTCGCCCGTCTCCAGGACCTCGCGTGCCCGGCGGAGCCACTCCGAGGTGACACGGGTCCGCTCGGTGGGTATCAGCCGGGTGAAGTGGTGGGCCAGGAAGCGCCGCGCCGGCGTGCCGAAGAAGTAGTCCTTGGCGGCCAGCGCGTGCACCCGCTCCCCCCAAGGCCCCAGCGCGTACTTGACCAGCCCGCCGTCGAGGTGGCTGGAGTGGTTGGCGACCACCAGGAAGGGGCGGTCCACCGGCACGTGGCCGCGCCCGATGACGGTGACCTTCATCCCGTGCCGGTAGAAGGCGCGGATCGCCGAGCCGAGCCCGCCGCGGACCGCCTCGCTCACCGGCTCCGGGAGGAGCGGACCCGCGGGATCCTCGCGCTCCGCCCAGGCGCGCGCCTCCTCGCCGCCCCTCCGCAGCCGACGCACGATGCGGCGGTCCGGCCGGCGCGCCCGATCCACCTCGTCGACGAAGCGCTGGGTGAATGCCTGCGCGTGCAGGGTGCCGTCACGTAGCGCCTCGAGCAGGGTGCGCTCCCACGCCTCCAGCCGGAGGTCGTCCACCGGCTCGGCGGCGAGTGCCTGCCGGTAGAAGTCGAGGGCGGCCGGTGGGATGGCCTCGGCCAGCACCTGTGCCGCCCAGGCTTCCCGCTCCTCCACCGAGGGCATGTCGTCCAGATCGCGGCGGGTACGGGTCGGGATCCAGGGTGGATCCGTGGCCGGAAGATCGCCGTTCAGAGAGACGGCGACTGCCTCGACCCGCTCCTCCCGGCCCCCGCTCTCGTTGTGACGGGCGACGTCCCGGATCAGCCGTCGCCGGAGTTCCTGCAAGGTGCCGATATCGTCGAGTATTGGGGTGACCACCACCCGCACACCGCCCTGCTCTCCGGTCTGCACCTCCACGCTGGACACGGAGGCGATGCGGAATACCTCCTCCACTGGGACCGGCTCCCCCGGCTCGAGAATCCGCGGCTGGATGTGCACCCCACCCTCGACTTCCCTCCCCCGCCACCCGGCTTCCGTCCACTCTGGGATGCCGGGGCCGCTCACCTCGAGCGATCCCTTCACCGCGCGAATGCGGAACGGCGGAACCGCGACGAACGGAGCCTCCAGATCACCGGTTCCGGTAAGCTCGCGGCGGGCGTTGAGGCCGAGCCCCGCCCCGTCGGTCACCGCCTGGACCACGGCGACCCCCGCCTCCAGCCATGGGCGCAGGTGACGGTCCCCCGCCGGTGCCAGGTCGAGGATCCGGGCGATCCCGGCGGGCGGTCCCTCCTCCCCGACCTCGGCGAGGGCGGAGCGCACCGAGCGAGTCAGCACCACCGCATCGACGCGCAGGGTGCGGAGCGCTTCGGCGAAGTCTCCCGGCGGGATCGTCTCGATGGTGGCGCCCCGGTCGAGGAGGGCCGGGAGCAGTAGGGCGAGGGCCCGGTCCTGACCCTCGGAGCCGGTCTGGAGGGGGACGAGCACGCGCGCGCCGTCCGCCAGGCCCAGCGCATCGCCGAGGTCCGAGAGCCGGCTGGCGAGTCCGCGCAGCGCGGTGGCCTCCCCCGTATCCCCGCTCTCCAGCGAGGCGAAAGAAACCGCTCCCCCCGCAACCGGTGAAAGATCGCTGCCGGAATCCTCGAGCCTGACATCGGCGGGCGATCCCTCCGCCGGATGCCATCGGACGCTCCGCCGGCCGGTAACGCGGAGGGTGCCGTCGCACCCCGGCGGCGTC
>SKRI01000175.1 GCA_007118565.1 Gemmatimonadota bacterium | reverse complement strand
GGTGGCACCGCAGCTCGAGGCCCTCGGCCACGCGCCGGTCAGCGTCGTCTCTCCCGATGTCCTCGGGCGCGGCTGATGGTCGGGCCCGGCGCGCGCGATTAACCGACCGGAGATCTCCCATGAACGAATCCGGACACGAAAACCCGCTCGAGAGCCGGCTCGTCCACGACGGTCGGATCGTCCGCCTCTCCCTCGATACCGTCCGATTTCCGGACGGATCGACCGGCGAGCTGGAGATGATTCGCCACTCGGGTGCGGCGGCGGTCGTGCCGATCGTGGAGCGGGGTGGGCGCTCCGAGCCGGCGGTGGTCCTGGTGAGGCAGTACCGCTACGCGGCGGACGGATATCTTCTCGAGATCCCGGCGGGTCGGCCCGACAGGGAAGGGGAGCCGTGGGAGGAATGCGCCCGCAGGGAGCTGGAGGAGGAGACCGGGTTGGTAGCCGGCCGCCTGGAGCGCCTGGGCTCCGTATACACCACGCCCGGGTTCACCGACGAGATGATCCACATCTTTCGGGCGACAGACCTCGGGGAGGGAAGCGTCTCGCGCGACCGCGACGAGTTCATCGAGGTCCAGGAGATCCCCATCTCCCGAATCCTCGCGATGATCGGCTCCGGGGAGATCACCGACGCGAAGACCATCTGCGGACTCCATCTGGCGATTTCCTGACGCGGCGCGGTGTCCGATTTCGGGGTCACCGGATCCTGCCACGGTGTGGTATGAAGAGGACACCCCGCGATTTCCACGCTTCCGCCCGAGACGGCTAATGTCTTGTGGCTCCGCGGGTTGTGCGCATTGTGAACCACTCCCGGGCATGGTATGTTTTCTGCCCCAATGCTGGGTGCGGATGAAGAAATCCGTTCGCGATGCCGGATCTGCGACTCGACGAACACACCTCCGGGAGGGGGAAGCCCATGGCCAATAACTTTGCGCAGGACGTGCTGAACACAGCCGAGAAGGCGACGACCCGTCCGTCGCTCAAAGAGGTGGCCGACAACGATCTGGTCATCCGTTACCTTGAGGGGGAAAAGCGGGCCTTCGGTGAGCTCGTGGAGCGTTATCAGGGGCGGCTGCTGAATTTCGTCTACCGCTCGACGGGTGACCGGCAGCGGGCCGAGGACCTCGTCCAGGAGACCTTCATCCGCGTCTACCGGCACCTGCACCGGTTCGACACGTCGAAAAAGTTCTCGACCTGGATCTACACGATCGCCTCGAACCTGGCGAAGAACGAGCTCCGGAACCGTTCCCGGAACCCGCTGGTCCTCTTCCAGACGATCAAGAAGAACTGGGAGGCCGACCAGCGCCCACTGGAGTGGGAGGACAACACCTACCGGCCGGACGACCTCTTCCGGAAGAGGCACCTGAAGCAGCTGGTGGAGTCGGCCGTCGAGGAGCTGCCCGAGCATCATCGTCAGGTCTTCATCCTGAGAGAAATGCAGGGGAAGACGTACGAGGAGATCGCCGAGATCACGGACTGCAACCTTGGGACGGTGAAGAGCCGGCTGAACCGGGCCCGGAACAACTTCGCGCAGATCGTCGCCCCGCTGCTCGCCTAGGGGAAGGGAGATACGGGTCCGGCGCGGAGCTCGATGAGCGGCGCTGCAGAGCGGTCCTGTGCCACGGGGCGACGGAGGGAACTCCGCCGCCCCGTTTGCGTACCTGTAGATCGAGGGTGGGAGGGGGCAGATTTCCTCCCGGGTTTGGGGACTGTGCAATCCGTTTCACGCCGCCGATGATCGACTGTTCACGCTTTCTCATGGAGTACTCGGACTTTCGCGATGAGCTCGTGGACTCCGAGCTGCGCGCGAAGTTCCTCGACCACATCGAGAGCTGCGCCTCCTGCGCACGGTACGATCGGGTCGTCGGCCGAGGAGTGAGCCTTCTCCGGGAGCTGCCGGATCCCTCCCCCTCCGATGATTTCGGTGCTCGTCTCCAGCACCGGATCTTCCATGTGGACGACGAGATGCGCCGGGTCCGGACCTTCCCACGCTCCGGGTTCGCCGTGGCGGCGACCGCGGTGATCCTTCTGCTCGTCTCGCTGAGCCCGCTGATCCGCGAGAACACCCCACTCGCCGAGCTACCGGCGGTGGTGGCCAATGCGCCGAGTCAGACCGTCGAGACGCCCGCCCTCCTCCGCTCCGGCCCCTTTCTGAGCCCCACGCCCGCCTCGACACTCGCTCCCGCGGGATCGTCGCTGCTCGGACAGGCGCCGCCGTCCAGCCCCTGGCTCACCTATGGTGCGGCCGGATCCCCGCGGGGGATCCTCACCGCGATTGACTGAGCCGCCCCGAACGCGTAGGGTGGGGGAGTCTCGCTCCATCCGCTGAGCCTGGAGGGACATCATCCGCTACGAAGCCCTCATCGAACGCCTCCGATCCGGAAAGCTCGGCGGCGTTTTCTTCTTTCACGGAGAGGAGCCTTTTCTCCGTGAGGAAGGCGTGCGTCGTACCATGGAAGCCCACCTAAATCCCGCCTCGCGCGATTTCAACCTGGATCAGCTGCGGGGGAAGGAGGTGGGCGCCGATACGGTCGCCTCGCTCGTGCAGACGCCGCCGATGATGGCGGAGTGGCGGGTGCTCGTGATCCGCGATGCCCAGGGGCTCTCGAATCCCGCACGGACCGCGGTTCTGGAGGCCACCTCCTCCTGTCCTCCCGGTCTTGCCCTCATCGTCTCCGCCGAGATCCCGTCGAAGTCCAAGGCCAAGTTCTACCGGGAACTGACACGTGCTGCGCTCGATGTCGAGTTCGGCGCGGTCCGGGCAGGGGACGCACCGGGGTGGGTGATGGAGCGGGCGAGAACCGAACACGGAAAATCGATCGAGGCCGCCGCCGCACGGCAGCTCGTGGCGGGGGTGGGCACTGATCTCGGCACCCTCGACGCCGAGCTCGCGAAGCTCAGCGGGTATGTGGCAGATCGCGGGGAGATCGGCATGGAGGATGTCCGTGAGGCGGGGGTGGCCGTGGCGCGCGAGGACCGGTGGGAATGGTTCGACCTCGTGGGCGAGCGCCGCTTTGCCGAAGCGCGGGCCCGCCTGGACGGCCTGCTCGCCTCGGGAGAGAGCGGGGTCGCGATCGTCGCGGGTCTTGGTACGCATCTCATCCGGATCGGGATCGCGAGCGCCGGGGGCCAGAGCGCCCTCTCGCGGGTGCTGCCCCGATACCAGCAGTGGGTCTCGAAGCGCCTGCTAGCGCAATCCCGCGGATGGCGCCCGGAGCAGGTGGAGCGAGCCGTTGCAGCGCTACTCCGCGCAGACCACCTCCTCAAATCGGCGCCCCTCTCCGACCGGCAGGTCGTGGAGGAGCTTCTCTTCCGCCTCGAGGTCGACCCTGCACCCGCCCAGGAGCGCGCCGCATGAGTTGCCGAGCCATCCGCGCACTCGTCCTCGCGCTTTCCGCCCTTGCAATCATCGCCCTTCCTGCGTCGGCGCAGTCGGACGTCCCCGGGCTCGACGGTGTGGACGAGCTGGTTCGCGAGCACCGGTTCGGCGAGGCTCGCGAGGCGGTGGAGGAGTGGTGGCACGCGCGCGGGGAAGGTGCGACCGGGAACATCCGCGCGCGCGCCCTCTACCTCCGCGGCGTTCTCTCCGAGGCGCCGGAGCGCTCCGAGCGGAGCTTCCTGTCGATCGCCCTCGACCACCCCCAGTCTCCCGAGGCGTCGGAGGCGCTGCTTCGGCTCGGTCAGTCCAGGTACGCGCGGGGAGACGTGGAGGGGGCCGAACGGCACTTCGAGCGCCTTTCCCGGGACTATCCGGAAGCCGGGGTGCGCGCACGGGCGGGATACTGGCTCGGCCGCGCCCGGCTCGGGCAGGGAGAGGTGACCAATGGGTGCCAGGCGCTCGAGTCGGCGGCCGAGGCCGCGGCCGGGGATCGTGAGCTCACCGCGACGATCCGCGAGCTGCGGAGCGAGGTGTGCGCCTCGGTCCCGCCGCGGGAGGAGCGGCGAGCCGTCGCACGGGAGGCGGCGCCTCCAGAAGCCGCGCCACCGGCTCGCGAGGATCGGGCACGCGCGGATGCATCCGCGCCGTCGGGAGAGTTCGTGGCGGAGGCAGGGGCTTTCGAGACGGTCGCCGAGGCCGAAGTCCTCCGCGATGAGCTCCGCGCACGAGGCCACGACGTTCTCATCATGCGCGTTTCCGGCGAGCGTCGGACGCGGGTGTGGCTCGGCCCGCCCGCCGATCAGACCACGATCGAAGCGCGCGCCCGCGCTGCCCGCTCGGCCGGCTTCGAGGTCGATATCCGCCCCCTCGACGGCTGATCGTGGCGCAGAAGGTCGAGCAGGACACGCCGCTCATGCAGCAGTGGCGGGAGATCAAGTCCCGCCATGCGGACGCCATCCTCCTCTTCCGGGTCGGAGACTTCTACGAGATGTTCTTCGACGACGCGGTCGAGGGCGCACGCCGGTTGGACCTCACCCTGACCTCCCGCAACAACGGCTCCTCCCGGGCGCCCCTCGCCGGCGTCCCGGCCCACGCCCTCGACAGCTACCTCGAGCGCCTGGTTCGCCAGGGATGTCGGGTGGCGATCTGCGATCAGGTCGAGGATCCGTCCGAGGCGAAGGGGATCGTCCGGCGTGAGGTGACCGAGCTGGTGACGCCCGGTGCCGTCTTCACGGACCGCCTCCTCGAGGCGCGGCGCAACAACTTCCTGGTGGCAATCTCGGCGGCGTCCGGGAACGGCGATCGCCTCGGCGTCGCCTCCGCGGATCTCTCCACCGGCGAGCTAGAGGTCCACGAAGTTTCTAGGACGGAGCTCGGAGACTTGCTCGGACGCCTGGCGCCCGCCGAGATCCTCCAGCCGCGGGGTGACGACATCTCCCTCCTTCCCGAGGAGATTGGCGGGCTCCGGACCGAGCGCGATCCCTGGCTCTTTGGAAAGGAGAACGCGGTCGAGGAGCTGAGGCGTCGCTTCGGCGTCCTGAACGTCGCTGGCTTCGGCTTCGAGGCCGGGGACGACACCCTCCTGGGGGCATGCGGCGCGCTCCTCTCCTACGTGGCGGAGATCCAGCCGGTCCACGGCGCGCACCTCCGTCCGCCGCGCATCCGGCGTCCGGACGCGGCGATGGCGCTGGACGGGATGACGCGCCGCAACCTCGAGCTGGTGGAGCCGCTCCGGGGGGACGATGCCGGCGGAACCCTGCTCGCCGTCCTGGACGAGGCACGCACCCCCATGGGGGGGCGCCTCCTGCGGAGGTGGCTGGTGACGCCGCTCCTCGATCTGGAGACCATCTTCCGGCGGCAGGAGGCCGTGTCGACGCTCGTGGAGGAGGATCCGCTCCGGGAGGCCCTTCGCCACGCGCTCGCAGGTGTACGGGACCTGGAGCGGCTCGCCGTGCGGGTCGCTGCCGAGCGGGCGGGGCCTCGCGAGCTCCTCGGGGTGGGGGACTCTCTGGCGGTGATCCCGCTCCTCCGGGAAGTCCTCCACGCTGCCACGTCCGGGATGCTCGGGGAAATCCGGAAGGGGCTCGATCCGCTCGAGGACGTGCGCGATCTCGTGGCGGCCGCCATCGATCCGGATGCACCGCCCGCGGTGGGGGACGGCGGGGTCATCCGGAAGGGATTCGACGAAGCGCTCGACGAGCTGCGTGCCTCCCGGGACGGCGGCCGGGAGTGGGTGGCCCGGCTGCAGCAGCAGGAGCGCGAGCGCACCGGGATCGGCTCGCTCAAGGTCGGTTTCAACAAGGTGTTCGGCTACTACATCGAAATCACGCGCGCCAACCTCGAGCGGGTTCCGGAGGAGTACGAGCGCAGGCAGACGCTCGCTAATGCGGAGCGCTACGTCCTCCCCGAGCTCAAGGAGTGGGAGGCGAAGATCCTCGGTGCCGAGGACCGCATCGGCGCGCGCGAGGCGGAGGTCTTCCGCGACATCCGGGCGCGGGTGGCCACCTCGGTCGAGCGCATCCAGGCGGTGGCGGGGATCATCGCCTCGCTCGACGTTCTCGCGGCGCTCGCGGAGTGCGCGGTCCGCAACGATTACGTCCGACCGGCGGTCCACGAGGGGTTCGACCTGGAGATCACCGCCGGACGTCATCCGGTGGTGGAGCGGATGATGCCCCGCGAGGAGTTCATTCCCAACGACGTGCGGCTGAGCCGGGACGGCCGGGTGATGATCCTCACCGGCCCGAACATGGCCGGAAAGTCGACCATCCTCCGCCAGGTGGGCCTCATACAGATCCTTGCCCAGATCGGGGCGTTCGTGCCCGCGCGCAAGGCATCTCTCCCCATTGCCGACCGCATATTCACACGGGTGGGGGCCTCTGACAACCTGGCGCGCGGCCAGTCCACCTTCATGGTGGAGATGAACGAGACCGCGGCCATCCTGCACGGCGCTACCGAGCGCTCGCTCGTCCTACTCGACGAGATCGGGCGAGGAACCTCGACCTGGGACGGGGTCAGCGTCGCCATCGCCACCACCGAGGATCTCCACGGGCGCATCGGGGCGAAGACCATCTTCGCCACGCACTACCATGAGCTGACCCGACTCGAGGAGGAGCTCGACGGGGTCGTCAACTACAGCGTCGCGGTCAGGGAGGACGGCGACCGGATCGTCTTCCTCCGCCGGCTGGAGCGGGGTGGCGCCAGCCGGTCGTACGGAGTCGAGGTCGCCCGGCTGGCCGGACTTCCCGCCCCGGTCGTGGAACGCGCCCGGGAGGTTCTCGGTACGCTCGAGCGTACCGGCGTGCAGACACGGCCTCCTGCCGCTTCGCAGCTCGCGCTCTTTGCGCCGGGGCCGCACCCGGTCGTCACCCGACTGCAGAGCCTCGAGGTGGAGCGCCTGACCCCGATCGATGCACTCAACCTGCTGGCGGCGTTGCGCGAGCAGGCTCAAGAAACCTGAACGTGATGACGATGAACCCGATCTCTCTCGCGCGTCGATTCGCGCTCCTCGCAGCGCCTGTGGTGATCCTGACCGGATGCAACGAGGAGGAGGCGACGCCGGAACAGCCGCCCCGGCAGGTATCCTCATCGACCTTCCACTACCCGGAGGAGCTCTGGGAGAACCGCGTGGAAGGCGAAACGACGCTCCGCATCTTCGTGACCGACGACGGCACCGTGGATTCGGCGCGTGTCGACGAAACGAGCGGGTATGAGGAGTTCGACTCGGCCGCCGTCCGCGGGGCCTACGACCTGCGCTTCGAGCCCGCCCGTCGCGGGGACGAGCCGATCTCGGTCTGGGTCCTTCTTCCCGTGAGGTTCGACCTGCCGAACGGTGAGGAGGAGACGACTCCGTGACGGCTGTCGCCGGGAGCCCACCCCGCCCTCACACCACCCCGTACCCGGACGTCCTCGGCGCGGCGGGAAACACGCCACTGATCCGGATCAACCGCGTCACGGAGGGGATCCGTACTCCCGTCTACGGGAAGGCCGAGTTCATGAATCCGGGCGGCTCGGTCAAGGACCGCATCGGAGCGGCGATCATCGAGGCGGCTGAGGCGCGGGGCGAGCTGCGTCCCGGCGGGATCGTGGTGGAAGGCACCAGCGGCAATACCGGGGTGGGGCTGGCGATCGCGGCCGCCATCAAGGGGTACCGGTGCATCTTCACCATCCCGGACAAGATGAGCGTCGAGAAGGTCCGGCTTCTGGAGGCGTTCGGGGCCGAGGTCATCATCACGCCGTCGGAGGTCGAGCCGGACGACCCGGAGAACTACGTGATGCGGGCGAAGCAGATTGCCCATGATACACCCAACGCGGTTCTGGCGAACCAGTTCTACAATGCGGCGAACCCCGAGGCGCACTACCGGACCACCGGGCCAGAGCTCTGGGAGCAGACCGACGGCCGCATCACCCACTTCGTGGCGGGCGCCGGGACGGGCGGGACCATCTCGGGAGCGGGCCGCTATCTGAAGGAGCGGGATCCGGGTATCCGGGTCATCGGCGGGGATCCGGTCGGCTCGATCCTCCGCTCGCTCGCCGAAACGGGGACGCCGGGAGAGGGAGCCCCCTACAAGGTCGAGGGGATCGGCCAGGACAAGCTCCCGTCCACCCTCGACATGTCGGTGGTCGACGAGTGGCGCTCCGTGGACGACGCCTCGGCCTTCCGCCTGGCGCGCCGGCTCACCCGCGAGGAAGGTCTCTTCGTGGGCGGATCGAGCGGGCTGCTGGCCCATGCCGCACTGGAGGTGGCCCGGGAGGTGGACGATCCGGCGGCCTGCATCGTCTTCATTCTCTGCGACACCGGGGAGCGCTACCTCTCGAAGCTCTACAACGACGACTGGATGCGGGAGAACGGCTTCCTGGACTGAATCGGCAAAGGATTTCGTGGATCAGACGTCCCCGGCCTCCCGGTCGAACGCCGCCAGCATCTCCCGCTTCTCCGGCCACGGCAGGAATGCGCTCTCGAAGCCCATCCGTGCCAGCCGCACCAAATCGTCCCATCCGAGCCCCAGAGACTCGTGCGCCACCCGGTACTCCTCGGTGACGGTAGTCGCGCTGATCAGCCGGTTGTCGGTGTTCAGTCCGAGGACGAGCCCCTGCTCCAGGTAGCGGGGGAGGGGATGCTCGGCGACGCTCTCGACCGCCCGCGTCTGCTCGTTGGAGGTAAGGCAGATCTCGATCGGGATGCGGAAGTCCCGCAGGTAGGCAAGGAGAGTCGGGTCCTCGAAGAGCCGCGTGCCGTGTCCGATCCGGTTGGCGCGGCAGCGGTGGACCGCCTCACCGATCGAGTCGGCGCCGGCCGCCTCGCCCGCGTGGATCGTGATGGCGAGGCTGGCGTCGGCGGCAGTGTCGAAGGCCTGCTGGAAATCGGTGGGTGGGTTGCCCGCCTCGGCGCCGGCCAGGTCGAAGCCCACCACCCCGGCGTCACGAAAGCGTACGGCAAGCTCCGCCATCTCGGTGGCGGACTCCGGGGGCAGGTGCCGCAGCCCGCAGACGATGAGCCCGGTCCGGATCGGATGCTCCTGCTCGGCCCGCCGCAGCCCGCGCAGCGGCGCTTCGACCGCCGCCTCGTGCGTCACCCCCTGTTCGGTGTGCAGGGCCGGGCAGTAGCGGATCTCGGCGTATCGCACGCCTTCCCCCGCGAGGTCCTCGGCAAGCTCATACGCGATGCGCTCCAGCGCCTCCTCGGTCTGCATGACCGAGAGGGTGATTGCGAAGCGGTCGAGATACTCGACCAGGTTGCGCGCGTCGGCCACATGCATGAACTCGCCCAGCTCGGACGCCTCCGTTCGGGGGAGGTCCACCCCGTACTGTTTCCCGAGGTCGATCAGCGTCCCCGGCCGGAGCGAGCCGTCGAGATGTACGTGCAGCTCGGCTTTGGGAAGGCGGCGGATCCGGGCGGGGGAGAAGGGCTCGGTCACGGTAGTTCGGATCTGTGTGCGTTGTCGTCGGTATCTTTCCTGAGCTGCGGGAATACGGTATCCCCCGATCGCCGGGCGCGCCAGCCGACCCCCTTTGCAGGGCGGGCACGGCGCGTTGTATGATCCCGCCCTGCCGGCGGTCCATCGCTCCCGCCGCTGAAAGTCACCCGATCCGGAGATGTGCGTTGCAGGGGAAGCTGTCCGGTAGAACCATTGCCGTCTGGATCGCGGTGCTCCTTCCCCTGGGGGGAGCCGCGGTCGATCTCCACGCCCAGGACCCCGTGGTCGCGGATACGCTGCCAGCGCCCGCTGTAGAGGCGGTGGACGAGGATGTAGTGGCCGAGATCTCCCCGGCTGGTGCCTTCCTGCGCAGCCTGGTGCTCCCGGGGTGGGGCCAGGCTGCGGTCGGCGCCCCGGTTCGCGGCACCGTCTACTTCTCGATCGGCGCGGGAAGTTTCTGGATGCTGGGCAAGAGCCGGGTGCGGCTGGCCGACGTGCGGGCGAGCGAGCGATTCATCCGGGAGGACGAGCGGCTGGAGAGCATCGAGCGGGACGCTCTGCTGGAGGGGCTCGCTCCCCTGCGGCGATCCCGCCAGGACCAGGTCGAGGACTGGGCCACCTTTGCCGTCTTCACCGTCCTTCTCTCGGCCGCCGATGCCCTGGTGAGCGCCTACCTCGCCGATTTCGACGCGCACATCGGCGTCGGCCCGGGAGGTGAGGCCGCGCTCCGCCTCGAGCTGACAGTCCCGGTGGGACGATGAAAGAGGGGTCCCCGATCGCGGTCTTCGACTCCGGTCTCGGCGGGCTCAGCGTGGCACGCGATCTCCATTCACAGGCACCCGAGGAACCGCTCCTCTACCTGGCCGACACCCGGTACTGTCCTTACGGAGGCCGACCCCTCGAGGAGATCCGCGAGCGCTCCCTCCACGTCGGACGGTACCTCGTCGGGCTGGGGGCCAGGGCGCTCGTGGTTGCGTGCAACAGCGCGTCTGGAGCGGCACTGGAAGTCCTGCGTGAGAACCTTCCGGTGCCGGTGATCGGAATGGAGCCGGCGGTCAAGCCGGCTGCTGCGGCCACCCGGAACGGCAGCGTCGGGGTGATGGCGACCGCCGCGACGCTGAGCGCCGACCGATACGAGCGCCTCATGCACGCGCACGCCCGCAACGTCGTGGTCACCGGGCAGGCCTGCCCCGGCCTCGTCGAGCTGGTGGAGGAGGGGGAGACGGAGGGAGATCGTGTCCGCCAGGTACTGCGGCCGCTCCTGGAACCCCTTGAGGAGGCCGGCGTGGATACCGTGGTGCTGGGGTGTACTCACTACCCCTTCCTGCGCGACGCGATCGCCGAGATCATGGGGCCCGGCGTCACCCTGATCGAGAGCGGTCCGGCCGTAGCCCGCCAGACGCTCCGCATCCTGGAGAGTCAGGGCTCGCGCTTCCCGGCGGGGCCGGGCACGGAAAGGGCCAAGATGCGCTTTCTTACCACCGGGGATCCGATTCGCGTCGCCCCGGCCGCCGAGCGGCTCTGGCTCGCTCCCCTCAAGGTGAAGGGAATCGCGCTCTAGCCGGTCGTTGAAAGGCCGACCTCTCGCATCCTCCGGAAGCGGAGACGCCGTTCGCGGGAGTGCAGGGTCGCTTCGCTCCGCCATCTCCCGCTTCGGCGTTCCCGCCTCCTTCGGTCGGCGAGCGTGCGCGATCGATGCTTTCCGCGATCGATTAGCTGCGGCTGCCGTCTACGGCTCCCAGCGTCTCATTTCCGGGGAGCCGCCTCCCGGCGGGAGGGCGATGTAGGTGAAGTTCTGGATCCAGTCGCCGGCGTTCACGTACCACTGGTTCTCCCCCACCCGTCGGACGGCGGGCTCGTGGGCGTGGCCCGCGACCAGGAGCTCAAGATCCGGGCGGTTCTCGAGCTCTCCGACCGCCCACCGCTCGATGTGCCCGGAGCGGTTCCGGTTCGGGCGGGACTTTCCGCTGAGACGGGCTTCGGTCGAGGAGGCGAGCCGGGCGATCCGATCCCCTATGTCGGGGTGGAGGATTCGAAACCCCATCGTGGCGAACCGGCTGCGAAGGATCCGGCGCAGGACCCCGTACCCCACGTCTCCCTCTCCAACCCCGTCCCCGTGCACCGCCAGCGTCCGTCGCCCCGCCAGCGAGAGCTCCACCGGCCCGTCCAGCACCTCGAGGCCGACCTCGTCCCGGAGGAAGGGGCCGGTCCAGGCGTCGTGGTTCCCGCCGATGAAGCGGACCGGTACACCCGCCTCCACCAGATCCGTCAGCGCGGCGAGCACCCGGTAGTGGCGGGCCGGGATCACCGAGCGGTACTCGAACCAGAAGTCGAAGAGGTCCCCGTTGATCAGCATGCCCGAGGCTCGTTCGGCCGCATGGGCGAGGAATGCGCGGAAGGCCCGCTCCGTCCGGTCCGGTACCGCCCCGAGGTGGATGTCCGAAACGATGAGGTATGGTTTCTGGTCCATGGTGCGAAGGTAGTATCGGAGCGCGTCCCTTCGCCACTCGTTCCGGCCGGGCTCGCTGCCGGAGTAGGTCGAGCCGCCGGAAACGCGTTGACACTTCCCCGCGGGCGCCGGTACGTTGGCCCTTTCTCCGAGCCCTCCGACGCCTCCCGATGAGCGAAACGCCGCCGCACGCATCCGTCCACCTCCGCGTCCGCTACGGGGAGACGGATCGCATGGGTGTGGTCTATCACGCCAACTACCTGGTCTGGTGCGAGATGGGTCGGACCGAGCTCATCCGGGAGCGGCTTGGCATCTCCTACGCCGAGATCGAGGCCTCGGGCGTCCTTCTCGCCGTGACGGACGCATCCCTCCGATACCGCGCCGCGGCCCGTTACGACGAGGAGATCCGGGTGGACACCTGGCTCTCCGAGGTGCGCTCGCGGGGCGTTGAGTTCGACTACGAGATCGTCCGGGCCGACAGTGGCGAGAGGCTGGTTTCGGCGCGCACGCGCCTCACCTCGCTGGGTGGGGAGATGCGCCCCACGCGCCTCCCCGAGAACGTTCTCCGGCGGTTCCAGGCCCTTCTGGGAGATGAAGGATGAGGCGATCTCTCCTCGCATTCGCCCTGTCCGTCCCGCTCCTGGCCACGGCGTGCGCTCCGGTAGCCCCGGTTGCGACGCCCCCGCTCGGCCCGGCCGAGGTCGAGCACGTCGGCGCGCTGATCGAGGCAGAGGACCGGCGGGGCGATCCTGCCGCTGCGATCGCCGCCGGGCTCGAACATCCTCACCCCGCGGTGCGGCGGCAGGCGGCCCTCGGCGCCGGCCGGCTGATGGCCGCGGAGCACGCCCCCGTGCTCGTGGGGCTCCTCTCGGATCCGGATACGACCGTCGCAGCCACCGCGGCCTTTGCCCTGGGTCGCCTGGGTGAAACGACGGTGGTGGAATCGCTCGCCGCATCGCTCGATCCGAGGACGGTCTCGGAGCGTCCCACCGTGGCCAAGGAGTCGGTCTCGGCCCTCGCCCGGCTCGGCACCGAGAGCGGCCGGATCGCGACGATTGCGCTGCTGCGTGAGTCGGCGGGTCGCCGCGCCGCCGAGAGCGAGGTGGCGAAAGCGGCTCTTCTCGCTCTCTGGCGCTTCGATCAACCGGTCGATCCGTCCGACGTGCGCCGCTGGCTGAATCATCGCGACGCGGAGATCCGCTGGCGCGCAGCGTACGCCCTGGCTCGCCGTCCCAACCCGGCGGCCACGGCTGATCTCCTCCAGGCGGTGGATGATGCGGAGCCGCTGGTCCGATTCCTGGCCCTTCGCGGACTCACGGCCGCGCTGGCCGACTCGGCCGGCATCTCCCGGCAGGAGAGCCGTGGCGCGGTAATCGATGCGCTGGACGACGATGACCCCCGCGTGCGCGTGCAGGCCGCACGTACGCTCGGGAGCTACGGCGCGGAGGGAGCCGCGCCGCTGGCGCTCGCGGCTGCCGACCCGGAGCCGCACGTGGTGATCGCGGTCGCCGAGGGGCTTGGGCGTGCGGGATCACCGGAAGCCGAGCGCGCGCTAATCGACCTGCTCGACCATGGGGAGTTGCAGGTGCGGATGACCGCCTTCGAATCGCTGGTCGCGACATATCCCCGGCAGGCGCGCGAGCGGGCCGCCGCCTTCGCCGGGTCGGATGACTGGAGGGAGCGCGCGGCAGTGGCGCGCACCCTTGCCGTTTTCGACGGCCAGACCGGCGGGTCGCGGCAGCAGTCCGAAGCTCTCCTCCGGGACCGTGACCCACGGGTCGTCGCGGCGGCGGTGTCCTCCATCGCGGAGGTGCCGGCGACCGCCGATCGTTGGGTCCACCGGCAGCTCCTGGCCGCTACCGGGTCCGGAGACGCCGCGGTCCGGGCGGCCGCCTTTACCGGGCTGGGGCGGATCGGAGGTCCCGAGCTGCTCCCCGTTCTCCTCGACGGCTTCGCCGCTGCGCTAGACGATCCGCACCCGCGGGCCGCGCTCGCCGCGCTCGATGCGCTGCACGCCCTCGAGACGGGGGGCACGCCCGTCCTTCGTTCGCTTCTCCGGCGGGTCCCGACCGTGGACGAGCCGCTGGTCCGACAGCGGGCCGTCGCCCACTTCGGAAGCCCGGCACGACGCACCTGGGGCGATGCATTCCCTACCGCCCCCCCCCGGCCGCCGGAAGCCTACCGAGCCCTCGCCCGCGATTACCTGGCGACGGGAGCGGCCGGGGATGTGCGAGCCCACATCGAGACCGAGCGGGGCACGATCTCGCTCACCCTCTTCGCGGCCGAGGCACCGCTCACCGTGGAGAACTTCATCCGCCTGGCAGAGGCTGGGTACTTCGACGGCCAGGAGTGGCCGCGGGTCGTCCCCGCCTTCGTCGTCCAGGGGGGCGACCCCCGTGGGGACACTTCGGGCGGTCCGGGGTATGCCATTCGCGACGAGATCAATCGCCACCGGTACGACAGGGGAACGCTCGGGATGGCGCTCTCCGGTCCGGACACCGGCGGGAGCCAGTTCTTCATTACCCATGCACCGCAGCCGCACCTGGACGGTGACTACACCGTCTTCGGCCGGGTGGACGCCGGGATGGAGGTGGTGGACCGGGTGACGGTCGGCGAGCGCATCCATCGAGTCGTGATCGAGCGGGAGTGAGCAAAGCTTCCGCATAGCGGATCGAGACGAGGGATCGAATACTTCATATGCTGAACCGAATTCTTTTGCGGCCGGGATCGGGCCGGGGACAGGACACCTCCGGGCGGGCCGCCTCCATTGTTGCGGTCGGCTTCCTCGCCGCGGTGCTCGGCTGTGCGCCTGCCGCCGAGATCGCGAACGGAGTGCCGGTTGCGGATCCGGAGACCACGGTCCGCGAGCTGGCGCGTGCCACCACGCCGGAGGAGCCTACCCGGGTAACCTTCGACTGGTCGCTCGACGAGCCCGATCTGCGGGTGCGCGGCCAGGGAGTGATCCGCATGGATGCCCCGGACCGGCTCCGCCTCGACCTCTTCGGGACGCGCGGCGAGAGCTACCTGACGGCGGCGCTGGTGGGCGAGGAGATGAGGTTTCCCGGTCAGGTGCCCGGCGGGTTGGAGCTTCCTCCGCCCGTCCTCCTCTGGGCTGCGCTCGGCGTAATCCGGCCTCCGGAGGCCGCAACCATGGAGGCGGTGGAATCCAGTGAGACCGGCGAGACCGAGATTACCTTTCGCGATCCGGATGACCGGACCGTCCGGATCCGGGTATCCGATATGGAATATCCGCGGATCATCAGCGCCCAGCTGATCGACGGCAGGCACACGGTAGGCACGCTCGACCAGACCATGGGCACGAACGGCCGCCCTGCGCGCTCGGTCTACACGGACCGTCCCGCATCGCGACGGCTCTCGCTGACATTCACCGGCTTCGAGGAGGTCGCCCCCTTCTCACCCGAGATCTGGAGGCCCGGTGCGCGCTGATCGATTGGTTCTCCGGCTGGCCGTCCTCGCGCTGGCGCCGCTTCTCGCCTCCGGGTGCATGTACTCCTTCGTGGGAGGGGGACTTCCCGCCCACGTCCGGACCATCGCAATCGTCCCGTTCGATAACGACACGCCGATGCCCCTGATCGAGGCCGATCTGGAGCGTGCGCTACGGGACCGCATTCCCCGGGATCTCGGAGTCCGGGTCGCGGCCGAGGACGTGGCCGACGCGGTGCTGCGGGGCCGCATCACCGGGTACGACGAGCCGCGGCCGGGACTGCAACGGAGGCCCGGCGCCCAGGGCGTGGAGGTGGTCCAGCAGCGCATTCGAGTCTCCTTCGAGGCCGAGATCTACGACCAGGTTCGGGACCGACCGATATGGACGGGCCGAGCCGTGACCGCCGAGGGGGAGTACGCACCCGATCGCGAGGATTCCTCGGCCGGGCGGGAACGAGCGGTACGCGACATCGTGCGCCTGATCGTCGACGGCGCGCAGTCCGACTGGTGACGTTGATCCTCACGTGCCCGGCGGGGAAGATGACGGATTCGCAGGGAAACGGAGCGCTTGCTCCGCTCCTCCGACGCTCGTCCGCTAGGTCGTCCACCCGATGAAGCTCACCATCGCCTCTCGGGGCAGCGCGCTCGCTCTCTGGCAGGCGCGCACGGTCCGCGACACCCTGCAGGCGGAGTTGCCCGGGCTCTCGATCGACATCGAAGAGATCCGCACCACCGGGGACCGCATCCTGGACGTCCCGCTCGCCAAGATCGGGGACAAGGGGCTCTTCACCAAGGAAATCGACGAGGCCCTCCTCGACCACCGTGCCGATCTCGCGGTGCACTCCCTCAAGGACGTTCCGACCCGCCTTCCCGACGGCCTGACCTTCGGCGCCATCGGCGAGCGGGCCGATCCGCGGGATGCCCTCGTGGTGCGGGAGGACATGTCCGCGTCGACGCTCGACGAGCTTCCGGCCGGGTCTCGCGTGGGCACGAGCGCGCTCCGGCGGCGGGCGCAGCTCGCGGCGGCCAGGCCGGATCTCGTCGTGATGGACATTCGGGGCAACCTCGATACCCGTCTCGCCAAGCTGGAGCGGGGGGAGTACGATGCCCTCGTCCTGGCGGCCGCGGGGCTCATCCGCCTGGGCGAGCGCCATCGCATCACGGCGTTCCTCGATCCGCCCAGCTGGCTTCCGGCCGTGGGCCAGGGTGCGCTCGCCATCATGATCCGGGCCGATGATCCCGATGTGGAAGCGGTCGTGGGGAGATTGCACCACGCCGAGACCGCCACCGCCGTGCGCGCCGAGCGGAGCCTGCTCGCGGCGCTCGAAGGGGGTTGCCAGGTCCCGATCGGCGCGCACGGCCGGGTGGTGGACGGCCGCGTGCGGCTCGAGGGGCTGGTCGCCGATCCGGCGGGAGATCCTCTCCTGCGCGGATCGGAGGAGGGGGCGGCCGAGGACGCCGCCGGCGTGGGTCGTCGGCTGGCCGAGCGGCTGCGGACGCAGGGAGCGGAAGCCATCCTCGCCGGAATTCGCCTCAATGCCCGGTAGCCCGATCTCCGTACTCGTCGCCACGAGAAACCCGGGCAAGGTGCGGGAGATCGCCGATCTCCTCCCCGGAGACTCCGGTCTCAGCTTCCATACCCTCGACGAGGCCGGCATCTCCCCTCAGCCCGGCGAGGAGAGCGTGGAGGTTCACGAGACGTTCGCGGAGAACGCGCGCGCCAAGGCCGCTTTCTTCCACCCCCTCTCCGACGGCTGGGTTCTCGCCGAGGACTCGGGGCTGTGCGTGGACGCGCTGGACGGGGCGCCCGGCGTGGGATCGAAGCGCTTCAGCAACCGGGCCGACCTTTCCGGGGAGGCGCTGGACCGGGCGAATATCGACGCTCTCCTCCGGGCGCTGGAGGAGGTTCCCGCAGAGAAGAGGGGGGCGGAGTTCCGGTGCGCGGTCGCTCTCCTGACCCCGGACGGGCGCGCGGAGACGTCCGCCGGCGTTTGCCGTGGGCGCATTCGCAGCCGGCCACGCGGCGGGGGCGGCTTCGGGTACGATCCGCTCTTCGTCCCGGAGGGGTTCGGCCGTACCATGGCCGAGCTCCGCCCAGAGGAGAAGCACGCGATCAGCCACCGCGGACGCGCCTTCGGGAAGCTCGCAGAACTCCTCATCGGGTTGACGTAACCCAGGGTGAGATCTAGCTTTCGTCGGCTGTTCGGGGCGTAGCGCAGCCCGGTTAGCGCGCCTGCTTTGGGAGCAGGAGGTCCCCGGTTCGAATCCGGGCGCCCCGATTGATTCAGCGGCTGCTCGGTCGGCAGCCGCTTCGCCGTTTCACTTTCTTCTCACAGATCACCCGATGTCGGAGCGTCCGTTCGAATCTCTCTCCTCCCGGATAGATGCGCGCACTGCGGTCGTCGGGGTCGTCGGCCTCGGGTATGTCGGCCTTCCGCTGGCGGTGGAGCTCGCGCGCAGCGGGTACCGGACGATCGGGTTCGACACCAAGCAGTCGGTCGTGGACGGGGTGGAGGCCGGGCGCAGCCATGTGCAGGACGTGTCCTCGGACATCGTGGGCGCCTTCGTCGGTGAAGGGCTCCTCAGCGCCACGGAGGATCTCAAGCGGCTGTCCGAGTGCGACGTCATCTGCATCTGCGTCCCGACCCCGCTCAACAAGACGAAGGATCCCGACCTCTCGTACGTCGTCGCCTCGGCGCACGCCATCGCCCACGGACTGCGCCCGGGGCAGCTGGTGATCCTGGAGAGCACGACGTATCCGGGCACCACGCGCGAGGTGCTCCTGCCCGTCCTCGAGGAGGAGAGCGGGCTCAGGGTCGGGGAGGACTTCTTCGTCTGCTTCAGCCCCGAGCGGGTCGATCCCGGCAATCCGGTCTGGCATACCCGGAACACGCCGAAGGTGCTGGGCGGCATCACTCCCGCCTGCCGGGACGCCGGCGTCTCGATCTACGAGACCGTCTTCGACACCATGGTCCCGGTGGAGAGCGCCGAGGCGGCCGAGCTGGTCAAGGTGTACGAGAACACCTTCCGCATGATCAACATCGCGCTTGCCAACGAGCTGGCGCAGGCGTGCGACAAGCTCAAGGTGGACGTCTGGGACGTGATCGAGGCCGCCGCCACCAAACCCTTCGGCTTCATGAAGTTCACCCCGGGGCCGGGCCTCGGCGGGCACTGCATCCCGCTCGATCCGCACTACCTTTCCTGGAAGATGCGGACGCTCGCCTTCAAGACCCGGATGATCGAGCTGGCCAGCGAGATCAACGCAGAGATGCCCGCCTTCGTGGTGAAGAAGGTGGCAGACGCGCTGAACGAGGACGCGAAGGCGGTGAAGGGGAGCAAGGTCCTCGTCCTCGGCATCGCCTACAAGAAGGACATCGACGACCTTCGCGAGAGTCCGGCCCTCGGGATCGTTCAGCTCCTCGAGGAGAAGGGGGCGGACGTCGAGTATCACGACCCCCACTGCCCGGTAATCGCCGACGACGGACACACCCCCCTCTGCAACCTGCCGATGAGCAGCGTCGCGCTCACCGACGAGGTCATCGCCGGCGCCGATGTGGTCCTCATCGTGACGGATCACAGCGTGGTCGATTATGCGCGGGTGGCGCGGCTCGCCGGGGTGGTGGTGGACACCCGGGGCGTCATGCGGGGGGTTCACGCCAACGGTAGGGTGGAAGGAATGTCGGGGCCCGTCGGTCTGTTCGCTCCTCCGGCGCTGCGACGCGAGGCGTAGGCGCTCACGGGTCTTGACCCCGTCGGCACCCGCTCATAAGTTTATCTGTTCTGGCAAGCGCGGCCCGTCACCTGTCTTCGAGATGACGGGCCTTCGTTTCCGAAGGCCGGTAAGCGCCAGTAGCTCAGCTGGATAGAGCAACGGCCTTCTAAGCCGTAGGTCCCAGGTTCGAGTCCTGGCTGGCGCGCTGGAAGGATGGAGGATCTGGGAAGCTGGTCGTGTTGATGGTGGGCGTAGCTCAGTCGGTTAGAGCGCCAGGTTGTGGCCCTGGAGGTCGCCGGTTCAATTCCGGTCGCTCACCCCTGAAGGCGGATTTTCGATCTGCTCTTGACCCTGGGGTTCTGGGGTGATAGAATGAAGGGCTGCCGCGGGAATTCTGCGGTTTGGAATGTTTGAAAATTTGGGTGACAGAGGTGTGCGAGGCGACCCTATGGTGGGGGGGTATCACTTCCTCCTTACTTTTTGGGAAGTCAAAGTGAATGATTCCGAGCGACGG
>SKRI01000058.1 GCA_007118565.1 Gemmatimonadota bacterium | reverse complement strand
TGCTCCGCGCACCACTGGATGCCCTGCCGTCTCCCAGGCGGCAAAACCGCCCGTCAGGTTGAGCACGTTCGTGTAGCCCTTGGCCCGGAGGAGGCTGGCCGAAATCGCCGAGCGCCCGCCCGCCTGGCAGTACACTACGACGGGTCGATCCGCGGGAATCTCGTCCATGCGGTCGGCCAGATAGCCGAGCGGGATGTTCGGGACCTCGGGGATCCGCCCGGCCTCCCACTCGGTCGCACCCCGTACATCGACGACCGCTACATCGCCCTGATGCAGGCGAGCCTCCAGCCCGGAGGCGCTGATCTGCGGGATGCTCTGCAGCGCGCGTCCCGCGGCATCCCAGGCCTCCACAACCTCGGTGCTGAAGTACCCCGCGATCCGGTCCAGCCCGATCATAGCCAGGTCGCGGACTGCTTCGTCGATGCAGTTCCTGCACTTGTCGTCGATCACGAGGTAGAATTCACCCGTGTACGGGATCAGCCACCCGGCCCATGTCGTGAAGCTCTTGTCCAGCGGAATGTTGATGGTGCCTGGAATGTGGCCTACGGCGTACGCCGCGGCCGGACGCGTGTCCACGACCAGCGCTTCCTGCCCTAGAAGATCCGCAATCCCGTCCGATGCGAGTCGCTCGGGCCGCCGAAAGCCGCGAAGGATGCCCGGGCCCTCCTTGTTGATCCGCTTCATTTCGGCGAAGTACCTTGGCGGCTCCGGCTGGCCGGTGAGTACGGCCTCCACGAACTCGTCCTCGTCTTCGATCTGGAAGGCCCAGTTGAAGAGCCGCTCGTACCCGACGGTGCTGGTCGGGATCGCGCTCAGCCCCTTGCCGCACGCGCTGCCCGCGCCGTGCCCGGGCCAGATCTGCAGGTAGTCGGGCTGCTGCCTGAACCGCTTCAGGCTCTGGAAGAGCACGCGTGCGCCGGCTTCCATCGTATTGCTCACGCCGGCCGCTTTCTCCAGCAGATCGGGCCGGCCCACATCGCCCACGAAGACGAAGTCACCCGTGAGCACGCCGATCGGTCGGTCGGCCGCTGCACCGTCGGTCACCAGGAAGCTGATGTGCTCCGGCGTATGACCGGGGGTGCGCACCACGTCGATCCGGATGTTGCCCACGCGGAACCGATCGCCATCCCTGACCAGAATGGCGCCGGCCTCGGCCGCGAAGGCGTACTTCCAGTTCTCGTCTCCCTCGTCCGAGAGGTAGAGCTGTGCGCTCGTACGGCGCGCCAGCTCGCGGCTGCCCGAGACGTAGTCCGCATGAATGTGGGTCTCGCTGACGTGGGTGATCCGCACACCCTCTGCCTCAGCCGTCCTGATGTACTGCTCGACGTCCCGGTTGGCGTCGACCACCAGTGCCTCGCCCGTGGCCGCACAGCCGATCAGGTAGCTGGCCTGTGCCAGCTTCTCGTCGTAGAAGCGTTTCACGATCATCGCTGGATCTCCTGATTCCGAGTTCGTGTTTCGTTGCTCTTCCCACGTCCCGCCCGGCGTCGAGGACGCATTGCCGGCTCCTGATGTCTGGTCCTGTCGCCTATCGCTCCGCCGTCTCGTCAATGCATCGGGGCGCGCCCGATGTGCGGAGGTCGACCAGGCCCAGATCCCTGCTGCGATCAGAGCCTGAGTCCCCTCGCATGTCGGCTGGCCAGCCGACGCCACCCTCCCGTGCAGCGTGTTTCTGCACGGTCGCGCGAGGGTGAGCACCACTCGCGGCTACCTCGTTGGTGAATCCGGCGGGGCCCGCGGCACTCCCGAGGGGAGCCAGGACGCCGCGGTTCTGGTAGAGAATGAAGCCACCCATCACGACCAGAAACACCGAGAAGGCTCGTTTCAGCGCGTGCTGCGGGACGTAGCGGACCAGGTACGTCCCGCCCAGGATTCCGACGATCGCCACAGCCGTGAAGAGGGTCATGAACGCCCAGGGGACCTCCACCTGACCGAGATAGCCGTAGAAGCCGGCCGCCGACTTCAAAGCGATCACGAGCAGGCTGGTCCCGATCGCGTGCTTCATCGGCAACTTGCCGAGAAGCACCAGCGCCGGCACGATCAGGAAGCCTCCACCCACGCCGACCAGGCCGGTGAGAACACCGACGGCTAGGCCCTCGAGCACGATCAGCAGCAACGGCATTTCGGTGACCGAGGCGCCTTGCGATGCCGCCACGGTGGCCGCCACAGGCCTGTCGCGGAACATGAAGAAGGCCGCCACCAGCATCACCACCGCGAAGAGCGCGAGCTGCGCTGCCCCGCTGAAATAAACCGCCAGCCGCGCGCCGAGGTAGGTTCCGAGCATGGCGACGGCGCCGAAGATCAATGCGACGCGCAGGTTCACGTTGCCGGCCCTCCAGTGGCCGACCGCTCCGAAAAGGCTCACCGCGCCGACCACCGCGAGACTCATCGCGATTGCCTCCTTGGCGCCGAAGCCCAGCACGTACACGAAGATCGGCACTGTGAGGATCGAGCCGCCTCCCCCGAGCAGGCCGAGGGAGAGGCCGATCAGGGCCGCCAGCAGCAGACCGAGTATCGCCATGGAGGATTCAGGACGCGCAACTACGAGCAACCGGCGCAGCGGCCGCGGACACCCGCCCGATTCCCACCGGGCCGTTGCCGCTCTTCAGTGCGGCGACCATCGCATCGACATCGCATGAGGCGGGACGGTTGTACGGCAGCCGCGAGAGTACCATGGCCATGCCGCAGGTGTCCGTCACCCCGGCAAAGACGAGCCCGCTGCCGACGAAGGCCGGCAGCAGCGCGAAGAGCGGATTGATCACGAGGGCGAGAATGCCGCCGACTGCCGCGAGCGACCCCGCCGCGATCCGGACCTGCCGCTCCAGCGACATCCGCTTGGCTGCCCTCAGCACCGGCTTGTTCGCCGCCACCCAGCCGTTCACGCCGTCCTCCAGCACGTGAAGGTTGCTCATGCTGCAGCTCCGGAGGGCCTCTTCCGCCTTGCGGGCTCGGGCCCCGGACTGGCAGACGAGCACGACCGGATCGCTGACGTTGGCGCGGATCTCCTGCGCGTGCTCGTCCAGGCTGTCGAGCGGCACATTGTAGGCACCGCGAATGTGGACCGTCTCGTACTCGCCCGGCGTTCGCACGTCGAGCAGCCGTGTGCGAGAATTGGCTGCGAGCAGCTCTTCCAGTGCCTGAGGTGAAAGAACGGCCTCGAAATCTTGATCTCCCTGCTGGCTATTGCTGTAGTGTCGTGTAAGCGTCATTGGATCAGTAAATGATGATATGGTTGTTCATTGAGCGGGCGCATGCCACAGGCTTTCCGCTCAGCGTCTCAGTCCAGATGCTTTTCGATGAGCGCCGCGAGCTGCGTCTTGGGCACTGCGCCCACCACACCATCCACGGGGCTGCCGTCCTTGAAAAGGGCGATTGTCGGGATCGAACGGATTCCGTACGCGCTCGAGGTGTTCGGCGCATCGTCGACATTGAGCTTCGCGAACCTTACGCGGCCAGCATATTCGCCGGCGAGCTGCTCGATCACCGGTGCCACGAAGCGGCACGGGCCGCACCAGGGCGCCCAGAAATCGACGACCGTGAGCCCCTCGGTCTCGTCGACTTCGGCGGTGAAGCTCTCATCCGTCAGTTCCAGAACCACATTTTTCGTTTGCATTCGTCGCTCCCAATGTGAGATTTGCTGTGACTACATAACTATACGGTTGTACAACTTGGTCGTCAAGCCCCTACGATTTTCCCAGAAAACGATCGAGCTCACCTCTTTGGGAACCGCTTCTCGCCGAGGGAGCGCCCCATTCCTAAAGCCTAAACGCTCCTTTCCAAAAACGTGGGCTGCACCGCGCTTCCGACAACCGGCTCATCGAGCGGAGAACAGCTCGTTGCGTTCGCGCGCCTCCTCCACGAGGCGGCCGCACATGATGTCGCAGAGCTGAAAGACGGCAGGGTCCGCGAGTCGGTAGTACACGTAGAGTCCCTCCTTACGCCGGTCAACGAAGCCGAGTCCGTGTAGAAGCTGCAGGTGCTTGGACACGTTGGCCTGCCCGAGGCTGGTCTCCTCCATCAACTGGCTTACGGTCTTCTCATCCTCTCGCAGCGCGTTCAAAATGTTCAGGCGCGCGGGCTCGGCTAGCGCCTTGAAGCGTTCGGCGATCAGGCTCAGAAGCTCGGAGGTCAGGGGAATGTCTGCCATGAGATCTCCCAATAATGTGCAACCGAATGGTAATGTAGTTGATGATTGCGCTGCCGGCAAGGCTTCGACAAGGGGGTCTGCAGGAGCCCAGACGCGCCCGGAGAGCCGCTCCAGAAAAGACGGTAGGGGATGACTGATAATTGAGCCGACCCAACGCTGCGAAATGGGCATGGATGTCGAGCTTTCGACCCGATTCACCCGGCCGACCCGGCCTACGCGGAAATTTTGACCCGGGGAGGGAGGGGGGACGAAAGCTACCGTTGCCGCGACGGCTGAAGGGTCATGGGGAACTGGACCCAGACCTCCACCGGCTCGCCGTCCAGGATTGCGGGGCTGAACCGGACGACCTCTGCCATGGCATCCACCAGCGCGTCCACGCTTGCCCTCCCGGAGCTTCGCTGGACGTCGGCACCCCGCACCGCCCCGTCCTCCCCGATCCGGTAGCGCCCGACCACGCTCAGGTTTCTCCGCTGTCGGTTCCCCTCGTCGTTGCGGCGGACGGGGAAATCGGTCAGGGGGATCGCGTGCCGCAGCTGCTGGAGCGCGGTCCCGACCTCCTCCCGGTTGAGCAGCATGGGGGCGCACTCCAGGCTGTATCCGGCGCGGAGGGAGGGGCTCTCTCCGGCCTCGGCCAGGATCCGGCCGGTCCAGCGGCGGTCGGTGCCGTCCAGCCGGAGGTGCGGCCGCACCTGCTCGACAAGGGCATCCGTGGCGTCAACTGCCAGATTGCTCTCCAGCACCCGGAGGCGGACGAAGGCGGTGTCCACCTGCGCGCTCAGCAGCACGGAGCCGGGCTCGGCCTCGGGCCACGCCGCCAGGCGCTCGACCACCACGAGGGAATCGAGCACCGGAGCCACCGACCGCGGCTGGTCGGAAGGGGGGGCGGCGCTCGTCCAGCACTCCTCGTGTCCGTGCGCGTCTTGGGAGAGGAAGAGGCTTTCCCGCTCGGTTGGGGAGAGCTCCGCCCAGACCCGGGGCGCCGGCTGCGCCGCGCAGGCGACCATCAGGAGGGTGGCGCTCAGGAGCACCAAAATCCGCGTGGCGTTGGACATCTCAACCCCTTCATGGTCGGTGATTGGTGCGGCCGATGCGCCGGCCATGGTCCACATACATAGCGACCGTGGAGGTCGGCCGCCAGCAGCGGGTTCGACCTTCGAGACTGTCACCGGTCTTCGGCTCAAGGCTTCCACTTTCCAGCGGAGTCGAGAGTCCCTAGCTTTGTGCGATCCTCGAGGCAGTTGCCGATGATGTCTATCGAACGTCCCACCGAAATTCTCTCGATTCCGGCAGGCCTCGCCCGCCGGCATCGTCCGACCGTCCACCCTCACCCGACCGAGCGGAAAGATCTGACGGACTTGGGGTAGAGACCCCACGCGGAAACGCGGTCGTATGGCAGCACCGCCGGAACCGAACTCCCCAAACCAACGGAGGTGTCCGATGGGCGGATGGCAACAGCTGGCACGGCAGTACGAGCAGCGCAACTTTCCCCCGACCCGCAGGCTCGACCTCCAGGCGGAAGGTCCGGACACGGCGCGCAGTCGCGCCCTCCGCTGGATCCAGATGTGGGCGCACGAGCTTCCGGGCGCCGAACTCCTCCTCGTGGTGGACCGTGTAAAGGGCTCCCGCAGCCGGAGCAGCCCGGTGCGGCGCTCGATCGAATCGCTCCTGGACGACATATCCGGCGGACTCATCGAATGGTGGCAGGAGTTCGGCGAGGGGAGCATCGCGCTGCGCATCGCTGCCTATCCCGACATCTCCGCGACGCGCTCTGTGGAGCCCGAGCCGGTCGATCTGGCGGGGGATGACGGCCGGACCCGGGAGACGGCGGGCGTCGCCTTTCCGGACGCCGAGGACGACATCCCGCCCGAGCTGCTCTCCCTGGCGGAGCGCGCCGCCGAGCTGCGCCGGGCGCGTGAAGGGCTTTCGGTCGGGCTTCTGGGCGTGGTCCTGCGACAGGTCTGGATCTCCGCCCAGGCCATCGCCATGACGGAGCGCCTCACCTTCGAGGGCGGTCTGCGGCGGATCCTGGCCACCGAGGAGCGGCAGGCGTACGCCCGGGAGTGACGGAGACGCGGGAGGAGGCC
>SKRI01000091.1 GCA_007118565.1 Gemmatimonadota bacterium | reverse complement strand
TCTCCTCGATGACCTTGAGCAGCTTGGCCTGGAACTCGGGTGTCGTGTCGCCGACCTCGTCGAGGAAGATGGTGCCGCGGCCCGCCAGCGCGAAGCGGCCCTTGCGGTCCGACACTGCTCCGGTGAACGAGCCGCGCACGTGGCCGAAGAGCTCCGATTCCAGCAGCGTCTCCGGCAGCGCGGTGCAATTCACCGCGATGAAGGGGTGCGAAGCGTCCGGCGAGTTGTAGTGGATGGCCCGTGCCACCATCCCCTTGCCGCTGCCGGTCTCGCCCCGGATCAGCGCGTTGACCCGGCTGGCCGCCAGCTGGCCCACCCGCTTGTAGACCTCGATCATGCGCGGGTGCCGGCCCACGAGCGCGTCGAGGCGGTACGCGTCCGCCTCTGACTCCCGAGCCCGCCGGCCTTCCTCACGGGTCCGGCGGTCTTCGACCAGGCGCGCGAGCGTTCCGCGCAGGTCCGCGAGACGGAGCGGCTTCACGATGAACTCGAAGGCACCGTCGCGCATCGCCTGCACGATGATCGGCATCTCGTCGAACGCCGTCATCACCACGACGTCCACGTCCGGCAGGCGCTCACGAAGCAGGCGCAGGAGCGACAGGCCGTCCATTCCCGGCATGCGAACGTCCGTCATCACGACCTCCGGCGCGACCTCCGCCAGGCGGGCGAGAGCCTCCTCCGCGCTGCACGCCAGGTGAACCTCGACCCCCTCCGCCTCCAGCGTCTCGGCCAGCGAGCGCCGATGGGCGGGATCATCCTCGACGAGCAGCAGACGCTGGGGCATGGTGGGGCTTTCGAGCTGGGGGAACCGGTGCCGCGAGCAGGCGGGCGTCGTGCCTGCTCGAGGGCGAGTCGATGATGGTCGCGGAAGAGCGATCATCGACCAGCGCTCCACGAGCGTGCGGAGAAACCAGTCGATTCATTCCGCTCCGCTGCCGGAACAGCTGGTTGGAGAGCGGGTGACCACGCTGAGGATGAGGCGGCCGGCGGCGTCCGGCGGTGCCGGAGGCGGGGAACTCCTTAAAATAACCTTGAAGCGTGCAAGGCGGTACTGCTGAGGTGCTCGGCCCCTTGTTGTGAGCGACTCACGAATATACCCGCGCGCAGAGGATTTCTGCCGGAGCTGGATCTTCCCCTCGAGGATCGGCGGAGACCGTGGTCAGCAGCTGTCAGACGGGATGTTATTGAAAATCAGAATGGCGCCGGAGAGCGGCGCGGGTGGGGCGGCGCGCCCGGAGCACCGTTCCGGTCGCGCGCCCCCATGTTCGCGAGGAATTCTACGGGAGGAGAACGGTGTCGACGATGTGGATCACACCGTTGCTGGCGGAGATGTCCGCACCGACCACGCTCGCACCGTCGATCTTGAGTGTCTCGCCGTCAAAGGAGAGGTACGCCCTGTCGCCGTTGAGCATGGTGAGCTGGCGGGCTCTGAGAAGGCTCTGAGAGATTCGGCGCCCGTTCGTCACATGATAAAGAAGGACATCGGTCAGAAATTCTTCGTCGAGGCCACCAATGTTGCCCGCGTTCAGACCGATGTCCGCGAACGCTTCGTCAGTGGGGGCGAACACCGTGTACTGCGTGTTGGCGGAGAGCGCGTCGACGAGACCGGCTGCGGTCAATGCGGCGATCAGGGTCGAGAATTCGCCCGTATCCTCGTTCACGGCGATCGCGATGTCCACGATGGACTGGTTGCCCGGTTGCGCCGCATCGGCGGTGGATGAGCGCTCGAGTAGGACTTCCTGGGCCGTGGCCGCCGGTGCTTCGGGGGCGGTGGTTTCCGTGCAGCCGGTTCCGATCAGGACGGCCGCGAGGATCGTGGACAGCAGGGGCGTGGCGCGATGATGCATGGTACACCTCCTCGGTGGTGAATCGTTCGCTCCCGGCAGTCGCCGGGCTGCACCGAGGAGTCGATGCACGACACGTGCCATATTGTATAGAGTTTGTATAATGTTGGGCGGGTACTCGCCTGGTGCTGCTACTGCGGTTGCGTTCGGACAGGGGAGGCTGATCCTCCGCGTGGCACCCTGAGGCCGGATGGGCCGGCTTCCGTTTGCCTACGAGGAAGAAGGGACGGAAGCTCTTCGAGGAGGTCGGCTCGAATGCACGAGACGGAGGAGTGGGCAGCCTTGCGCGAGCACGCGGTCGCAAGGCGCGGTGGCGCATCGGAACTGCGAGACATCAGGCCGGTTCTGAACCGGGAGTCAGGGCACCCCAACCCTGGCTCTTGCCACCCGATGCCGGCGAAAGTGATCTAGCGCCTGATGAGGAACGTGGTCGTCCCCGCGAACGCGGGGATCCAGGGTCGTTGGCGGGATGCGCCGGGACACGACGGCGATGCTTTCTTCAGATCTTCCGGGCTCAAGGCCGTTCCAGCCGCCATCCCACGCGGTAGCTGCCCGTGTGGCCGAACTGCGTCACTGTCAGCTGATAGAGCCCCGTCTTCGGGACCGGCAGCCGGAGCGTCTCTCCCCCGTCCGCGCGGACCGTGCTACTCCAGAGCTCTTCGCGGATGAAGCGGCCCCGGTGCACCGAGAGGCGCAGGAAACCGCCGTGGACAGCGGCTTCGTAATCCAGCACCAACTCCTGCCCATTGCGTGCGAGAAAGCGTTGGTAGTTCAGCCTCCCCGCGCCCGCGCCGTAGGCCTCGCCCCGGAGCTCGCGGCGGAAACCGAGCACTTCCGAACCGGGGTACCCCGAGGTTTCGGCGGAGCGCACAGTGAGCCCATGACGCGCAAGCACCTCCTGGACGCCGGAGTTCGAAGCGACCCAGTATACCAGCAGTGACGCGACGACCACGACCACCGCTCCAGTTGCGCTGTTCAGGGGGATCTTCATGCCCTTGCTCCTATTGCGGGCGTCGGAGATCGCGCGGCATCTCGATGCTGGACGAAGTCTAACGTGATCGGGAGAATCTTGGAACGGCCGGCCCTGTCGCCATTGCAGTCTCGTGGGCCGGCACTCGGTAAGCTGATCCTCCGCGGAGCGCCCTGAGCCCGGGTGGGGCAGCTTGCGTTCGCCTGCGAGGAAGAAGGGGCAGGAGTTCTACGAGGAGGCCGGCCCGGACGCGTGAGGCGGAGCGGTGGGCGGCCTTGCGGGAGAAGGCGGCCACAAGACGCGGTGGCGGACCGCAACGGCGAGAGACCAGGCCGGTTCTAAACCCGCAGTTAAGCGGTCCCAAACCCGGCTCTCGCCTCCCGATGCCGGCGAACGTAGTCCGAGAGGTGGGTGCCGTAGCGGGCGACGAAGGGCTCGAGATAGTCCGTCCCACGGATCGTGCCCCGGCAGCAGGGTGCGCCGCAATCGCACTCGAAATCCGGCATCAGCTCGTTGCAGAAGGTTGCGTAGTCCAGGGTGACCTCCTCTTCGGCGGAAATGTCACGCCGCGCCACCACGTCGAGTCCCTCGAGCCAACCCGAGGGGTCGCAGGCGTGGTTGATCGGCTTCCAGTCCTCCGGGGAGCGGTCCCACACGGCGTACACCTCGTCTCCCACCGGCCATGCGTATCGTTCGAACCAGTCTCTCCGGAGCACATCCCAGTGGCGCTCCACATGGCGGCGGCTCACGAGCACGTGCGACGTGACCTCGTACGAGATGATCGTCTCTCCCGCCCGGATGTCGCGGTTGACGACGATGCCGTATCCCAGGCCGGCACGCTCCGCGACCCGCCACGGCGAACGGGCCCGCCTCCACCGCGCCAGAGCCGCGGCCACCACCTGCCGTGTGAAGCCCGCGTGCCCAGCCGGGTCGTTCATCAGAATGATGTCCGCGCTTCCGGGATCCTCCGGCGGGTAGTAGAGACCGCAGTTCGGATTGATCTCGAGCATCTTGATGCCCCCGGAGGAGTCGACGCGGATGTCGCACCTTCCGTAGCCGGCGCCGTTCAGGCCGACGAACATTTGTGCCGCCGCATCCCGCAGACTCGCCTCGAGATCCTCGTCCGCGCAGGGAACGGCGCGCAGCCCTCCGTAGTCCACCCACTTGAGATCGAAATGCTTGAAGGTCTCACCCGTTGGGAAGTGGAACTCGACGGGCTTGTAGGTGGTGGGGTGGTGGGCGTCCTCCGGGTTCTCTGCGACGAGGACGGTGAACTCACGACCCTCCACGAACTCCTCCACCAGAGCGCCACCGAACGCCTCGATCATCCGATCCACCTCCCGCCGGAGCGCCCGGACGTTCGTCACCCGGGAGTCGGGAGTGATGCCGATGCTGCTGTAGCTGTTTGGGTGCTTGACGATGAGCGGGAAGGAAAGCGCGGCGGCCGCTTCCGTAACCTCGACCTCCGTACGGACGGTGCGGTAGCGGGGCGTTCCGATTCCGCAGGCTCGGCACACGCGTTTCATGGCCTCCCGCGAGGGCTCCCAGAACTCCGAGGACGCCCCGGTGAACGGCAGGCCAAGCCTCTCCAGCGTCTGGGCGACTTCGACCCCGGGACGGTCCTCGTCCCGGGCGCCGTCGCAGAGGTTGAAGAAGAGGTCGAAGCCTTCGCGCGAAAGGGTCTCGATGCGGCGAACCGCCGTTGCCTTGGTGAGCGGTACCTCCGTCCACTCGGCCTCGGGGAGATAGGGCCGGGGATCGCACGGAGCATCGACCGCGGCCAGGGAAGAGCTCGAGCCGACGTAGCGGTCGGTCAGCAGGCAGATCCTCATCGGGCCGTTCCCGGAGGTGCAGGTAATCGACTGGCTGTCTTAACGGATGGTGTATCACCGCCCGGGTCTTTTCTGGCAGGCGCGACGCCATTGCCTCTCGACCTGCCGGGCGGAAACCCGCTGCATGCCCGGAACCGATCACTACAGCACCATCACCCCTCGAACCTTTGCCGACGGTCACCCGTCTCCGGGGGCGCTCAAATCACGCTGCGTTCATGTGCACACCTGCCCCGGAACCCCTCCTGGCCCGTTCCCAGGAGCGTCTGTTGCCGGACGCGTTATCGTGGACCCGCAGGATCAGTGACCGGAGTATCCTGGATCACGGTATCCGGAACCATCCGGAGCGTGTCCGTACCCTCGATGACCGGCTCCTGGTGCGCCGGAACTCCCGGAGCTGCCGCCGGAGGAGTCTCGGTTGGAGGTGGCGGCGCTTCGGTTTCGTCGCGGGTCTCGCAGGCGGTGATACCGAAGGCGGTAACGATCACAACGGCTGTAGCGAATCCCTTCCTCATTTCCATCGCCCCCTGTTTTCGGTTTCGTCGGACGGATCGCGATCACTCTGGCTTGGCGAGCGAAAGTCGATCGAGAACCTCGGGCGCGCAACGCTCATGCCGTTTCGCTGTAATCCGGCGCACCTTCCACCTGCACCAAACGCCCGGTCACTCCCCCTCCATTGCCGCCCCAAGTCGTTTCACCTCATCGAGTTGACCGTGCCCGGCAGCGTTCTTGCAAACTGGTTCGAGGGACACGTCCGCTCCTTCACGATGGCGAAGCCGGTGGTAAGAGCGATCGGCGAACCAGGACCGACTGCGCGCAGATGGAACGATCCCGCCCTTCCGACAGCACGACGATCGACCTGCCGAGCGGCTCCCTGGCAGCGGCGGCCCCCGTCCTCTGCGCCGCGCACTGCATTGCCACGCCGCTGCTGGTTCTGATCTCTCCCGCATTCCAGATGAGCGCGACGGTGGAATACGCCGTCATGGCGGCTGCGGCCGCACTGGCAATCGTGTTTCTCGCCTGGGGAGTCGCCGCACACGGCCGCGCGATCGTGTGGATCCCGGCCATCGCGGGCCTCGTCGTCTGGATCGGAGGGGAAGCCGTCTTCGGCCATTCCGCAGGCGGCCTCTGGCTCCACGTGGTCGGAAGCATACTGCTGGCGGGCGGGCTCATCTGGAACGCCTACCTCCGTCACGAGGCGACGTGCAGTGACTGCGGCTGCCCGGCTCACGAGGAGGAGAGCAGGAGCGGTCAGCCTGCCTGAGGATCATTCGTACGCGACTTGCGACGGTATCGAAGCCCAGTTTCCATTGATCCGAGGAGGAAAGCACATGGCACACGAAATCCACGACGGACACCAGCACGAGCACGGTCCCGGCTGCGGGCACACCGCGGTCCTGCACGAGGGGCACATCGACTACCTGCACGACGGGCACCTGCACCACCCGCACGAGGGCCACGTCGACGAGCACCAGTTTGCAGTGAACGGGACGAATCCGGACAAGTGCACGCCCGGCTTCTCGGGAGCGCACGCCGACGAGCATCAACACGGACCCGGCTGCGGCCACCAGCCCGTTCCGCACGGGGACCATGTCGACTA
>SKRI01000117.1 GCA_007118565.1 Gemmatimonadota bacterium | reverse complement strand
TTCGGGATTCCGGTCTTCGCCGTCTCCACCCAGGACACCGCCGACGTCTTCGCCAACATCGAGCGGATGGGCGCACTCATCGGCGAGGATCCGGAGGCCCGCGCCCTCTCCGCCCGCATCCGCGGGGAGCTGGAAGAGGTGCGCCGCTCGGTGGAGGGGCGGGAGGCGCCGCGGGTCTTCTACGCGGTGGGGACGGAGCCGCCGATGACGGCGGGTCCCGAAACCTTTGTCATCCAGCTCCTCGAGCTGGCCGGGGGCCGTACGATCTTCCCGGAGGTCGGATCCCACTGGCCGGTGGTGAGCCTCGAGGCAATCGTCCGCCGCCAGCCGGAGGTGATCGTCCTTCCGGTCGGGGATCACTCGGATCGGCGCGCCCGGCATCTGGCCGGCCGGCCCGGATGGCGGGAGATGGAGGCCGTGCGCGCGGGGAGGGTCGTCGAGGTGCCGGTGGATCTCATGAACCGACCGGGGCCGCACATCGCCGAGGCCGCGCGCCAGCTCCGCAACGCGCTGCACGGCCCTCGGCAGGGAGACGACAGCTGAGGGTGCGCACCCCGCTTCGGCTCGGCCTCCTGGCGCTGGCGGCCCTCGGCGCGGTAGCCGTCAGCGTGCGGGTGGGCGCAGTGCCGCTCGGCTTCGGGGAGATCATGGAGGCGATCGCCGGCCGCGGAGACGCCGGCGCGGTGACCATCGTCCGGGACCTCCGCCTCCCCCGGGCCCTCCAGGCCGCGCTGGTCGGCGCGGCGCTGGCGGTAAGCGGCGCCACCTTTCAGGCACTCCTCCGTAATCCACTCGCCGAGCCCTTCATCCTTGGCGTCTCGGGCGGCGCCGCCGTGGGCGCGGTGTTCACGGTGGTTCTTGGTTGGGCGCTCATTGGCCCCTGGATCATGCCGCTGGCTGCCTTCGCCGGCGCCATCCTGGCGATCGTCCTGGTGCTGCAGGTCGCCGCCTCGGTGGGCCGGTCTCTCGACACCCACGTGCTGCTGCTGGCCGGCGTCGTGATCGGCGCCTTCTTCAACGCCTGCATCCTGCTGGCGCTCACCTTCGCGGACATCGAGTCGTTCCGCTCCGCGATCTTCTGGATGATGGGCTCCCTTTCCGGGGCGGGGTGGCAGGGGACCGGGGTGCTCGCCCTGTACCTCCTCCCGGGCTTCCTGATCATCCTGGGGCTCGCTCGTCCCCTCAACCTTATGGCGCTCGGCGAGGACACCGCCGCCTATCTGGGCGCCTCGGTGGAGCGGATCAAGTGGACGGCGTACGGGACCGCCTCGCTCCTCGCAGCCGCAGCCGTGGCGGTGAGCGGGGTCATCGGCTTCGTGGGGCTCATCGTGCCGCACGTGATCCGGCTTCTCTGGGGCTCGGACTACCGCTTCCTCCTTCCCGCCTCCGCGCTCGTCGGCGCCGTCTTCCTGGTGCTCGCCGATACCCTGGCGCGAACCGCGGCGCGACCGACCGAGATCCCGGTGGGTGTCGTGACGGCCTTCGTGGGGGTGCCCTTCTTCCTCTGGCTGCTGCGGCGGGGGAGGACGGTATGAGGGACGAGGGGCGGGGGGCGAGGGGCGAGGGCATCGCGGTCCGGGATGCACCCGCCTGGACGTGCGACAGAGTGCGGTTTCGCTACCCCGGCACCTCCGACGACGTCCTCTCCGACATCGACATCGCGGTGCCGGCGGGAGCCTGCACCGCCGTCATCGGCCCGAACGGGTCGGGAAAGTCCACCCTCCTGCGGCTGCTGCTCGGCCTGGCTGCGCCGAACGTCGGTGAGGTGCGCTTCGCCGGGACCCGGGCGGGCGACTGGGACCGGGAGGCGATGGCGCGGGAGGTAGGGGTGGTTCCCCAGGGCGAGGAGGGCGCCTTCCCGCTCACCGTCCGGGAGATGGTAGCCATGGGGCGCTACCCCTACCTCGGACGCTGGCGGGCGGAGGGGCGCGACGACCGGCGCGCCATTGCCGCGGCCATGCGGCGCTGCGACGTCTCCGGCCTCTCGCGGCGCCCCGTCTCCACCCTCTCGGGCGGAGAGCGCCAGCGGGCGCGCCTGGCGCGGGCGCTTGCGCAGGAGCCGGGAACCCTGGCCCTCGACGAGCCGACCGTGGCGCTCGACATCCGCCACGAGATGGCCATCTTCGAGCTCCTCCGCACGCTCGCCGACGCGGGGACCACCGTGCTCCTCGTCACCCACAACCTCAACCTGGCAGCCCGCTACGCCGACCGGCTCGTGCTCCTGGACGGGGGTCGGGTCGCCGCCGCGGGCACCGCCGGCGAAGTCCTCACCCGCGAGCGCATCGAAGACGTCTACGGATGGCCGGTGCGCGTGGTCCCTTTCGACGACGCGCGCGGCACCGTACCGCAGATCGTTCCCCTGGGCGGCGAGGCGTGCCAGGAGATGTCGTCCGGACATCCGATCGCTCGCAGCGCAGCACTGTCAAACACAAACGACGACAACGACCCATGACACGTCTTCCGATGTCCAGGATCATGTTCGCAGCCTCCGTGGCCGGCGGATTCTCATTCGCCGCGCTGAGCCCCGCCGAGGCGCAGGAGCGGGAGCTCCCCGACTACCTGATCGAGGGGGTGACCGTCACCACGACCCGGGCACCCCTCGACCGTCTCGAGGTGCCGCGCTCGCTGGAGCTCATCACCCGCACCGACATCGAGCGCACCCCCTTCGAGCACCTGGCGGACCTCCTCAAGAAGCAGGCGGCCGTGGACGTGATCGAGTTTCCCGGTCTGCTCGCCGGAATCGGCATCCGCGGGTTCCGTCCGGAGTTCAGCGGGATGAACCGTCGCACGCTCCTGCTCATCGACGGCCGTCCGGCGGGGGCCTCCAACCTTGCCACCTTCGATCTGGCGAACGTGGAGCGGGTCGAGGTGCTGAAGGGCCCGGCTTCGGCGCTGTACGGGTCCAGCGCCATGGGAGGCGCGGTGAACCTCGTCACCCGGCGCTCGACCGGGGCCGTGAACGGCCGGGTCACCGCCGGATACGGGAGCTTCGACACGCGCGAGATCTCCGGCAGGGTCGGAGGCAGCCTGACCGAGCGGCTCGATGTCGATCTCGGCGCCCGCCACTTCGACCGGGGCTCCGAGTTCCGCATCGGGGACGGCAACGTCTTCCGCCGCCTCGTCGGAGACGACGGCGCGACCAGGATCCACCCCGACGGAACGACGGAGCGCGTGGGCCCGGTGGGAGACGGTGTCGTGCGTGACAACTCCACGCACGGATATGAAACCATGCACGGGCGCATCGGCTATGCGCTGACGCCGGCGTTGCGCTTGAACGTTCGTGGCGAAGCGTTCAGGGCGGACGGGGTGGAAACGCCCGGCGATCTGGCCTCGGCCACGCCCTTCGACGGCCGCAAGGACTTGAGCCGTCGGACGGGGGAGCTCTCTCTCGAGGGCACCTTCGGCTCCCTGTCGCCTACCCTGCGCGTCTACCGGGGTGACGAGGAGAGCGATTTCTACGACCTGTTCGCGGAGGAGCCTTTCGTCAACTTCGCCTCGCGGATGCGGACGTCGGGCGCCCAGCTACAGGCGGTGACCGAAGGGCGCGGCTGGACGCTCACCTCGGGCGTGGACTTGCACGACGCTCGTGAGGAGGGCCGCTCCTTCGCGGCGGGAGACACCCCCCAGCCACCCTTCGCGCCCGATTCACGGCTGAGCTCCACGGCGGGATTCGTCGAGGCGCGCTTCTCCTTCGCGGACGAGCGCGCCCTGCTCACGTTTGGGAGCCGCCTCGATCGGGTTACGCTCTCGCTGCTGGAGACGCCCCTCAGGCCGGACGTGCGCGCGGACCGCGAGGCCTTCCACACCCTCAACCCTTCCGCCGGCATCCAGTACCGGCTCGGTGCCGGCCTCCGCGTGCGAGGCACCGTCGGCCGCGCCTTCGTGGCGCCGAACGCCACGCACCGGGCCGGCTTCGCCGCGCCCACCGACTGGACCGGCGCCAGCACGGTCTTCCTCGGCAACCCCGAGGTGCGGGCCGAGAGCTCGGTGACGGTGGACGGCGGCATCTCGCTCGACCGTCCCCGCCAGGGCGTCGACGCTGAGGTCACCTTCTTCCGAACCCGGGTGCGCGACCGCATCACCGCGGCCAGCGCCTTCTTCCCGGCGGACGCCCGTCCGGTGACGGATGCGGGCGTGGAGATCGCCTCGGTGACTACCTACGCCAACGCCTCCGGGGCCACCATGGAGGGGGTCGAGTGGAGCGGCGGATACGATTTCGGCGCGCGCGGCGGATACGACCGCTCCTTCCGGATCTTCGCGGGAGCCACCCACATCCTGCGCGCGCAGGAGCGCATCGGCAGCGCGCTCGTCGACGCCGGCCGCTTCGAGGCTGCGGAACGGCTTGACCCCGCCACGGTTCTGGACGCCCTGGTCTTCGGCGATGAACGGGAGGTGGAAATCAAGAGCGTGGCCGACGTTACGCTCAACTACGGCGTGGAGTACGATGATCTTCGACGCTTCAGCGCGCGACTCACCGGACGGTACGTGGGGGAGCGGCTGGACACCGACTTCAGCGACTTCGCCAACATCACCGACATCCGCTACCCACCGCACATGACACTCGACCTGGGTGCCGGGCTGCGACTGACCGAGCGCTTTCGCATCGACCTGCTCGCAAGTAACCTGACCGACGAGAACTACTACGAGGTGCGTGGCTTCAACCTCCCCGGACGGTCGGTTCGCCTCAATCTCAGCGTCGACTTCTAGCCGACGGCCACGGAGGGCTCCGATCCGGAGCCCTCCGTCACATGCGAGTCTCCATCGATATGCACCAAAGGCGCCCTCCGGACGGTCCCTGTCTCGACCTCGTCCTCCTCCGACACGGCCCCACGGTCTGGAATGAGGAGAAGCGCTTCCAGGGGTGGGAGGATCCCGCGCTCAGCGACGCCGGCCGGGCACGTGCGGAGCGACTCGCCGTCCGCTTGGCTGGCGAGCAGCTCGACCACATCTACAGCAGCGACCTACGCCGCGCCCGCGAGACGGCCGCGATCGTCTTCCCTGGCCGCACCATTGCCGTGGACGAGCGTCTCCGCGAGCTCCACTTCGGGGAGCTGGAAGGACACACCCACGACGAATGCGAGGAGCGCTTCGGGGACCCCTTCCGGTCTTGGGTGCGCGACCCCGCCTCCCATGATCCGCCGGGCGGGGAGGGGCTGGCCTCCTTTCGGGAGCGGGTGGCCGGGTGGATGGCAGATCTCCCGGCAAAGGGTCATGTTGGGATGGTGGCCCACTCCGGAACGGTCCACCTCGTCCTCGCCGAGATCCTCGGTGCGCCCTACCCGTCGGTCGCCCGCATCCGCATCTCGGGATGCGGCATATCCCGGGTCCGGCGCTGGCCCGATGGCGGCTGGAGCGTGGAATGCCTGAACGACACGACGCACCTCCCGTGACGCCGGACATCTCCCCTTCCCCTGCGGCGTCCTCTCCGCTGCTCCTCTCCTGGAGCGGCGGCAAGGACAGCACGATCGCCCTTCACGACCTCCGCGTGGAAGGCGAGGCCGAGGACGTATCACTCCTCACCACCGTGACGGAAGGATACGACCGGATCAGCATCCACGGCGTGCGGGTCGAGCTCCTCCGGCGCCAGGCGGAGGCGGTCGGCATGCCGCTCAGCGTGGCGGAGATCCCGGCACAGAGCTCGAACGAGGACTATGAGGCCGCCATGAGCGCCGCCTTCCGCCCCTTCGCCGAGCGCGGGGTGCGTGACGTGGGGTACGGGGACCTCTTCCTGCGCGACATCCGCGACTACCGGGAGGCGCTGATGGCACGTCTCGGCATGCGGGCAGTCTTCCCGGTCTGGGGGGAGGAGACGGAGGGCTTCGCCCGCCGCTTTATGGCGCTGGGCTACCGTGCGGTTGTGGTGTGTGTGGACACGGAGGCGCTGGACGGGGAGTTCGCGGGGCGGGAGTACGACGAGCAGTTCCTGCGGGACCTTCCGGAGAGGGTGGATCCGTGCGGGGAGCGGGGGGAGTTCCACACTTTCGTCTACGACGGTCCGGCCTTCCGGCACCCCGTCTACTTCATGCGGGGCGACCGGGTCCTACGGGACGGCCGCTTCCACTACCAGGACCTCATTCCGACCGGCAGTCCCCGGGGTTGAGCAACGAGCCCACCCCCGGGGGTCCTCCGGCCTCACCGTCCGGTCCGGGAGCGGATCACCCCGGTCCATCCGGAGATCAACGGGGAGGCGCAGCGACGCCGGTTCACCAGGTGCGGCCCGGCGAGCGAGGCGGGGGTGGTGCGGGTCCGGGT
>SKRI01000283.1 GCA_007118565.1 Gemmatimonadota bacterium | reverse complement strand
CGACGCGGCACTTCTCCTGCATACCGCATGGTGACCCGCACCTGCTCCCTCCCTCACCGAAATATCATGTCATCGTTTGCTACCTACATCATCGGCTTCATCATCCTGATCGTCGGCCTCGCCATTGCCGCGCATCTGCTGGGCGCACCGGCCCTCTGGATCGCGGTCGGCGCCATCATCCTGATCGGGATCGCCATTGTATCCGCGGCCACGCGGACCCAGAGCCCGGACCAGCCGCGATAGCAATGATGACGGAGAGACCCGAAGGAGTAAGCGCCGTGGTGGCCGAGAACGCCTCGCGAATCGATGTGGTCTGGAAAGGAGGGTTGCGCTACAGCGGGGGTGCGCCCGGCGGCACGAGCCTCGATGTCGATGGAGCGCGGGAGTCGGCTCCCTCGCCGGTCGAGGCCATGGTCGTGGCGCTCGCCAGCTGCGCCGCCATCGACGTGGTCGAGATTCTCGGCAAGCGGCGGACGCCGCCCGAGGCGCTCTCGGTGAGTGTGGACTACGAGCGGGCGGACGAGCCGCCCCGCAGGATCGTCCGCGCGGACCTGCTCTTCCGCATCCGCGGCGTGAGCGACGCGCAGGGGGTGGAGCGAGCGCTGGAGCTATCCTTCAACAAGTACTGCTCGGTCTCGGCCACCTTCGCGCCGGACACCGAGCTCGGCTGGCGCTACGAGCTGGAGAGCTGACCGCGGGGGCTCGGAATCAGCGCGGTCCCGCGCCATCGCCCCCGGCCAAGACCGGGTACTCCTCGGGCGGGAGCGTTCCCCACTCGGCCATGGAGCCGTCGTAGATCCTGACGTCGTCGTAGCCTAGGTGACGGGCCACGAAGTAGGCGTGGCTCGCCTGAACCCCGGTTCCGCAGTAGAGCACGACAGTCCGGTCGGTCGACGCGCCGGCCTCCGCGTACCGCGCGGCCAGCTCCGCATCTCCCAGGAGACGCCCGTTCTCATCGAAATCCTCCTGCCAGAAACGGTTCTCCGCGCCGGGAATATGCCCGGCCCGCGCCATCGATCCCTGCTCCCGGCCGTGGTAGTAATCGGCTGGCCGCGCATCGATCAGCGCCATCGACGGATCGCCGAGCCGCTCGCGGACCCACTCCGCATCCACCACCCGCTCACTCCTGACGCGTGCGCGGAAGTCCCCCTCCGCCACGGAGGGCGCTTCTCCCAGCAGCGTCCGTCCACCAGCGGCGCGCCAGCCGTCGATGCCGCCGTCGAGCAGGGAGACCCGCTCGTGGCCCAGGTAGTCGAGGGTCACGAAGGCGCGTGCCGGAGCCAGTCCGCCCATGTCACCGTAGAGGACGACATGGTCGCCACTGGCGATCCCCAGCCCGCGAACGGTTTCTTCGAGCGCCGCGGGCTCGGGGAGCAGGTTCGGAACGCCGTCCCGCTCCACCAGGATGTCACCGACCGGGAGGAGCCGCGCGTCCGGAAGCTGCCCCTTTCGGAAGGCGGCGGTGTCGCGCGCCACATGCACGATCACGACGTCCGGGCGATGGTGGTTATCCACCAGCCAGGCCGCATCCACCAGGAGCGGGTGCGCGGGCTCGGACTGGGCCAGCGCCAGCGAAGCGCTCGCCGGCAAGAGGATCGAGAGCGCGAGCGCGGTACGGATCGAGGAGTGCATCGTGATCCTGGTGTTCGGTGATGCGGTCGGGAACGGCGCGGTTCTTTCACCGGATCCCGCCCGGTGCCACTGGGCGACGACATCTCCCAATATTGCGAAAATCCTCTCCCACGAACAGTTCCGTCATCATCCGATTCGCTCATGAGTGAACGTACGCGCATCCTCTTCGTCTGCCTGGGCAACATCTGCCGCTCCCCGCTCGCGGAGGCCGTCTTCCGCGACCGGGCCCGCGAGCGTGGCGTCGCCGATCGCTTCGAGGTCGATTCGGCCGGCACCTCCGGCTACCATCGCGGGGCGCCGCCCGACCGCCGTAGCGTCCAGACCGCGGCTCGCCGAGGCGTCGAGGTGACCGGTGCCAGCAGGATCGTGGTGGAAGAGGATCTGGCGACGTTCGACTACGTGATCGCCATGGACGCCGAGAACCTGAGCGAGCTCGACGCGCTCCACCGGCAGGTGGAAGGAAGGGCGCGCCTGCACCGCCTGCGCGAGTGGGATCCGGAGGCCGACGCGCCCGACGTTCCCGATCCGTATTTTGGTGGCGACCGGGGCTTCGACGACGTCCACGACATCGTGGAGCGCGCCTGCGAGGCCCTCCTCGACGACCTGCTCGGCGGGCGCGCATGACGGTGGAGCTTCCCCGCCCCCTCAGGGAGGATATCGAGCAGAATCTCGGGTATGTGGAAGTGTACGGTCCGGTGGGCGGGGGGAGCATCAGCCGCGCGCTCCGCATTCGTGCCGGGGAGGCCGACTACTGCCTCAAGTACCGGGACGGGGGGAGCGCGGAGATCTTCCGCACCGAGGCCGAGGGGCTGAGCGCCCTTCGCCGCCGGGCGGAGGGCGCGCTCGGCGTGCCGCGGGTCGCGGCGTGGGGTGGGGGAGATGGGGCGCCAGCCTGGATCGCCACCACCTGGGTGGAAGGGGCGAGGTCCTTGGACTCCGCAGCTCTCGGCCGCGGCCTCGCCTCCCTCCACCGTCCCGGCGATGAGGGGTGGGGGTGGGAGGAGGACAACTTCATCGGGCCGCTGGTGCAGGAGAACGCCACCCGCAGCCGGTGGGGCGATTTCTGGCGGGAGATGCGCATCGAGCCGCAGCTACGCGTGGTCCGGGATCGGGGGCTCCTCCCCGGCCGCATGGACGACTGGAACGTGCTCCTCGCCGAGCTCCCCGATCGCCTCTCCGCCGGGGACGACGAGGGCCCCTCTCTCCTGCACGGCGATCTCTGGAACGGGAACGTGCTCGCCGGACCGGAGGGGACGCCGTACCTGATCGATCCCGCGGTCTACCGGGGTCACCGGGAGGTCGACCTCGCCATGATGCGGCTCTTCGGCGGCTTCGGCCCTCGCACCTTCGCCGCGTACGACGAGGCCCGCCCGCCGGCGCCCGGCGCGCCCGGCCGCGTCGCCGTCTACCAGCTCTTCTACCTCCTCGTGCACGTGAACCTCTTCGGCGCGGGCTACCTGGATCGCACGGAGCAGGCGCTCTCCGCAGCGCGCGCGGCATGAGCGAATCGCGCCGCAGCCCCTTCTTCGGACCCACACCGTACGTGGGGCGGGCGCTGGTCCGGCACGCCGAGCGGGCCATGCACCGCGCCTCGGACTCTCCGCTGGTGCGGGGGAACGAGGCGCGGCTGCTGATCGACGGAACGGTCGCCTTCCCCGAATGGCTGGCCGAGATCTCCTCGGCCGAGCGGTACATCCATCTCGAGAACTACATCGTGCGGGACGACCGGACCGGCCGCCGGTTCCAGGAGGCGCTGGCCGAGCGGGCGGAGGCTGGGGTCTCCGTTCGCGTGCTCTACGACTGGGTGGGGTGCTGGGCCACCCCGAAGCGGTTCTGGTCCGTACTGCGCGATGCCGGCGCGGATGTGCGGCCCTTCGGCAGGCCGGGCGGTGCCGGGCCGAACATCCTCCACCGGAACCACCGTAAGGTCCTGGTCGTGGACGGCCGCTACGCATCGGTCTCCGGGATGTGCATCGGCGAGGAGTGGGCGGGTGATCCCGAGGCAGGTGTCCCTGCCTGGCGCGACACCGGGGTGGCGCTCCGCGGGCCGGTGGTGGCCGCCATAGACCACGCATTCCGCAGCACCTGGGCGCTGGCCGGCGATCCCCTCCCCGACGACGCCGAGTCGGATTCGGGCGAGCCCGCCGGGCGGGTGGGCGTGCGGGTGGTCGAGGGGGAGCCCGGGAAATCGCGGATCTACCGTCTCTCCCAGCTCGTCACCGTCGGGGTGGAGCGACGGCTCTGGATCACCGACCCGTATTTCGTCGCGCCCCCCGCCATGGTCGAGACGCTGGCCGCGGCCGCCCGTGACGGAGTGGACGTCCGCATCATCCTTCCCGCGTACAACAACTGGCCGGTGACCGGCGGTATGTCGCGCGCCGGCTATCGTCCGCTGCTGGAGGCGGGCGTCCGTCTCTTCGAGTGGGAAGGCCCGATGATCCACGCGAAGACCACCGTCGCGGATGGAGTTTGGTCCCGCGTCGGCTCGAGCAACCTGAATCTGGCCAGCCTCATCGGCAACTGGGAGCTGGACGTAGCCATCGTGGACCGCGACTTCGGGAGGGAGATGGAGGAGCTCTTCACCCGGGACACCGGAGCCGCGGTCGAGCTCAACCTCCCGACCCGCGCGGGGTGGGATGGCGGGCGGAGCGGTGACCGCCGCGCCATCCGGCGCGAGCCGCTCGGCCAGGCGGCGCCGGGCCGCCCGCCGGATCCGGAAGAGGTGCGCGCCCGCCGGGAAATGGCGCGCCGGGGCAGCCAGATGGGGCGACTCGTCGCCCGCGTTTCGCGGGCCGGGTCGGTACTGGGCCAGACCATCCTGGGATATGGCAGGGTCGGGCAGGAGGACCGGGAGTGGATCGTGGGCATCGGCCTCGTGATCTGCATCGTGGCGATCCTCGGAACCTGGCTTCCCCGACTCCTGGCCTGGCCGGTCGCCCTATTCCTCTTCCTGATCGGGGTGGCGGCGGTGGTGCGGGGCATCACTGGCGGGGACGCCCCTCCGCCTTCGGAGGCGGAGTCCGGGAACCGGGAATCCGGGAGCGGGTAGCGAGGATCATGCTCTATTCCGACCATGGGATCCGACCTGCGGCGCGCGCCCTGCTCGCCCGCCCGCGACACGCGCTGCTCGCGGCGGTCGTTACGGGGGTCGCCGTGGGCTCCCTCCTTGCCGGTCTCGGCGGCATCGACGGCCAGGTGCTGACCGAGCCCCGCGAGGCGGACCCGGTCTTTGCGCAGGCGCCCCTCCGGCCGCTCTCCATCTCCCTCAACGACCCCGTCCGGTCGTACGTGGACCGGTTCACCGGTCCGCACGCCCGGACGATGAGCGTCTACCTCACCCGCTCCGGCCGGTACGAGGGGATGATCCGCTCCATGCTCCGCGAGCGGAACATGCCCGAGGAGCTCTTCTACCTCTCCATGATCGAGTCGGGGTTCGTGCCCACCGCCCGCTCCCCAGCGCAGGCGGTCGGGCTCTGGCAGTTCATCCCGGAGACGGGACGGCGCTACGGCCTCCGCATCGATCGGTACGTGGACGAGCGCCGTGACCCGGAGCGCTCCACCGACGCCGCCCTCCGCTACCTCGAGTACATGTATGGCCGGTTCGGCTCCTGGCAGCTCGCTGCCGCCGGCTACAATACCGGGGAGAACCGGGTCGGGCGCATCATGCGGGAAGTGACCGGGGACGAGCGGGGCGCGGACGAGGATTACTGGAGGATCCGCCACCGGCTCCCGCGGGAGACGCAGAACTACGTTCCGCAGATCCTGGCCGCGGCCCTCATCGGCGAACAGCCGGAGCTCTTCGGCCTCGACGCGGTGGAGCGGTGGTCGCCGCTGGCCACCGAACCGGTCCGGGTGCCGCCGGGAACGTCGCTCGCCGCCCTCGCCGCGGCGGCCGGGGTGGGCGAGGAGGAGATCCGGCGGCTGAACCCGTCGCTGCTCCGTGGCATCACTCCGCCCGACACCGAGTATGTGGTGCACGTGCCGGAAGGGAGAGGCGTAGTGACGCTCGCCAATCTTGGCGAGGTGATGCTGGCCAGCCGGAGCGCCCCGGTCGTGCGCACGCACAGCGTGGTCTCCGGCGAATCGCTCTGGGTGATCGCCCGGCGGACCGGGTCGAGCGTGTCGGAGCTCCAGCGGGCCAACGGGCTCGGCGTACGCTCCACCCTCCGACCGGGGCAGCGTCTCACCATTCCGGGGTGACGGGCGGGGCCCTCCCCGACCGTCCCGAACGCCTGCTCTTCGTCTTCCTGGACGGCGTCGGCATCGGCGGGGACGATCCTACGGTCAACCCGCTCGCGGCCGCCTCTCTCCCTGCCCTCCGCGACCTGGCCGGAGGTCCGCTCCACCGGAACCAGGACGGATCGCTGCCGAGACGCATGGCCCCCGAGAGGGCCTGCGTGCCGCTGGATGCGAACCTGGGAGTGGCGGGCCGTCCCCAGAGCGGCACCGGCCAGACCACGCTCCTCTCGGGGATGAATGCCGCCGCGCGGTTCGGCCGGCACTTCGGGCCGTGGGTTCCGACGCCGCTGCGGGCGGACTTCGCCCGCGACAACCTCCTGAGCCGCGCCGCGGCGGCAGGCAGGCGCGTCTGCTATGCCAATGCGGTCCCGCGGCGAGGTCCGGCCGCCGGCGGCCGGCGCCGCCCCGCCGCTCCTCCCTT
>SKRI01000079.1 GCA_007118565.1 Gemmatimonadota bacterium | reverse complement strand
TACGGGCGAGAATCGGGTCGGACGCCTGATGCGCGAATTGACCGGGAGCGAGCGCGGCAGCGAGGAGTCGTACTACACCATCTGGCCGCGCCTGCCGCGGGAGACGCGGGACTACGTTCCGTTGATGATCGCGGCCGCCCGGGTGGCCAAGGAGCCGGCCCGGTACGGCTTCGAGGATGTGGAGCTGCTCCCGCCGCTCGCTTACGACGAGGTCACGGTGGAGGGGGGCGTCGATTTGGCCGCCGTGGCGAAGGCTGCCGGCGTGGATGCGGATGAGGTGCGCAGCCTCAACCCGCACTTCACGGTGGGGCGGACGCCCCGCACCGGGAGCTCGGTGGTGCGCATCCCGGAAGGCTCGGAGCGCGCCTTCGCCGCGAGCTGGGATACGGTTCGCGAGTCGGCGATCGTGGCGATTGCGAGCTACCGGGTGCGGCGGGGAGACAGCCTGCTACGCATCGCACGGCAGCACGGGACTACGGTCGCGGCCATCCGCGCGGAGAACGGCATCCGGGGTGATCGCATCCGGGCCGGTCAGACGCTGCGCATTCCCGCGTAGCCGCGAGGTCAGCGAGGATTTTCGGCGCCGCCTCCGTCCACCGGACGGGGGCGGCGCTCCGCGTTTCCCCCCAGCGCCTGACGCACCGGCGCCGGCGCCACTCGCCAGCGCGCCCCAAGGACCCACTCGGCGATGAAGGCCGCCGCGGTGCCGAGGAGGAGGCCGCCGATCACGTCGGTGACGAAGTGCGCGCCACCCGCCACCCGACCCAGCCCCACGAAGGCGGCGAGCAAGAAGGCGCCGAGCGCGCCCCAGAGGCGGGCCCGGGTGCCCGGAGAGGTGAGCGCGAAGGCCAGGGAGAGCGCCATGGCAGTGGCCATGGTGACGTGCCCGCTGGGAAAGGATGCGGTGAGGTCGACCGCCACCACCTCGGCTCCCATCGGACGTTCCCGGGAGACGAGCATTTTCATCCCCATGCCCACAGCCCCTGCCGCTCCCACGGTGAGGAGGACGAGGACCGCGGATTGGCGCCGGCCGACGAAGAACAGTAGGAGCGCCGCCACCGCCCCGGCCAGCGCCGACACGATCGGCGCCGCCCCCACCGATACCGCCGCGGCGAGTCGGGCGGCCAGGAGCGGCTCCCCGGGAGGCATCCAGGCATCGATGGCCACGCCGATCGGGGCGTCCACCACGAACGAGAGGGCCACGAGCACCACAAGGAGCGCTCCTGCAATGAGGAGCGCCTCCGATCCCATCCGCGCCCGCTGCCGGCGCTCCCTCGATCCCTTCATTCGCGCAGTCCTCTCCGTACCGGGAAATGGCGGCGCGCAGAGTGCACGAGACGTTCCATGCAGCGGGCCGAACCTCGCTCCCGACCCGGTGTACGGAGCCGCGAGCCCATCTCCCGAAAAGGCCGACCATGATCAAGATCACCGATACTGCCCGGAACCGCATCGCCGAGTTCGTCGACCGCGAGGTCGTTCGAGATCCCGCGCTCCGCATCGGCGTCGCCGAGAGCGATCCCCGCAGCCCGGTCGCGCGGGCGTACCGCATTTCCCTGGTGGAGCGCGACGACAAGGAGCGGACCGAGATCGCGGTCAACGTCGACGGCATCCGGGTCCTGCTGAACCTCGACACCTCGAACCTCCTGAGCGGGGCCACGGTGGACTGGGTGGACGGGCAGAACGGTGACGGCGGCTTCCGGGTCGAGGAGCCGCAGCGGGAGCAGACGCCCTCACCGGACGCGGAGGCGCCGAGCGAGGAGCCGCTGGAGCTGACGGGGCCGATCGCCTCGCGGGTGCAGAAGGTCTTCGACCACCGGATCAATCCGCAGATCGCCGCCCACGGCGGGGCGGTCGAGCTGGTGGACGTGGACGACACCGTGGTTCACCTGCGGATGACCGGCGGCTGCCAGGGATGCGCGGCCTCGGCGGCGACGCTGCGCATGGGGATCGAGCGGATGCTGAAGGAGGCGGTGCCGGAGATCGACGAGATCGTCGACGTGACCGACCACACCGCCGGGGTCAACCCGTACTACTAAGCCCTTCGGCCACCGCGCCGTTGGGCTCAGGGCCACCCGAAACGGACGCGAGGTAGAGCGCACGTAGAGCAGCCGCCTCCCGGTCGATCCCGAACCGCTCCCTCACCCGGCGGGTGGCCGCCTTCCCCAGGCGGCGCGCTCGCGCCGGATCGTCCATCAGCTCCCCGAGGACATCCCGTAGCGCATCCACCTTCCCCGGCGGATAGAGGAAACCGTCCCGCCCGTGCTCGATCAGCCCGGGGAAGTGGGGAAGGGCGGCGGCCACCACGCAGCAGCCGGACGCCATGGCCTCGAGCGCCACGAGGGAGAACCCCTCCGAGCGCGACGGCTGCACTACGACCGTGAGCCCGCGGTACCACGGTGCCACCTCCGGAACCTCGGCCACGTGCCGCAGGGGCTCGAGCGGGAGGCGGTCCAGCCAGCGGCGATGGCGGCGCTTCACCCTCCCCAGGAGGACTCCCCGCCACTCGGAGCGCGCCTCGAGCAGGGGGCGCACCGCGGCGACGAAATCGGCCTGCCCCTTGGCCGGACGGATCCTCCCTACCACCCCGACCCCGAAGCGGCCCCCGACCCCGAGCTCGCGCCAGGCGGCCTCACGGTCCGGCGGTGGCGAGAAGCGCTGGGTGTCCACGCCGTGCGGGATCACCGTCCGGGGTGATTTCAGGTAGGAGGCGCTCTCCTCGGTGAGGGCCACACGGTGATCGGCCTGCCGGGACAGGAGGCGCGTCGACGGGCTGGCCCTGCCGGCGGCGTGGCGCGTCCAGATGACGCGGATGCACGGGGCCAGGCGCCGTAGCGCCAGCCCGGCGGCCAGCTCGTTGTTCCGGTGCGCGTGCCAGACGACCGGCTCTTCGCGGCCGCGTGCCACCACCTCGGCCATGGAGATCCGGGGGAGGGCGGGATCCACCGAGGCGCCGACGACGCGTCCGTCGATCCGCGGCCCGAGGCGGAGAACCACCGACTCGACGTGCCGGGTGACGCCGGTCCTGCGGCCGTGGAAGTGCGGGTGGACGACGAGGAGCGGCCGGGGGGTTGGCATCAGGAGGCGGAAAATGGAATCAGCGCACCGCCCCCTCGAGCTCCTCCACCATCCGGCGGCCGACGCTCCTCCAGTCGTAGCGCTCGACGGCGATGCGCCGGAGCTCGGTCCGGTGCCGCCCCCCGAGGGAGAGCGCGCCGGGCACGTTGCGGGCGATGTCTTTCACCGTCTGCTCGGGGTCCGGATCGAGCTTCATCCACTCCGCGTCCTCGTCGGGGAGCCCATCGGCCACCGAGTCGATGCTTGCCGCCATGCCGGCGAAGTATGTGCCGAGCGGAAAGCATCCCGACGCCAGCGCCTCGAGGAAGACGAGGGGCCCGGCCTCGGCCACCACCGAGGGGAAGATGGCGACATCCGCGAGCGGGAAGAGGTACCGGAGCTCGGAATGCGTCAGGTAGCCGGTGAAGATAACCCGGTCCCGCGTCATCCGCTCCTCGGCCACCCGGAAGTACTCCTCCAGTCGCCCCTCCTTCTCAAGCTCCTCCCAGTACGCCTGCACCTCGCGCAGCGGCCGGGGCGTGGAGCCCTCCAGCGCGGTTCCCCATTCGACGATGTGCCGGGCGAGTGCCCGGTTCCCCGTGCCGAGGGCGTGGGCCAGGGCTTCCATCGGCTCGCGCAGCGGGCCGTGACCCACCACGACCAGACGGGTGTCGGGGCGCGCCGCGAGAATCGTCGGGAGCGCCGCCAGCACCGACTGGATTCCCTTGCTGGCGATGAGGCGCCCCACGAAGAGGAGAACGTCGTCGGTCCGCCACGCCACCGCCTCCAGCTTCTCCTCCACATCGGCGTCCGGGCGTTTCGCGTCGTACTTCGACGTGGACCCGATCAGAGCCGTCAGCTCCTCGCGCGTCAGCGAGCCGGAGAGGTCGCCGAGCAGCTCGTCCGACTGCTGGCGAGTCTTTCCGCGCTCCCTCTCCCTCACCCTCCGTACCAGCCCCTTCACGCTCGCGGGACGATCGTCGTGCTCGACCGGCTCGAAGAGGGCGGTGTCCACGCCGAGGTTGAGGCCGCGGAGCTTCTCCATGAGCCCGTCGACCTCCGGGAAGACGGTAGTGACCCGCTCGCGCATCTCGTCCCCGATCACGAAGATGCGCGCTGCCGCGGAGAACGCCTCGCTCGCGTACCGGTGGAAGCGCGCATCCTTCTTCACCGCGTACTCGATGGCGCTTCCGTGCGGCATGATGGCGAAGGGGATTCCCGCGTCCGTCCCCACCCGCTCGGCGACCACCGACATGAGGACGGCGTGGTTCGCGTGCATGGCCGTGATACCGTTCTCCGCCACCACCCTGCGGACCACCCGGACGTTCCGCTCCAGATACTCCTCGATGACCGCGTCAGGCAGCTCCACCATGGGGACCGGGTCCGGGAACTCCTCGTACCGGTCCCAGACGTAGACCGGCAGCGTATCGCCCAGCCGCGGCTTGTGCATCACGCAGCGCCCCTCGTACGGCGTGTCCCGCTCGAGCAGCGTCTCCACCGACCCGTCCGTGCGGTAGAGGCGGACCTCGGCGATGAAATCGTAGATCTCGGGGTGGTTTTCCTGGCAGACCAGGTGGACGTCCTGGCCGTCACGGCAGAGGGACTGGGCGATGGAGCGCGTCCATAGGTTGCTGCCGGATCCCTCGAGGAGGTAGCCGTGGAGGATGCAGATCATGGGGAGTGGGGAGATGGGTTTCGTGTCGCGCCAGCCGATCGCCCGGCAAGGTGCGGACCGACCGGAGCTCAGCCTCCCGCCGGCTCCCCCTCCCGCTCCGCCCGCATCTCCGCCCGCACGCGGGCGATGGTGTCACGCACCCGGTCGCGGAGGGCGGGGGCGTCCTTCAGCGTCATTCCCTCCGTCTCCACCGGATCGAGCACCCGCACCTCGGCGTTGGCGTGGCCGAAGACCATCGATCCCTTGGGCGCGGCGGTGCTCGTGCCCACGAAGACGAGCGGCAGCACGGGGACCTGCTCCTGGATGGCCAGGCGGAAGGCTCCTTCCTTGAAGGGGAGGAGCTCTCCGGTCCCGGAGCGCGTGCCCTCGGGGAGGATCATCACCGAGACGCGCTTCCGGAGGCGGTCGCGGCACGCTTCGAGGGCCTGGCGCCGGCTTGCCGGATCCCCGCGGCGTACCCGGATATCGCCCGCCATACGCATCATCCACCCCATGACCGGGATGCGGAAGTTGGCGTCCTTGGAGAGCCACTTCATCTCCCAGGGGAGATGGCTGCCCAGGAAGATGTCCGCCAGCGACTCGTGGTTGGCGACCACCACGTAGGGGCGCCGGGGATCCGAGATCTTGCGTCCGGACACCCGGAACTTCCAGAACGGGTTGATGCTGGAGATGACCACGGCGGCGCGCCGGAACCAGCGGCCGACTGTGTAACGGCCGGGATCGAAGGGGACCGTGAAGACGAAGAGGACGGCCAGCCAGACGACCCAGACGAGGCTGACCACACCGGTGGTTACCCAAACCAGCGCGGAGATCGCGCGGTCGGCGACGGGAACGGAGCCTTCCCGGCTCACCCGCGCGATCTCCCGTCGCCGTCGGCGATCCGGTCCATGGCCAGCGCCAGGGCGGCCGCCATCCACCCACGCGGCTCTCCGTCCAAGTGCGCGTGCACCTCCTCGATGGCCTGGGCAATGGTGCGGTCCACCTCGGAGAAGATCTCTCCGCTCCCCACTCTTCCGGGGCGGTCCATCAGGAGGCTGAACGTACGCGCCATCCCGCAGTTGGCGACCACGTCAGCAATCACCGTGAAGCGCCGGTCGGCGTCGCGCTGCACCTTGGTGGCGCCGAGGCTGGCCTCGCGGAAGGGCTGGTTGGCGCCGCAGGCGAGCATCGTCACTCCCAACTCCTCCAGTGTCGAGAGCGCGGCGGCGTCGAGGGTGCCGGAAACGGCCGCGCTGACGAAGACCTCCGCCGGTGTTTCCAGGAAGCGTCGCCGCTCGTCTCCGGCCAGGCAGCGCGGATCGTCCGCCGGGAGCGCCTTTCCCTCGCGGCGTCGCAGGAGGTCCGCGACGCCGCTCCCGTCCAGTCCGTCCCGCTCGATCAGGGCACGGTCGCGGTCGGCGATCCCCACGATCCGGGCTCCCTCGCGCGCCAGGTAGAGGGCGCACGGTCCCCCCACCGCGCCGAACCCCTCCACCAGCACCCGCAACCCCTCGAGGCTCTGCCCGCGCAGCCGGTAGGCGTGGGAGATGGAGCGCGCCACGCCGTACCCGGTGATCAGATCGGCGAGCGGGAGGATCCGCTCCGGCACCCCCAGCTCGCCCGAGACG
>SKRI01000045.1 GCA_007118565.1 Gemmatimonadota bacterium | reverse complement strand
GCGGCGGGTGCCTGGGAGCTGGACCGCAAGATCGAGATCGCCATGGATGCGCTCCGGCTGCCGCCGGGCGACGCCGACGTCACCACCCTTTCGGGCGGTGAGAAGCGGCGGGTGGCGCTCTGCCGCGTCCTGCTCGAGGAGCCGGACCTGCTCCTCCTCGACGAGCCGACCAACCACCTCGACGCCGAGTCCGTGGCCTGGCTCGAGCACCACCTGGCCGAGTTCCAGGGAACGGTGGTGGCCATCACCCACGACCGGTACTTCCTGGACAACGTGGCCGGCTGGATCCTGGAGTTGGACCGCGGCGAGGGAATTCCGTGGGAGGGGAACTACTCGTCCTGGCTGGAGCAGAAGCGCTCCCGGCTGGCGAAGGAGGAGAAGCAGGAGAGCGCGCGCCAGCGGACGCTCCAGCGGGAGCTGGACTGGGTGCGCATGGCGCCCCGCGCCCGGCAGGCGAAGAGCAAGGCGCGCCTCCAGGCCTACGAGGAGCTCCTGCAGCAGGACCCGCGCGAGCGCCTGCGCACCGCGGAGATCGTGATCCCGGAGGGTCCGCGGCTCGGCGACGAGGTGGTCGTCGCGGACGGGGTGCGGAAGGCGTACGGCGAGAAGCTCCTGGTCGACGACCTCTCCTTCCGCCTCCCGAAGGGGGGGATCGTAGGGATAATCGGGCCGAACGGCGCGGGGAAGACGACGCTCTTCCGGATGATCGTCGGCCAGGAGGAGCCGGACGAGGGCGAGCTCCACATCGGCTCCACCGTGGAGATCGCGTACGTGGACCAGAGCCGGGCGGCGCTCGATCCGGGCAAGACGGTCTGGGAGGAGGTCTCCGGCGGGCAGGACACGATCTCCCTGGGGCGGGGCGAGGTGAACTCCCGCGCCTACCTCTCCTGGTTCAACTTCCGGGGCGCGGACCAGCAGAAGAAGGTGGGGGTGCTCTCCGGGGGAGAGCGGAACCGCCTGCACCTGGCCAACACCCTCAAGAAGGGCGGGAACGTCCTCCTCCTCGACGAGCCCACCAACGATCTGGACGTTGACACGCTGCGCGCGCTGGAGGACGGGCTGCTGAACTTCCCGGGGTGCGCGGTCATCATCTCCCACGACCGCTGGTTCCTGGACCGGGTGGCCACCCACATCATGGCCTTCGAGGGGGACAGCGAGGTGGTCTGGTTCGAGGGCAACTACCAGGAGTACGAGGAGGACCGGAAGCGGCGGCTGGGGGCGGAGGCCGATCAGCCGCACCGGATCCGCTACCGGAAGCTGGTGCGGAGCTAAAAGGTCGCTGAAAAAATCGGTTACCGGATCCTTCGGAGGCGAAAACGCCGTCCGCGGGAGTGCAGGGTCGCTTCGCTCCGCCATCTCCCGCTCCGGCGTCCCCGCCTCCTTCGGCAGACGAGCGTGAGCAACCCATTTCTTCAGCGACCTGCTAAGGGCGAAACCGGACGGACCACTCCTCCGTAGGGACGGGTAGGAGATGCATCGCCCTCTACCCGTCCCGACATGCTGACAGCCCTTCTCCTGGCGGCGCTCGTCGCGCCGCCGACCCCGTACGATCCCGCGGTGTCCACGGACACGGCCTCCGCCTTCCAGGACGCCGCGGCACACGAGATGGTGAACGCTGCGCGCGACCGGCACCAGCGCGAGCGGGCGGGGATCGAGCGCTACGAGGCGGTCGTGCGGGAGAGGATCTCCGCCGGCCTTCGCACCCCCCTGCGCGACAGGACGCTCGGGATCTCGGAGACGGCCGCGCGGGTCGTCTGGCGCTCCGGCGTGCCGGTGGAGGTCGAGCTCCTCGGATCACGCAACGCCGCGCCCGCCTTTACCCGCGAGGTCACCCCGCGCGGCAGCTGGGAGGTGGAGCGGGACACGGTGGAGACGGCGGAGGGGCCGGTGGAGGTTCATGTGGATTCCACCTGGGTGGTGGACGGGGGAGAGGTCCAATCGCTCGTCTTCGATCCGCGCGCCGAGGACGTCTTCACCAGCCTCTTCCGCGTGGGCGGCGAGGAGCGGCGGCTCGTGCATCCCCTCACCGAGGGGAGCGAGGCGCACTACCGCTTCCGCTCCGGGGCCACCACCACCATTCGGCTTCCCGACGGAGGAGAGGTGGTGGTGCGGGAGCTCCACGTCATCCCCCGCCGGGACGATCCCTTCCTCATCCGCGGCTCCCTCTGGATCGACGACCTCACCCAGGGGGTGGTTCGTGCCACCTTCACGACCGCACGGCCGCTCGACATCCAGCTCGACCTCCGAACGGACGAGCGGTCGCGGACGCCTCGCTGGCTGAGCCCGATCGAGGGCGAGGTACGCTTCGTCACCATGGAGTTCGGCCTCTGGGAGCGGCAGTGGTGGATGCCCCGGCTCGTGGCGATCGACGTCGTCGGTCGCGCCGGCGTGCTTGCGATTCCCGCGCGCTTCGAGCGGCAGTACCTTTTCGAGACGGTCGAGGGAGCGCCTCCGGAGTCGGCGGGGCCGGTGGCTGCCGAGTTGGCCGAGATCGTTCTCGAGGAAGAGCGCCGCGGTGGGTTATTCGGTCGGTGCCGGGGAGACGACTGCCCGGAAATAATTGTCCGTGCACCGCGGGATCCGCGGGAGCTGGTCGAGAGCCCGGAGCTTCCGCCGCGAGTGTCCGCCTCAGACCCTCCCCTTCTCGACGGGACGAGGCTTGAGGCAGTATTCGAGCGGCTCGAAGCCACCGCCGAAGTGCCCTGGCGCCGCCCCGCCCTTGCCCTACGTACGCCGCGCGACGACCTCGGTCTCGTCCGGTACAACCGGGTGGAGGGGCTCTCGCTCGGGCTGGCCGCCGAGTTATATGCGGGCCCGCTCGTCGTGGGAAGCGAGCTCCGCCTGGGCTCCGGGGATCTGGAGCCGAACGCAGAGCTCTGGCTCCGGGGCACCGGGAGGCGGGCGGGGCTGCGTGCCGGCGCGTACCGGCGCCTGGCGGAGCGGGAGCCGCGGGACGGCGGCCTGGGCCTCGGCAACTCAGCCCGGGCCTTCCTCCTCGGCCGGGACGAGGGGGACTACTTCCGGACGCTGGGTGGCGAGCTTCTCTGGACGCCCCCGCCGGCCGATCCGCAGCGCTTCCGAATCCGCGCCTTCGCCGAGCGGCAGGAGCCCGCCGAGCTCGGTCGCCGACTCGACGTTCCCTCCCTCCTCGGCCGCGAGGGGGACGACCGGCCGAACATCGAGGCCGTACCCGCGACGCAGTTCGGGATCGATGTCCGCCGCTGGCGGAGCTGGGGCGGCGCCGATCCGCGGCTACCCCGCATCCGGCTGGAGGGGGCCGCCGAGCTGGCCACCGGAACCTTCTCCTACCTGCGGCCGGAGCTCCTAGGAAGCGTCGCCGTACCGCTCGGGGGGAGATGGGACGCGGCGCTAGCGGCCGGCGGCGGCACGTCCGTGGGCGACCTACCTCCGCAGCGGGAGTGGGCGGTGGGAGGCGTTCGCTCGGTCCGCGGATTTCGAACGGGGGAGCAGCGGGGCGATGCGCACCTCCGGGGTCGTCTGGAGGTCGGCCGCGGCGTGCCCGCCGCGCGCCTGATCGCCTTCACCGATACCGGTTGGGCGGGACCGCGTGACGACCTCCTTGCCGGCGGGGCTGCCTGGTCCGCCGGGGTGGGCGCGGGGCTGCTCGACGGGCTCGTCCGGGTCGATCTGGCGCGCGGCATCCGCCCGGATGCGGGGTGGCGTCTCCACCTCTCGCTTGACGGAATGATGTAGACGGAGCCGCCGGAAGCGGGCCTTGATCGTCGGGAGCTATCTGCCTAGCTTGCAAGGAGGTGGCGTCTACCCGGCAGGACCCCTCCTCCTCCTGGAGGGCGGATGCCCGCTTCAGCGAATGATCACCATGCGTACCCTCCTCCCGACGTGCCTCGCCACGTCGATCCTCCTCTTCCTCCTCCCCGCCGCGGGGAGCGCCCAGGCCATCGAAGGCGTCATCCGTGAAGCCGGCTCCGGTACCGTCATCGATGGAGCGCTGGTGGTCGCGCTCGACGAGCGGGGCGCGCGCGTGGCCGGAACGCTCTCCGGCGCGGACGGCGCATTCCGCATCACCCTCCCCGAGCCGGGGAGCTACCGGGTGCAGGCGGAGCGTATCGGGTACGAGACGCGTCCATCGGACCCGATTACGGTCGCGGCCGGCGAGACCGTAACCCGGACGCTCGACATCCCGACGCGCGCCATCTCCCTGGAAGGTGTCTCGGTGCGGGCGGAGCGGCGCTGTCACGTCCGCCCCGAAGAGGGTATGCTCGCCGCGACCCTCTGGGAGGAGGCGCGCAAGGCGCTCGAGGCGACCGCCTTCACCGAACGGCAGCGGCTGCTGCGCTTCTCCGCGGTTCGCTACACCCGCGAGCTCGACCGTGCCGGCCGCGTGCGCGCGGAGGAGTCGTCCAGCTACACCGGCTACGGAGACGCACCGTTCGCGGCCATGGACGTGGACCGCCTGCTGGAGACGGGGTTTGTCGAGGAGCGGAACGGGGATCGGATCTACTATGCGCCGGACGCGCACACCCTGGTCTCGGACGATTTCCTGGACAGCTACTGCTTCCGCGGAGTGGAGGCCGGACCCGAGGATCCCGAGGGAGCGGTCGGTCTGGCCTTCGAGCCGATCGGGAGGCGGGGCGGCCCCGCCGGGATCAGCGGCACGCTCTGGATCGACCGGTCATCGAGCGAGCTCCGCTTGCTCGAATACACCTACCTCGATCGGGAGGTGCGGCAGTGGAGAAGCCAGATCGGCGGGCGGGTCGAGTTTCGGCGACTCCCCACCGGGGCGTGGATGATTCCGCGATGGTGGATCCGCATGCCGCAGATCGAGCACCGCTCGGAGCGGGCGCCAGTCCCCGGAACCACCGGTCGGACGGTGGTGCTGGCGGGAATCGTGGAGGAGGGGGGCGAGGTCACCGAGATGGACGAAGGTGGGGGTAGCGCCGTCCACCGCGCCGTCCGCGCCACCCTCACCGGGGAGGTCTTCGACAGCGTGCACAACGCTCCGCTGGCCGGGGCGGCGGTCTATCTGGACGGCACGCAGTACCGAACCGAGACGGACGAGGAGGGGCGCTACCGGCTTGAAGGCCTACCCGACGGGGAGTACACGGTCGCGGCCCATCATCCCCGCTTCGATGTGACGGGCGTCCGGCTTCCACCGCGCCGCGTCGTCCTGGAGCGGGGAGGCGAATCCGTGGCCGACTTCGCCACCCCTTCGCTCGGGACACTCCTGGCCGCGGAGTGCGGCGACGCTCCCGCTCCGGTCGTGGGACGCGTCCACGATGCCGGATCGGATACTCCCTTGCCGCGCTCCCGCGTGGTTGCACGTTGGCGAGGTGGGGAGGCTGTCGCGGAGGCCGGCCCGGACGGCAGCTACCGGATCTGTGACGTCCCCGCCGGAGCGGAAGTGGTGCTCACCCCCTCCTTCACCGGCCGTGAGGGACGCCCGGTGGAGCTGACAGCCGCGGGAGGCCCCAACCACCAGGACCTGCTGATCGGCACCGCGGATCCGGTTCGCCTGACCGGCCGCCTGATCGACTGGGGTGATGGATCCCCCATCGCCAATGCGCGCCTGCGCCTCCCCCGGCTCGATCTCGAGGTGGTAACGGACGCCGGCGGCGGCTTCACCTTCGCGGAGGTGCCCCCGGGGGAGCACGCGCTGGAGATCAATCACCTGGGTTACGGCACCCGAACCGAGACGGTGGAGGTGGCGCGCGAGGAGCCGACAGACCTCACGATCCGCCTCCCCGCGCAGGCTCTCGCCATCGAGGGGTTCGAGGTGGAGGTCCGCTCGGACAGGGAGCGCGCTGCGCGCGCCCGCGGCACGCGGCAGGATCTCTTCACGCGCGAGGACATCGAGCGGTATGCCGGGGCGGGGAATGTGGGAGATCTTGCGCGGCGTTTCCCGGGCGTCACCGCCCGGCCGATGTTCCATCCCTACAGCGGAATCGAGTCGGGGATCTGCATCGAAGCGCCCGCGCGTGCAGGTCCCGCGAGCGGGGGGCTGGTGGAAGCCAATCCGCGGGCAGAGGATCAGGTGGTGGATACCTGCCGCTCCCTGCTGGTCGTGGTGGACGGTATGCCGATGCCGGGAGAGCAGGGCACCGCCTTCCTTGCTAGCCTTCAGCTGAACCAGGTGGAGAGTCTGGAGTACCTGAATCCGATCGAGAGCCGCTCCCGCTTCGGCGGGCGGGGTGAGTTCGGCGCCCTCGTCATCCACACCCGGGGGACCGGTCCCCACGCGGAGCGAAGCAGGTAAAGCCGGCGCCCACCTCGCGCCCTTCAACTGAACGGACGTTTTCGTTAGATTCGATGTGAACGGACGCCCGTTCGCATCAAAAATTTCTCGTTCTGAACAGGAGGTCGCCGATGCGACCCCTCGCTCTCGCGGCTGCGCTGACCCTTGGCGCCGCCGTCCTCTTCCCGACCCCGGGCTTCTCCCAGCAGCCCCAGGATCCCCTCTTGGTCTCGATCACCGTGATCGAGGAGGGTGCCGAGGCGGAACCGATACCGGGCGCGCTCGTTCAGATCTCGGGAACCGACCGACGGGCCGTGACGGATCAGGCGGGCAGGGCCGAGATCACGGTTCCGAACCGCGGTCTGCACCGGGTCACGGCAAGCCGCCTCGGCTACTCCAGCACATCCCGCAACATCGTCGTGGAGGAGGGCCGCCCCGCTTCGCTCCGCATCGCTCTGGCGGTCGATCCGCTCCGTCTGGCCGAGGTCCGGGTCGCGGCCGAGCGCACTCCGCCTCGCAAGCTCGACGAGTTCTATCAGCGTGAATCGCGATCGATGGGGCACTTCATCACCCCCGACGACATCGCCAGGCGGCGCCCGCACCAGTTTGCCGACCTGCTCCGCGACGTTCCCGGTCTTCGCGTAGATTGCCGGTTCGGCGGCTGCGACGTTGCATCCGCACGCGCCTCCATCGCGGGCCGCCGCTGCCCGATGCAGTTTTACATCGACGGGATGCGGGTCTTCAACATGAGTCCCTCCGAGATCGCCGCTCCCGACGTCCTGGCGGTGGAGGTGTACCGGGGTGCCTCGGAGATCCCCGTCGAGTTCAACCGGGGTACGGCCATGTGCGGAGTAATCGTGGTCTGGACCCAGGAGCCGGGGCGGCGCCACGGCAACGGCCGCTAGCAGGTCGCTTCGCCCCGCCATCTCCCGCTCCGGTGTCCCCGCTTCCTGCGGCCGAGGAGCGTGAGAAATCCAATTCTTCAGCGACCTGCTGGCGAAAGGGGAGGTCCCTGCACGGAAAAACGCCCCGTCCGATTCCTCGGACGGGGCGTTCGACTTCTGAAGCGGTGGGGCTAAAGGCTAGGCCACCATCATCATCGGATCCTCGAGGTAGGCGACCAGGGTCTGCAGGAACTCGGCTCCAGTGGCCCCGTCGATCACGCGGTGGTCGCAGGAGAGGGTGATACGCATCCTGGGCTGAACCAGCACCGCGCCATCCACCGCCACCGGCTTCTCCTTGACCGCGCCGACCGCGAGGATCGCCGCTTCCGGCGGGTTGATCACCGCCGTGAACTCCTCGATCCCGAACATCCCTAGATTGGAGATGGAGAAGGTGGAGCCGGAGTACTCCTCCGGCTTGAGCTTCTTGTCCCGCGCACGCCCGGCCAGCTCCCGGACCTCGGCGCCGATCTCCATCATCCCCTTCCTGTCGGCGTCCCGCACCACGGGGGTGATGAGCCCCTCCTCGACCGCCACGGCGATGCCGATGTGGGCGACGTTGAACTTCCGCACCGCGTCGCCGGTCCAGGCGGCATTCACCCAGGGGTGCCTCCGCAGCGCCATGGCGGCGGCCTTCACCACGAGGTCGTTCACCGAGGCCTTGCGTCCCTCGTCCGCGAACCGCTCGTTGAGCCGTTTGCGGAGGCGCATGCCCTCGGACATATCCACCTCGCGCGTGAGGAAGAAGTGCGGGACCGGGCCGATCGACTGGCTGAGCCGGCGCGCGATCGTCTTCCGCATCTGGGAGAGGGGGACGTCCTCGTACGCCGCACCTTCCGCCGGTCCGGCCTCGTGGGTCGGGACCGCAACTTCCGGCGCCATCTCGGCTTCGGCGGCGGGAGCGCCACCTTCGAGGGCGGCCTCGATGTCCCGCTTCACGATCCTGCCCCCCGGACCGGATCCCTCCACGCTTCCGAGCTCGAGCCCGGATTCCTCGGCGAGTCGGCGCGCCAGCGGGGATGCCTTGACCCGGCCGCCGTCCCGTTTTCCGTTGCCGGTCTCGGTGCGGGCGGGCTCCGCCCTCTCCTTCGTCTCCTGGACCTCGCCGCCGGCCTTTTTGGCTTCCGGCTTCTCCTCTTCCTTCTTTTCCTTCTTCTCGTCCTTCTCCGGAGCTTCGGCGGCACCTGCGTCACCGTCGCCAGAAGGCTCTCCGCCGGCCAGATCGGAAATGTCCTCGTCCTCCGCTGCGATCACGGCGATCACATCTCCTACATTGGCGACGCCGCCCTCGTCGAGCATCCGCTTGCGCAGCACGCCTGCCCCGCGGGCGGAAAGCTCCATCGTGGCCTTGTCCGTCTCCACCTCGGCCAGGACGTCGCCCTCGGTGACCTCGTCCCCCTCGTTCTTGAGCCAGCTGCTGATCCGTCCCTCCTCCATGGTGGGGGACAGGGCTTCCATGTAGACTTTCGTGGCCATTGGCTAGCGATCAGGTGTCAGCTGTCAACGATTGGATCTCAACGATAGAGGACCTTGTTCACCTGCTCGACCACGCGCTCGACGCTGGGCTTCGCGAGCTTCTCGAGCCCCTTGGCGTAGGGCATCGGAACGTCCGCCTGCGTGACCCGTAGGATGGGCGCGTCGAGGTGGTCGAAGGCCTCCTCCTGGATGAGCGTCGTCAGCGTAGTGGAGATGCCGCCGTACGGCCATCCCTCCTCCAGGATCACCACCCGGTTGGTCTTGGCAACGGTAGCCAGGATGGCATCGGTGTCGAGGGGGCGGAGGCAGCGGAGGTCGAGAACCTCGGCGCTCACCTCGTCCTCCGCCAGCTTCCCGGCCGCCTGCAGCGCCACATGGACCATCTTCCCGTGGGTGATGATCGAGACGTCGGACCCCTCGTTCTTCACCTCGGCCACGCCGAGCGGGATGGTGAAGTCCTCGTCCTCCGGGACCTCGCCCTTGATGTTGTACAGCATCTCGCCTTCGAAAAAGGCGACCGGGTCGTCGTCACGGATGGAGGTCTTGAGCAGCCCCTTGGCATCGGCGGGCGTTCCCGGCACGACGACCTTGATCCCCGGAAAGTGGGCGTACATGGCCTCCAGCGCCTGCGAGTGCTGGGCGGAGAGCTGGAGCGCCGCGCCGGTCGGCCCCCGGAAGGTGATGGGGATGGGGAACTGACCGCCGCTCATGGAGAGCAGCTTGGCCGCCGAGTTCACCACCTGGTCGAAGGCCAGGATGGAGAAGTTGTAGGTCATGAATTCGATGACCGGGCGGAGTCCGACCATGGCGGAGCCCACGCCGAGGCCGGTGAAGCCCAGCTCGGTGATCGGCGTGTCAACGACCCTCATCTCGCCGAAGCGATCGAGGAGCCCCTTGGAGACCTTGTACGCGCCGTTGTAGACGCCGACTTCCTCGCCCATGAGGAAGACGTCGGGGTCCCGCTCCATCTCCTCGGCGAGCGCCTGGTTGAGTGCCTCGCGGTAGGTGATCTCGGCCATTCCGTTTCTATCGTCGTCGCGTTTCGTAGACCGCTCCGGAGCGCTTCGCCTCCTCGCGGGGATCGGAGCCCTCCCCGATCCGTCGCCGGACGCCGCAGCTCACGGGTCCCGGCTGGCCCCTGGAGCCGCCGGCGGTCCAGGGAAAGATTGCTGAGGGAAAAGGCTCAGGGCCTTTCCCTCCCGTCGAAGTAGAGTCTGCCGTTGACGTCCTCGTTCGCGTAGACGTCCTCGTACAGAGCGCTCGGCTCCGGGTCGGGCGCCTCGTCGGCGAACTCCACCGACTCGGCGGAGATCCGTTTGGCCTCATCGTCCATCTCCTCGAGCTCCTCCTGCGAGACGATGCCGGCCTCGTCCAGGACGTCCGCGAAGAGACGGATCGGATCCTTCTGCTCCTTGTGCTCCTCCACGTCCTCCTTGGTCCGGTAGACGCCGTGGACCGGATCGGACATCGAGTGTCCCACGAACCGGTAGGTGCGGGCCTCGATGAGCGTTGGGCCGCTGTCCTCGCGGGCTCGATCCACCGCCTCCTTCGTCACCCGGTACATGTCCAGCACGTCCATTCCGTCCGCCACCCGCCCCGGCATCGCATACGCCTTGCTCTTCTGGGAGATGTCGTAGAGGGAAGATGCGCGCTCCCACGCCGTTCCCATGCCGAACCGGTTGTTCTCCACGATGAAGACGACCGGCAGCCCCCAGAGGGCCGCCATGTTCAGCGATTCGTGGAAGGCTCCCTGATTGACGGCGGCCTCCCCCATGTAAACCTGCATGACCCGCTCTTCCTTGCGGTACTTGATGGCCCAGGCAACGCCGAGCGCGAGCGGGACCTGGCCGCCCACGATCCCGTGGCCGCCCAGGTAGTTGCGCTCCTTGTCGAACATGTGCATGGAGCCGCCCTTCCCGCGTGAGCAGCCCGTCTCCTTCCCGAAGAGCTCCGCCATGACCACGCCCGGCTCCATGCCCACCTGGAGGGCGTGGGCATGCTCGCGGTAGGCGGTCATCACGTAGTCGTCGGGAGTCTGGGCGTGCACCGCGCCGGTGACCACCGCCTCCTGCCCGATGTACAGGTGGCAGAAGCCGCCGATCTTGCCGAGGGCGTACGCCTCGGCTGCCTTCTCCTCGAAACGCCGCGCCAGGAGCATGTCCTTCATCATCTGGCGGAGCTGGTCCTCCTCCAGCCCCTGCAGCCGTTCGTCGAGGGATAGGTCGGGTTTCTCGGCCTTCTGCCAGTCAGGGTCGGGACGCTTGGGAGCGGCGACCTGGTTGTCCCCCTCATCCGTGGTCTCGTCCCCGGCAGACTCGGCGGCGATGGCCTCCTGGTCGGTCGTCTCCTCGGAGACATCCGCCTGCTCGGAGGCCTCCTCGGCCTTTACCTCCATCTCGGCGTCGGATTTCTTCCGCCCGCCCTTCTTTTTCTTCTTCGTTGATTCAGCCATGGGAACCGATCGGCGTATCTGCGGTGCGGCGCCGCCGCGCGGCCGCCGTCGTCATCAGCGACTAGAGACTTCCGAGCTGCACGAGCTGCTTCTCCGAGGGCTGGCCGGGTACCGTGCCGGCGTATACCGCGCGGCGACGCGCCTCGACCTCGTCGATCTCGACCGGCGAGTCGATGTCGGCGTCCACGATCTCGGTGATCCGACCCGGCCCGCCGGCCTCCAGCTCCCGCGCCTGCTCCTTGGCATGGTACGAGGAGCGCACGAGGGGGCCGGACTCGACGTGCTTGTATCCCATCTCCCGCTCACCGACCTCCTTCCACCGCGCGAACTCGTCCGGGTGGACCCATCGGGCTAGCGGGATGTGGAGCGCCGAGGGGCGCAGGTACTGCCCGAGCGTCAGGATGTCCACGGACGCTTCGCGCAGCTCCTCCATGGTCCGCCGGATCTCGTCCTCCGTCTCCCCCATGCCGAGGATGACGGCGCTCTTGGTGAGCATGCAGGCGTCCATCTTCTTGATGGCGCCAAGGAAGGAGATCGAGCGGCGGTAGTTCCCTCCCGGGCGGATCATGCGCATCATCCGCTCCACCGTGTCCACGTTGTGGGCCAGGATCTCCGGCTTCGCCTCGACCACGGTGCGTAGCGCCTTCTCGTTCCCCTTGAAATCGGGGATGAGCACCTCTACCGAGCAGCCCGGGAGCCGGCTGTGAATCTCGCGGATGGTGGCGGCATAGATCCCGGCCCCACCGTCCGGGAGCTCGTCCCGGTTCACCGAGGTGATGACGGCGTGCTCGAGGCCCATAGTCACCGCCGAATCCGCCACCCGGCGCGGCTCGTCCTCGTCCAGCTCGGCGGGCATGCCGTGGGCCACCGCGCAGTACTTGCAGGCCCGGGTGCAGACGTCGCCCAGGATCATGAAGGTGGCGGTGCCGCTCTCCCAGCACTCTCCGATGTTCGGGCAGTGGGCCTCCTCGCACACGGTGTGGAGACCCTGCTCCCGCATCAGCTTCTGCAGCCGGAGATAGTTCCTTCCTCCCGGCGCCTTCACCTTGAGCCATTCAGGCTTGCGGGAACGGAAGGGAACCACCTCCTGGCCCTCCTGCAGGTGGAGGTCCGGGCGTCCCTTGCTCTTCACCACGCCGTTGTCCTTGCCCTTCGGCGTGTATCCGTAGCTTCCCGCCGACCTGTCGGGGGTGGCGCTCACGCTCACGTCTCTTCTCCTGGTCGCATCTCTCCGGACCTCGATCAGCCCTCGAACCTAGCCATCCGGCCACTTTCGGGCAACGAGGTGCGCCGCGCGATGAAAAGGGGAGCGGACCTACAGGCCACGCCCCCCTTTCTCCTGTCCGGTCCGGCCGGTCTCTATCCGTCGTCGGTTCCGGGCCCATCCGGCGCGGGGGCGCCGTTCCCGTTTCCATTCCCCGGTGTCTCGATACGGATGTCGGCATCGATGTCGGTCCCCGTGTCGGGCGCGGTCCCACCCCCGAAGGCGCCCGAGATCCAGAGGATCACCACCAGGACGAGGACCACGACGATGACCAGCGTGGCGTAGAGGGCTCCGCTGCCGCCACCGTCGGCAGGTCTCTGCTGGGGCGGCTGCTGCTGGGGCTGCTGGGATGCCGGTTGCTGCGGATCACCGTTGGCCATTCTCTCCTCCGGAAGGGGGTGGAATCGGGCGGGCGCCTGCACGATGTCAACGCCGGATCCGCGAGAGGTGTGCCAGGGCGGGGGTCAGAGCTTCGCCGACACCCAGCCCGTAATGCGGGCCATCGCTCCCCGTGGGAGCAGCCGGCTCGCGACGGAGCCGGCTGCGTTGGCCAGACCGGGAACGATGTGTGACCTCTCCCGCTCGAGCGCCACGAGCCCCTGCCGCACCACCTCGTCCGGGGGGAGCACGCCGGGGCTCCCAGCGAGCGACCCGGATCCCGCCACCTCCTGGAACTCGGTCGGGGTGCGGCCGGGAGCGAGCGCGAGGATCCGCACGCCGGCATCACGGTTCTCCGCCCAGGCCGCCTCGCTGAGCGACTGGACGAAGGCCTTGGTGGCGCCGTAGGTGGCGTAAGCGGGGACGGGCTGGAAGGCTGCGATCGAGGCTACGTTGATGACGCCCCCCTCGCCGCGGACGCGCATCGGTGGGAGGGCGCGGTGCATCAGCTCGAGGAGTGCCACGACATTGACCCGTACCATCTCCATCTGCCGCGCGAGCGGGACTTCATCGAATCTGCCCTGCGCGCCGAAGCCCGCGTTGTTGACCAGGAGATGGATGTGGCGTCCCTCGGTGGCCTCCTCCCAGACGCGCGCGGGTGCGCCGGAGGCGGCGAGATCCCCGGCCACCACCACCGTCTCGGCTCCGTGGCTGCGCTCGAGCTCCTCCGCCAGCGCGCGGAGCCGCTCCTCGCGGCGCGCCGTGAGCACGAGGTTCATTCCGCGCGCCGCCAGGGTGCGCGCGAAGGCGTCTCCCAGCCCGGAGGATGCCCCGGTCACCAGCGCCCACCGATTGGCGTACTGCCAGCCTTTCCGCGTGCTCATGCGCTCCCTCGCGGGGCACCCGCTCGGAGGAACCGACGGGCGGCGCGCTCTAGGACCGCGACCGCGACCGGCAGCGCCTCCTCGCAGATGTCGAAGTGCGGGGAATGGTGGGGATGAACGGCCCCCATCTCCCGGTTCCGGGCGCCGACGAAGAAGTAGCAGCCCGGCAGATGCTTCAGGAAGGCGCCGAAATCCTCGGAGGCCATCGTGCGCGCGGCGCTGCCCACTACCATGCGATCAGGGCCGACCACGGCCTCGGCCGTCTCACGCACCATGTCCGTGATCGCCGGGTCGTTGACGGTGGGGACCTCCGCCTGGGGGAAGGTGACCTCGGCGCTGGCGCCCATCGCCCCCGAGACCCGCACGGCGACCTCCTCGATCCTCCGGCGGAGGTGGCGGAGGGTGGTCTCGTCGAAGGCGCGCGCGGTGCCCTCGAGGACGGCCCTCTCCGGGATGACGTTCGCGGCGTCTCCCGCCCGGAAGGTGCCGACGGAGATCACGGCGGGCTCGGCCGGGGACAGCTCGCGGCTGACGATAGTCTGCAGGGCGCTCACCACCTGGCTGCCGGCGACGATCGGGTCGATCGCCTCGTGGGGAATGGCCCCGTGACCTCCCCGACCGTGGATCACGATACGGAAGACGAGGGCGCCGGCCATGAAGGGCCCCGCGGTGATCCCGACCACGCCGGAGGGGAGCCCGAGCCAGAGGTGCAGGCCGAGGGCGAGAGCCGCGCCCTCGTGCACCCCCGCCTCCACCATGCGACGCGCGCCGCCCTTCCCCTCCTCCGCGGGCTGGAAGACGCAGCGCACGGTGCCCGCCCACTCGTTTCGGGAGCCGGCCAGCCGCTCCGCCACCGCGAGTCCTACGGCCACGTGCCCGTCGTGCCCGCAGGCGTGCATCACGCCGGGGACGGTCGAGGCAAAATCGTGGGTAGTGTCCTCGTCGATGGCGAGCGCGTCCATGTCCGCCCGGAGGAGCACGGTGGGGCCATCTCCCCCACCCCCCTCGAGCGTCCCGACCACGCCGGTCTCCGAAACCCCGGTCTCGACCGCGTACCCTGCCGCGGCGAGCCGCTCCGCCACGATGCCGGCAGTGCGCCGCTCCTGGTAGGCGAGCTCGGGATGGCGGTGCAGGTCGCGCCGCGTGTCGATCAGGCGTCGCAGCTCGTCGGCCTCCATCGGGGATCCGCCGATTCGGGGAGACGGGTCGTGCGCTGCCCCTACCAGCCGAGCACCAGCGCGAAGACCAGCGGGGCGACGATCGAAGCGTCGGACTCGATGATGTGCGAGGGCGTGTCCACCCCGAGCTTCCCCCAGGTGATCTTCTCGCTCGGCACCGCGCCGGAGTAGGATCCGTAGCTGGTGGTGGAGTCGCTGATCTGGCAGAAGTACCCCCAGAGCGGCGCCTCCTCGCGCTGGAGATCCTGATGGAGCATGGGGACGACGCAGATGGGGAAGTCGCCGGCGATGCCGCCCCCGATCTGGAAGAAGCCGATCGACCGCTCGGCGCCCGTTCTCTCGTACCACTCGGCGAAGTGCGTCATGTACTCGATGCCCGTGCGCACCGTGTGCACGTTCCTGACATCCCCATCGATCACGTGTGCCGCGAACATGTTGCCGAGCGTGGAGTCCTCCCACCCCGGCACCACCATGGGAAGGTCGCGCTCGGCCGCGGCCATCAGCCACGAGTCCTTCGGATCGATCTGGTACTCCTTCTCCAGCCGTCCGCTCATGAGAAGCCGGTAGAGGAACTCGTGGGGGAAGAGCCGCTCCCCCCGCTCCTCGGCCGCCTGCCACTCGGCCACCATCTCCTTCTCGATCCGCCGCATGGCCTCCGCCTCGGGGATGCAGGTGTCGGTCACCCGGTTCATGTGGCGCTCGAGCAGCGCCTGCTCGTCCTGGGGGGTGAGCTGGCGGTAGTGCGGGACGCGCTCGTAGCACTCGTGGGCCACGAGATTGAAGACGTCCTCCTCGAGGTTGGCTCCCGTGCAGGAGATGGCGTGCACCTTGTCCTGCCGGATCATCTCGGCCAGGGAGAGCCCGAGCTCGGCGGTGCTCATGGCACCGGCGAGCGTAACGAGCATGGCCCCGCCGTCGTCCAGATGCTTGCGGTACCCATCCGCCGCATCGACGAGGGCGGCGGCGTTGAAGTGGCGGTAGTGGTGGCGGATGAAGTCGGTGACCGGAGCGGACGGCATGGATTTGGTTGGCTAGCGGAAAATGGTGACTTCGTAAGGCCCGGACGCGCGTGCAGGATCAGCGCCGCGTGGCGCTCGCGACCTGCCGGTAGCCTGCCTGTCCGTTCTCGTGGCAGTCCTGGACGACGCGCACCACCTCGTACGGATCGTCGGTGACCACCAGCAGATCCATGTCGCTCTCGCTCACCTTCCCCTCGGCGAGCATCGTGTCGCGGATCCAGTCGAGCATCCCCTGCCAGTAGCCGCTTCCGAAGAGGATGACCGGGAAGTCGCGCACCTTGCCGGTCTGGATCAGCGTCAGCGCCTCGAAGAGCTCGTCGAGGGTGCCGAAGCCGCCGGGAAAGATGACGAAGGCATCGGCATACTTCACGAACATCGTCTTCCGCACGAAGAAGTAGCGGAAGTTGACCGCTACATCCACGAACGGATTCATCCCCTGCTCGAAGGGAAGCTCGATGTTGCAGCCGATCGAGATCCCGCCCGCCTCCTTGGCCCCCTTGTTGGCCGCCTCCATGATCCCCGGTCCGCCGCCGGTAATGACGCCGAAGCCCGCCTCGGCCAGGAGCCGGGCCGTTTTTTCGGCGTCCAGGTACTGCGGATCGTCCGGGCGCACCCGTGCCGATCCGAAGATGCTGACGGCCTTCTCCGTGCGCGCCAGGGTGTCGAATCCCTCAACGAACTCCCCCATGATGCGGAAGACCCGCCACGGATCGGACTTGGTGAAGTCGCGAGGTCGGGCCTCCTCTTTGGGGTGGGACTCGAGCAGCCGCTCGTCCTCGGTGGACTCGCCGGTGCGGCTGGCGCGGTTCAGCGCGGGAGCGTCCTGATCAAGCTTTCGGTCGGACATGGAATCTGGCGATATCGTCGCGCGGCGCAGCCTGCGCCGGAAATTGGTTCGGAGCAATCCAAGATAGAGAGACCCACCCCGGGGCACAAAGAGGGACGTGCCGGTGCGGTTGGTGCGATTCTGGCACTCGATCGGGCGTGAACGATTCCCTTCCAAGGCAGAGAGATTTCCTGCTCATGCTCACACGCCGCATCATCCCGCTCGCGACCGCCGTCCTCGTCATGACCGGCTGCGAGTATCTGGAGCGCTCTGCCGACTCCGGCGAGCTGGCGCTCTCCATGGAGATCCCCGGAACGCTCGGCATGGGTGAGGAAGGGGCGGTTCTCCTCGTGCTGGAGAACACGAGCGAGCGAATGCGGGACGACGCTCGCATCGAGCTCTTCCTGCCGGACTGGATCGAGGTGGGTCGGGTCGAGCCCACCGGGACCGAGGTGACCATGGTCGCCTCGGAGGAAGATGAGATCCGTCTCTCCTACCGTCCGGCCGAGCCCGGGATCGAGCCCGGGGAAACCGCACGCGTCACCCAAAGCTTTCGTATCCCGCCGCGGGAGTGGTGGGAGACGGGGCGCCCGCTCGGGGACCGGACGATCCGCGCCCGACTGGTCGGCGAGGGGGGCGAGGTGCTGGGCGCCGAGGTCCGTAGCCGCCTCGAGCTCGACACCCTCGTTACCCGGGTGGCGGGGGGTGCCGCCGTGGACGAGGAGGCCGTCGCCCGCGTGGCACGCGACCGGATCGGTCCGGTCCGGCTCGGCATGACGCCGGAGGAGGTGCGCGAGGCTGCGCCCGAAGCACGCGATACGACCTGGACCGCCGAGGGGATGCAGGAGCGAGGCATCACCGCCCCGTTGGCGGACGACGCGCACGTGGTGGCACGGATCGCGGACGGGCGGGTCGACCTCATCGAGACGCGGGACAGGGGCGTGCGGACGGCGGCCGGGCTCGGCGTGGGCTCCACGCTCTCCGAGCTGCGCGAGGCGTACGGAGAGACGTGCGTCGGCGTCGGGGAGGGGCGCGTGGCCGTCTGGTTCCCGGCGGAGCCGGGGGTGAGCTTTGCCCTGGAGGGCGTGGAAAGCGCGGCGGCCGACGCGGAAGGACTTCCATCCTCGGCCCGGGTTCGCTCCCTCTGGGTTCGCGACGGCCGTGACGATTGCCCCTGACCCTGCTGACCTTGCCGATGCGATATCTTCCCCTCCTGGCAGCGTTCGCGCTCCTCGCCTCCGGCTGCGAGGAGCCACCTCCGCGCGAGGACGACCCGGTGGCGGTCGACGGCGCTGCGCTGGTGGTGGAGGTCGTGGCTCCTTCCCGCATGGGCCGGGGTGCGGAGGAGGAGATCGAGATCGAGGTGCGCAATGAGGGAGATGGCGTCGCCGACCCGATCACCCTCCACCTTGTGGTGCCCGGCTGGATCCGGGTTGCCCGCGGAGACGAGGCGGCGGAGGTCCACGAGAGCGAATGGGGGGTGCGGATGACCTTCCAAGGCCCGCCCGGGGGGTTGGACCCCGGAGACTCCTGGACGGTGACGCAGGCCGTGCAGCGCCCCGAGGATGAGCCGCCGGAGACGGAGCGGCTCGGCAGCGTGATCCGGACATGGATCACGGGCGAAGCCGGCGAGGTGCTCGCGATCGGCGGGGACGTGCGCGTTCCCGTGACCGCGGCCTGGGAGCGACGGGCGCCTTTCGTCACCGCGGAGGGGGTGGGGCCCGCCCGCCTCGGGGCGGAGGCGGGCGTCCTCCGCGAGCAGGTGCCGGCAGCGCGTGATACGGTGATCGACGGGCAGAGTGCGATCGTGGTTCCTGTGGCGGAGGGAAGGGAGGCGCTGGCCTGGATCACGGAGGGAATCGTCGTGCGGGTCATCGTCTCCGAGCCCGGGCTCCGCCTCGATACCGGTGTCGGGGTTGGATCGCCGCTGGAGCGTCTCCGCAAGGCGTACGGCCACGGGTGCGTCCGCGGGTCGGACGGTGCCGCGCTCGCCTTCTTCCCCACCGCGCCGGGGCTCGAGTTCCGGCTCGACGCCGCCGCCCGAGCCGAGGCTCCCGTTCCGCTCGAGCGTGCCGGAATCCCCGAGGGGACGGAGGTCTCGGAGATCTGGGTGCGGCGGTCCCCCGAGCCCTGCCCGGTGCCGGCGCGCTAGCGCCTCTGGGCCGCCCGGCACGGCCCTTGTTCCGCTCCTAGACCTCGACCGATCCCGCCATCACGCACCGGAGAATACGTGAAGATTCCCGTCGCCTTCCTGGCCGACGAGGCGAATGTGTCGCAGGAAGGAAAGCTCAACGTCCTCGGCATCTTCGACCGGATCACCGCCAGTCGATTTCCCACCGTTCACCCCCGGATGGTCTTCGCCTTCCGGGTGCAGGCGGAGTACGCCGACTCCGGCCGGCGCTACCCGGTCCACGTCCGGCTGGTGGACGAGGACGGCGGCGTGATGTTCGAGGCGAACGGGGAAATCCAGGCGCCGCGGGTCGAGCCGGGCGGGTTCTCCACCGCCAACCAGGTTTTCACCCTGGTGGGCGTGCGCTTCCCGCAGCCCGGGAGCTACAAGTTCATCGTGCACGTGGGGGAGCAGGGTCCGTACGAGACGCCATTCGCGGTGGCCGCCGGAGAGCAGCAGGGCGACCCACGATCCAATCCGGGAGGGGCGGGAGGGAGATGACGTAGGCGGTAACGATGCCGGCGCTCCCGTTCGCCGTAGCGAACGGGGGTGTCGGCACTTCCGGGCGAGGGGACTGCCGCTGACGGCAGCGCTCCATCTCCCATCCTTATCGCTTCCAGCCGGACGCTGACGCCATGGAAACCGTTCACATCCGCTCGAAGGAGCGGAACGAGCTGATCGACATCACGGACGAGGTGCGCGAGATCGTGCGTGCGGCGGGGACGGTCGAGGGGATCGCCGTCCTGCAGTCTCTGCACACGACCGGAGGCCTCACGATCAATGAGAATGCGGACCCGGACGTGCCCCACGACCTCGCCGCCAAGCTCGGCGAGCTCGTCCCCGAGCGCGAGAGCTACTACCGGCACGCCGAGGGGAACAGCGACAGCCACCAGAAGACGAGCCTTTACGGCCCTTCGCTGACGGTGATCGTCGACGGGGGCGATCTGGTGCTGGGCCGCTGGCAGGGAATCTTCTTCTGCGAGTTCGACGGGCCGCGCGAGCGGAAGGTGGCCGTGCGGGTGCTGGGAGGAGGCTGACGCAAGCCGACGCTGCCTCCGTCGCTCCCTCCTCAGAACCGGTGGGTGTACGTCAGCTTCGAGATCGCGCCTCGCTCGAGCGTGGCCAGAGGGCCGTCGTCGAGGTTCCGCCAGTTGTGGGTGTAGACGAAGAAGATGTCGCTTCCGGGGCGCACCGTCCAACGATAGCGACTGTAGAGTCCGACGATCTCGCTCACGTCGTCGTACTGCAGCGTGCCACTCAGCGATGTGTGCGGTGATGGGTGGAAGCCTCCGCCCAACCGGACCAGGGTGGTCGCGAAGCTACCCTCGGCGAGACGCACGTCGTTCCACTCGGCACTTCCG